>CAYZFZ010000134.1:0-9406 GCA_964477795.1 uncultured Bifidobacterium sp.
AGCGCGCGAGAGACCCCGAAACACGGATCAGACGGTGACCGCGACGCCCAGCTCGCGGTCGGCGGTGATCTGCGCGGCCATCGTCTCCAGCACCGGCCCGCGCAGGGCGAGCACCGTCCCGGCATAGGCGCGGCCGTTGAGCGCGGCGAGCTCGCGCGCCTTGCCGAAGGCGGTGGGCAGCACGTCGTCCTCCGCCACTGCGACGTCGAGGAAGCCGGCGTCGACGGCGCCGGCGCCATCGGTGACCTCCGCCGTCGCGACTGCCCGCTGGATGCGGCGTCGGCTGAGTCGATCCTGCGCGATCGTGATCGCCCACGCGGGCAGCACCATGCCGATCGCCACCTCGTTGAGCCCGATCTTGCAGTCGATGTCGGCTCCGACGCGCACGTCGCACCCCAGCAGCATCAGCGCGCCGGCAGCGAGTGCGTGCCCGGTGCACGCGGCTACGACGGGGACCGACGAGCCGTAGATGCGGCGGACGAGGTCGCCACCGTCGCTGACCAGGCGCACCACCGAGGCGACGTCGCCGCTGCGCATCACCGACAGGTCGAACCCGGCGGAGAACTTGCCCGGGCGGCCGTGCAGCACGATCGCGCCGATCGTGTCGTCGGCCTCTGCCTCGTCGATCGCCGCCGAGATCGCCTCGATGATCGCGAACGACAGTGCGTTCGCCTTCCCGTCGTCCAGGTGCAACACCAGCACCCCGTCCAGCCGTTCGATCTTCACCGTCTCGAGAGTGTCGCTCATCCCGGGAACCCTACGCCGCGCCGCGGATCCGGCTCGTTGCCCGGCACTGGATGTCAGGCGGGGACGAACTCGGCGAGCACGTCGCGGGTACGTTCCTCCGAGCGGCGCAGCTGCTCGCGAACCACCTCCGACAGCGCCGGGTCGCCCTGCTCGGCGGTCGAGCGGACGACGTGGCCGTGGTCCTTGTCGCACCACGTCGGCTGCGCCGACGGTGCGCCCACGACGATCGTGCCGTCCGCCGCCCGCTCGACGGTGACGGACACGAGCGCCCCGTCCTGCGTGGACGGCCCCCACTCGGCACTGGTGGGCAGGTCGGACAGGAAGTCACCCAGCCCCCACACGACCCACACGCCGTTGACCTGGGAGATCGGCTGCAGCACGTGCGCGTGGTGGCCGACGATGAGGTCGACCTGCCCCGACGCGGTGATCGCGTCGGCGATCGCCCGCTGGTCGGCGGTCGGCTGGCGCACCTGGGAGGCGCCCCAGTGGAGGCTGACCACCACGACCTCCGCCCCGAGCGCCCGCTCCGCTGCCGCATCGTCGATCACCCGCTGCGGGTCGATCAGATTGCCCCGCCACTGCTCGCCCGCCGGGAACGTGTGGCCGTCGAAGCCGTATGAGTAGGCCAGGTGCGCGATGCGCACGTCGTTGACGGTGACGATCGGCGGGAGGCGGTCGGCCTCCGTCGCCGCCATGCCGGACTGGCCGATGCCCGCGTCGGCGAAGGCGGCGACCGTCGCGTCGACACCGCCCGCGCCGCGGTCGGCGCTGTGGTTCGACGCGGTCGAGCAGCGGTCGAAGCCGGCCGCTGCCAGCGCGTCGGTGATCGACGCCGCCGACGACAGGCGCTCGGGCGCCACCATCACGTCCTCGCCGACGGGCGCGACGGGGGCCTCGAGGTGGCAGATGGCCAGGTCGGCTGCGGACACCAACGGCGCGATGTTCGTGAGCATCGACGTGTAGTCGTAGCTGCCGTCGGTCTGCAGCGCCTCACGGTTGATCACCCGGTGGGTGAGCACGTCGCCGGTGAACGCCATCGTGACGCGGCCGGATGGCGGCACCGTCGTCGACGCGCCGGCCGGCATCGACGTCGTCGCCGGGGGCACCGTCGTGGGCGGTGCGGTCGTGGTGGGCGGCGGTGTGAGGCGGATCTCGGCACCGACGAGGAAGTCGATGTAGTCGACGTTGTCCGCGTTGAACTGCTCGAGCTGGGCGACCGTCAGCCCGAAGCGGTCGGCGAGCAGTGAGGGGCTGTCCCCCGCCTGCAGCACGTATGTCTCCGGGATCGTCGTCGTGGTGGCCGGCGCTGCGGTCGCGGGCGCGACGGTGGTCGTCGCCGGGGCGCGATCCTGGCGAGTCTCGCCGTCGCTGCCGCAGGCGGCCACTGCGACCGCGCCGGAGGCGAGCAGCATCCAGAGCCGGCCAGCACGCATCCGGTGCAGCGTAGGTGTGAGGAGACGGCCTACGGCGTGATGCGCTCGAGGTCGGCGATGTCGCGTTCCTCGGCGACGCCTCCGGCGCGGCCGTACCACCACACGTGGCGCAGCCGGCCGGCTGCCGGGACGGACACCACGACCTTCATCGGGTACGGCGGCGGGCCTTCGCCGGGCTCGAATACACCGGGCTCGGTCTCGTGCAGGATCGTGATCCCTTCCCCGTGGGTGTGCGCGATGACCATGATCGCCGTCCCGTCGTCGGCCCTCCCGATCACCGTGTGCTCGGCGTGCCCGAGCACGGGGCCCGCCCCGGCCGGGTTGTACACCTCGTAGTCGAGGCTCACGCCCGCGCGGCCCGGCAGCGCCGTCACCACGATCCGCACCGAGCCGACGACATCGGCACCGACGTCGGTATCAGTCCCCACGTAGAGCCCTGGGTTGGCGAGCAGATCGTCCACGATTCCCATGCGGTCACTCCCTACGAGGTCTTGCCCGGCCGGGCGCCGCGACTCGGGCCCGGGACCGGCGTGTCGATCGGACCGATCGACATCCCGACCAGACTGCCGCGCCGGGGACGATCACGCAAGGATCGCCCTCGTGGCGAACCCGATCGGGGGAACCGTCACCCAGGTCACCGCCAGGTCGGCCCGGGCGGCGAGCACCCTGGCGTACTCGATGGTGTCCTCCGCCCAGGCCGGGCCGGCGAACGACGCCCAGTCGTTGCGCGGTTCGCCGGTGAGCGCGTCAACGAGCAGGAACCAGTTGGCCATCGTGAGCAACCCGCCGGGTCGCAGCAGCGCGACCATCGCATCGAGGTGATCGGGCGTCTTCGCGAACCAGGCATCGTCGTGGATCATGTCGAAGGGCCCGTCGAGCGCGGGCAGCACGTCGAGCACGCTGCCGGTCACGTACGACACCCTGGCCGGGAGTCGATGTCCGGTGGCGAGCTCGGACGCGCGAGCGATGTGCGCCGCGTCGTCGTCGATGCCGATCACCGACCCTGCCGAGCCGAGGGCGCTCGCGATCCACAGCGTGGAGTAGCCGAGCCCGCAGCCGAGGTCGAGCGCGCGCCGGGCGCCGGCGCAGCGGGCGAGCGCACTGACCAGTTGCATCTGGGGGCCGCCCGCGTGGTGGAGACCGCAGCCGTGCTCGCGCTGGTGCTCCTCACTCGCGCGGCGGACGTCCGCGAACGGATCGCCACCGGCCAGCCCCATCAGCGCCTGTGCCACCTCGGACATCATGTGGCGAGTGTCGCGCCCGATCACCTCGGCCGTCGCCCGATTTCGGCCGGCGGACGGCCGGACATCGCCTCCTCAGCGGCCGGACCCCAGCAGCTCGCTGCGCACGCTGCGCTGACCGGCCCGCCAGGTCTTCCAGCCGCCGTCGATGCTCCTGACCGTGTAGCCGAGGCCACTCAGCAGAGTGGCCGCCGTGTGGGCGCGCTGGCCGACCTCGCAGTACACGACCACGTGGCGCGCGCCCGGCGCGCCCAGTTCGGCTCGCCGCTCGCGCAGCTCGTCGACGGGGATGTTGACCGAGCCGGGCACCGCGCCACGGGTGTGCTCGGCGGCGGTCCGCACGTCGACCACGAGGAAGTCGTCGTCGCGCACGGGCGTCAGGTCGTACCACTGGATGGTGTCGATCAGCCCGTCGCGCAGGTTCTCCGCGATGTAGCCGAGCATGTTGACCGGGTCCTTTGCGGAACCGAACGGCGGCGCGTAGGCGAGCTCCAGGTCGGCGAGATCGCTGGCCGTCATGCCCGTCGCGATCGCCGTCGCCAGCACGTCGATGCGCTTGTCGACGCCCTCGTGCCCCACGGCCTGGGCGCCGAGGATGCGGTCCGTCGCTGCGTCGACCAGCAGCTTGAGCGCCATCGTCTGCGCGCCCGGGTAGTAGCCGGCATGGCTGCCAGGGTGGGTGTGGATCACCCGGTAGTCGTGACCTGCTGCCCGTAGCCGCTTCTCACCGGTGCCGGTGGTGGCCGCGACCAGCGAGAAGACCTTGACGATGGCGGTGCCCTGCGCGGGGCCGAACGAGCTGACTCTCCCGGCGATCGCATCCGCGGCGCGGCGGCCCTGCCGGTTGGCCAGGTTGGCGAGCGGCACGAGCGTCTGATCACCGGTGAGGACGTCGACCTTCTCCGTCGCATCACCGACCGCGTAGACGTGCGGGTCGCTCGTGCGCAGCTGGTCGTCGACGACGATGCCCCCGCGAGCGCCGATCGTCAGCCCCGCGGCGACGGCCAGCCGAGTGTCGGGCCGCACGCCGATGGCGAGCACGACGAGGTCGGCGGCAAGGACGCTGCCGTCGGTGAGGGTCACGTCACGGTCGCCGACGGCGGAGAGAGCGGTGCCGAGGCGGACGTCGATGCCGTGGACCGTCAGTTCGTCGCTGATCAGCGTGGCCAGCTCGGGATCGAACGGAGGGAGCACCTGGTCGGCGAGCTCGACCAGCGCGACGGCCAGCCCGCGGTGGCGCAGGTTCTCGGCCAGCTCGACGCCGATGAAACCACCACCGACGATGACCGCGCTGCGAGCGCCGGCGAGCGAGGCGGTGATGCGATCGACGTCCTCGACGGTGCGCAGCGTCAGAGCCCGCTCCACGCCGGGCAGTTCGGGCACGAACGGGGCGGCCCCGGTGGAGAGCACGAGCGTGTCGTAGGGCTCCTGGTACTCCTCGCCGGTGTCGGTGCGACGCACGTGCACCGTGCGCGCGGCGGTATCGATCGCGGTCACCTCGCTGTGCACCCGCACGTCGAGACGGAACCGGTCGTGCAACCGCTCCGGGGTCTGCAGCAGCAGCTCGTCGCGGTCCTCGATCACACCACCGGCGTAGTACGGCAGCCCGCAGTTGGCATAGGAGACATGGCCGCTGCGCTCGAGGACGACGATGGTGGTGCCGGGCTCGAGGCGGCGCAGGCGCGTCGCGGTCGACATGCCACCGGCGACCCCTCCGATCACCACGACTCGCTGCTCATTCATACCCTGGGGGGTATCTGTGTCCATGCCGAAGATGGTACCCGCCCACATCCGTTTCCCCCACCATGTCATGCCCCGACCACAGGGTCTCGTGGTCAGGGGCCGCGACACGGACGACGGTTTGCGGCGTTCACAGTTCCCTCACAGGTCTCTGCCAGCATTCGAGGCCATGCTCGGACTCCGCACGACCACCCTCCTCGCCGTCGCCCTGCTGGCCACCACCGCCGCATGCTCCGACGTGACGCCCCTCGCCGCGACGGCGACCACCACAACGGTCGCCTCGACCTCGTCGCCGTCCACCACCGCGAGCACGAATTCGGGCACGACCGCAGCCTCCACAGCGTCCACGACAACGGCGGGCACACCGACCACCCCTCCGGTCGACGCAGGGTACGCCTCTGTGGTCGCCGACCAGGTCGTCGACAACGCGGCGCTCGACGAGTTCCAGAGCTTCGTCACCGGCGAGATCGCCAAGGCCGGCCTACCGGGGGTGTCGCTGCTGGTCGTGCAGCACGGCGAGCTCGTGGAGCACGAGGCATGGGGCAACTACCAGCTCGACACCGTGGTGCCGATCGCCTCCGGCAGCAAGTGGTTGAGCGCGGCCACGATCATGACGCTCGTCGACGACGGCACGCTCGCGCTCGACGAACCGATCTCGACCTATGTGCCAGAGCTGAGGGGCAAGCCGGGCTCGATCACCCTGCGCCAGCTGCTCTCGTTCACGTCCGGCCTCGTCGACGACGACCGGGTGCCGTGCGCGCATGACCCGGCCGCGACGATGCTGGCGTGCGCGCGCACCCTGGTGGCCGCGGGCGTGGTGCACGAACCGGGGCAGGCGTTCCGTTACGGCGGCCAGCACCTGTACGTCGCGGGCGCCATCGCCGAGTACGTGACGGGCGTGCCGTTCGCCCAGCTCTTCCACGACCGCATCGCCGCTCCCCTCGGCATGGACCACACGGCCTTCGCGCAGGCGGGCACCACAGGGCAGCTGGACGACGTCACGAACCCCAGCCCGGCGGGCAGCGCGTTCTCCACGATGGACGACTACGCCCGCTTCCTCGAGATGATCGTGCACGGCGGCGTGGCCCCGGACGGCACCCGCATCTTGCAGGAGGCGACGCTGGCAGAGATGCAGTCGAACCAGATCGACGGTGTGCGCTACGCGTTCGCAGCGGCGTTCCGGATGAAGCAGCGCACGCCGTACGGGTTGGGTGAATGGCTCGACTGGACGGACGCGCAGGGGGATGCGATCGTGATCTCCAGCGACGGCTCGTTCGGGTTCCGCCCCTGGATCGACCGGCAGAACGACCTGTACGGCATCTACCTCGTCAACGACCAGGGCGGCGGCTACGTGGAAGGCGACCCGCGCGCCGCGGCCGACGACGGCGGCAAGGTGCACACCAGCGGCAACTGGGTGTTCGAGCAGGTTGCCGAGGCGCTTGGCGGCTCACTGCCCAGCGTGTACCACCCGGCCGGCTGAGACCAAACCCGCACCGCGATTCATACTTGCATCACGCGATTCGCTTGAGCATCAGATGATTCATGATGTAATCATGCGCGGAGGCTCGCCATGACCCTGAGTAGACCACTCGAAACCCTCCTGTCTCCGGAGAAGGCGCAGATCCTGAGTGTGCTCGACCGCACTGGGCAACCGCTGACCGGACGCACCATCGCGGCATTGACCGGCACCGTGAGCCAGGCGACCGTCAGCCGCCAGCTCCTCCAACTGTGTGAGCTCGGGCTGGTTCTGAAGGTCCCCGGCGGATACGAGCTCAACCGCGACCACCTGTCATACCCCGCGCTCGCGGCGCTCTTCGACATCCCCGATGAGCTGCAGCGGAGAATCGCGGCGGATGTTGCGAGGTGGAACTCGCCGCCGTTGTCCGTGGTTCTGTTCGGCTCGGTCGCTCGCCGAGACCATTCCCGTGGCAGCGACATCGACCTGTTGGTCGTTCGCCCGGAGTCGGTGCCGTTCGATGATCTCCGATGGGCCGCCGAGGTCGCCACCTTGTCCGAACGGGTCACGCGCTGGTGCGGTTCGCCATGCGAAGTGCTGGAGTACACGCCCGGCGAGCTCGCTGATCTGGAGCGCGGTCACGACCCCCTGATCGAAACCCTCCGCCGTGACGGCATCCCCCTCACGGGCGCCAGCCTCAGCACTGTGCTCGAAACGATCCCCGGATGACGCCGCTGGAGACGGCCCGAGGCCATCTCGCCAAGGCCGAGGAGTTCCTCGCCGAAGCGAAGTCAGCGCTCGCGAACGAGCATGCCGACGCGGCCACCTCCAACGCGGTGATTGCCGGGATCAATGCGAAGGACGCGATCTGCTTGGTTCTGACCGGCAAGACCGCCAAGGCCGACGACCACCGCCCGGCAGTCGTCGAGTTGCGCCAAGCCGGCAAGATCGGAGCTGAGCTCGCACCGACGCTCGATCGTCTGTTGAAGCCGAAGACGAAGTCGCAGTATCAATCGCTGTCGATCGCGATCAAGGACGCCGAAGCCGCAGCTGGGCACGCGGCTCGCCTTGTCGACGCTGCCACGAGGACCGTCCCCGCCCCGCCAACCGGGTCAGACCGTCGTTGAGGATCCCGCGGCTCGTCGGCCGCGATCGAGCGGGCCTCGGCGCTCAGGTGACCATCGCTGCGCAACCAGCCCCCAGCGGAGCACTCTCCTTTCCGAAATAGTGGCTTTTTCGAAACTGATGGTACAGTCCGCCACATGACACGACGAGCCACCCTCGGGTTCATGCCGTCCGACGCAAAGCTTGCCGACCGCGGATCGGCCACGCTGGTCGCCGTCCTCGCGCAGGCCTCCGCAGCAAGCCAGACAGATGACGTTGCGGAGATCCGTCGACGCCTCATGCTGATCCTCCGTATGGGACACGAGGCGGCGATCGGGGTGCCCGTCTCAGTGGCAGCGCAGCAGCTCGCGCTCTCCCAGCCAACCGTGCGCGCGTGGATCGACCGCGGCGTGCTGCGAACGGTGCCTGGTCAGACACCGACCAGAATCACGGCGGACTCGCTCGGAGAAGTGCTGGCCGTGATCACGGATCTCCGGGCCACCCACGCGAAGGGCCCGCTCGCCGGTCGGGTCGTACATGCCCTGCAGGATCGGCGCGACCGAGCCGCACTCGTCGGCAGGTTCGCCGAACTGGACAAGGGAGACTGGGTGTCGGTCGACTTCGACGACCTCGACGAGTTGTTCGCATAGCGTGAACAAGAAGCGTGCGGAGCGCGAACGAACCAAGTACGACATCCGGCTGTGCCGAGGCGTCTACGGCGACATCAGCGAGATCGAACCTCGTTGGCGGCATGCGGTCAACGAACACATCAAAGAACTCGGGCGCCGGGGCTGCGCTGCAGCCGGCTACGCGTTGTCCGGCGATGACCCCTGGCCAAGGCTGTGCTCGAAGCACGTCGGCCCCTACCGAGTCATCGTCAGCTTCCCGGAAGACGGCGCCGTCGCCGTGATGAAGATCGCCAAGCACGACGACACGACCGATCCATACGTCGAACTTGCGCGAGAGATTGGCCTCGAGGTTTCCACCGATGAACGCACCAAGCCACCGTGCTGCGACGGCACACCAGTTGTCGATGCGACACTCGCAGACAGACTCGAGGAGCACTTCGCCCAACTGACGCGTTCGCAAGCACGTGCGGCATCACGCCGACGTAGCCGCCCTGCGTGAACCTGGCGGCGTGCAGAAGCTCACGACCGTCCGGTGTCACCGGCGACGAGTCCTCGGTGACACCGATGAGAAGCCGTCAGCTGCAGCCGCTGGTGCTGCCGCAGCTGGGGCAGGCGTGGCAGCTGCCGGAGCGGATCATCTGGACGCCGCACTGCATGCACATCGGGGCGTCGCTGTGGCGCACCGGCGGCTTGGCGACGTCGGGGCGGGCGGTGCCGGCGGGGTTGGTGATGTCGTTGTTCGGGGCCGCCGGGGCGACGCCGAGCTCCATCTGCACCAGCAGCTCCTCCGCCGACGGGATGCTCTTCGGGTCGGCCGCGATCTCGCTACCCGTGCGGGTCTCCCACACGCTCTCCTCCACGCCGGGCAGCGTGGGCTGCAAGCGCTCGTCGATGGAGAAGATGCCCAGCTCGGCCCGCTCGTCGTACGACATGTACTCCAGCGCCAGGCGGCGGAAGATGTAGTCCATGATCGACGAGGCGAAGCGGATGTCGGGGTCGTCGGTCATGCCGGCGGGCTCGAAGCGCATGTTGGTGAACGCCTCCACGAACGCCCTC
>CAYZFZ010000135.1:0-1020 GCA_964477795.1 uncultured Bifidobacterium sp.
CCACGCGCGATCCGGGATGGGCACCGACTGCGGCGACGACCAGGCACCGATCTGCGAGCCACGCGGCCGGGAGGCGAAGTACTCGTCGCTCTCCGCATCGGGCACGCGCACCACCTCGCCCAGCACCCGCACCTGGCGGTGCAGTTGCAGCCAGGTGAAGAGCATCGACGCCTGCGGCCGGGCAGCCATCTGGTGGCTCTTCGCCGAGTCGTAGTTGGTGAAGAACGTGAAGCCGCGCTCGTCGGCACCGCGCAGCAGGATGTAGCGCGACTGCGGCCATCCGTCGTCGTCCACCGTGCCCAGCACGAACGCATTCGGCTCGGTGCACCCGGCCTCACCGGCCTCGGCGTACCAGCGCTGCCACTGCACCATCGGGTCGTCGGCGAGGTCGCCGACGTCGAGCCCGGCGGTCTCGTACTCGAAGCGATGGCGAGCGAGTTCGGCCAGCGGATCGGCGCTCATCTCGGGCTGCTCCCTCGCGGGCCGATGACGGTGGTGCCGCGCATGTACCGCTGGAGTGCGGCGGGGACAGCGACGGTGCCGTCCTCCTGGCGGTAGTTCTCGATGATCGCGGCCCATACGCGAGGCACGGCGAGCGCCGAACCGTTCAACGTGTTGGCGACCGTGGTGCCCTTCTCGCCGGCGGTGCGGAAGCGGATGTCGCCGCGGCGGGCCTGGTAGTCGCTGAACCAGCTCACCGAGCTGACCTCCAGCCAGTTGTCGCACCCGGGCGCGTAGACCTCGATGTCGAAGCTGCGGTGATGGCTCTGCCCCATGTCGCCGGTGCAGATCTCGATGATGCGGTACGGCAGGCCGAGACCCTTGATCAGCGCCTCGGCGCGGTCGCGCAGCTCGACGAGCATCGCCGGCCCCTGCTCGGGCGTGGCGACCGCGAGGATCTCCACCTTGTCGAACTCGTGGGCGCGCAGCATGCCGCGGGTGTCGCGGCCGGCCGAGCCGGCCTCGCGGCGGTAGCACGGTGTGTACGCCATCAGCCTGATCGGCAGCTGCGCTGCATCC
>CAYZFZ010000135.1:1030-9233 GCA_964477795.1 uncultured Bifidobacterium sp.
TCCAGGATCTCACCTGCGTACAGCGACGTGAGCGGCACCTCTGCCGTGGGGATCGCCCACAGGTCGTCGCGCTCGATCGCGTAGGCGTCGTCGGCGAACTTCGGCAGCTGGCCGGTGGCGGTGAGCGTGGCGGTGGTGACCAGCGACGGCGGGCGGACCTCCTCGAACGCATCCGAGTTCATGTCGAGCGCGTACTGGCACAGTGCACGGGCGAGCGTGGCGCCGTCGCCGCGCTGCATCGTGAACATCGCACCGCTGATCTTCGTCGCCCGCTCGTTGTCGAGGATGCCCAGCGCGGTGGCCGTCTCCCAGTGCGGTACCCGCTGGTGCTCGGGGAAACCCTCGGGGAGGAACGGGCCTTTCACGACCGGGTTGTCGCGATCGCTCTCCCCGTCGGGCGCCTCGGGGTGCGGCAGGTTGGGGATGCGCAGCAGCAGGTCGCGCAGCTCCGACTGCAGGATGTCGAGATCGGCGGCGAGCGCCGCCTCGCCATCGCCCAGCGCCCGGCTGTCGGCCTGCAGCTGCTCGGCGCCTGCCGTGTCGCCCTCGCGACGCTTCAGCCCCACCTGCTTCGACAGCTCGTTGATCTCGGCGCGGAGGGAGTCGCGTGTGGCCTGCAGCTCGCGTACGCGGGCCTCCACCTCCGTCGCCTGGGCCAGCTGCGCGAGCACTTCGTCGTTGTGACGGCGGGCCAGCGCGGCACGCACACCGTCGGGGTCGGTACGCAGAAGTCGAACGTCGATCACGTGCTCAGGCTAGTGCGGCACCTCCGCGCGACCCCAGGGGATACCCCCGCCCCTCCACGTCACCCGTCCACCACCGGTGCATGTCGTCAGGGCCGCGACACGGACAGGGCTGGAGATGAGGGTGGGCGGTAGATTCTCGGCGTGGCAGCGGTCGAGGTCTCTGGTCTGACGGTTCGCTACGGCGCCCTCGAGGCGGTGCGCGACGTGTCGTTCCGCGCCGAGGCCGGCGAGATCACTGCGGTGCTCGGCCCCAACGGCGCCGGCAAGACCAGCACCATCGAGGTCTGCGAGGGTTACCGGCCGGCGGCGGCAGGCAGCGTGCGCGTCCTGGGCTTCGACCCGGCGACCGAGCAGCGGCGGCTGAGCGAGCGGATGGGCGTGATGCTGCAGGAGGGCGGCGTGTACCCCAGTGCTCGCGTGCTCGACACGGTGCGCCACTACTGCGCGCTCTACGACCGCGGGGCGGACGCGACCGCGCTGGTGCAGCAGGTCGGCCTCACTACGCGGGCGAAGGCCACGTGGCGGCGGCTCAGCGGCGGCGAGAAGCAGCGCGTGTCGCTCGCGCTCGCGCTCGCGGCGGTGCCCGACGCGGCGTTCCTCGACGAGCCGACGTCGGGTGTCGACGTGAACGGGCGCGACACGATCCGCGGCATCGTGCGCGAGCTGGCCGCACGCGGTTGCGCGGTGGTGCTCGCGACCCACGAGCTGGACGAGGCGGAGCGCCTGGCCGACCGCGTGGTCATCTTCGACCAGGGAGCGGTGATCGCCGACGGCACGCTCGCCGAGCTGCGCCGCGGGCACGACGAGATCCGCTTCCGCAGCAGCCCTGATCTCGACACGGTGGCGCTCGCCAGCAGCATCGGCATGGTGGCCAGCCGCGTGGGCCACGACGAGTACGTGATCGACGCGCCACCGCACCCGCGGCTGATGGCGCAGCTGACCGCCTGGCTGGCCGAGCAGGGGCACCCGCTCACCGACCTGCGCGCGGGAGCGCAGCGGCTGGAGGACGTGTTCCGCCGGCTGACCGCGGAGAAGGCGACGAGCACCTCGACTGGCTCCCCCACGCATGAGGACGGCCGGCCATGAAGCGGTTCGTCACCCAGCTGCGCACCGAGCTGCAGCTCGTCTCGCGCAACGGCGAGCAGCTGCTGCTGACGCTCGGCATCCCGGTGCTGCTGCTGGTCTTCTTCAGCCTCGTCGACGTGCTGCCCACCGGCACCGACGACCCCGTCGACGTCCTCGCCCCCGGCGTGCTCGCGCTCGCGGTGATGAGCACCGCGATGGTGAGCCTCGGCATCGGCACAGGCTTCGAGCGCAGCTACCACGTGCTCAAGCGGCTGGGCACCACCCCCCTCGGTCGCAGCCGCCTGATCGGTGCCAAGATCGCCGCCGTCGCGGTGGTGGAGCTGGTGCAGTTCGCGATCCTCGTGCCCGTCGCGTACGCACTCGGTTGGTCGCCGGCGACGACGAACTGGCCGGCAGCGATCGGTGCCGTCCTGCTGGGCACGATGGCCTTCGCCGGAATCGGCCTGACGATGGCCGGCCGCCTGCGCGGTGAGATCAACCTCGCCGCGCTGAACGGGCTCTACCTCGTGCTGCTGCTGCTCGGCGGCATGGTGATCCCCTTCGCCAAGCTGCCCGGCGCGGTGCGGGCCGTCGCCCACGCCCTGCCCAGCGGCGCGCTGGCCGACGTGCTGCGCGAGACCCTCGGCGGCAACGGCGCGCAGCCGAGCACCAGCTGGATCGTGCTCGCGATCTGGGCCGCCATCACCCCACTGCTAGCCGCCGCGCTGTTCCGCTGGGACTAACGCGTTCGGGGTCTCTCGCTCGCTGCGCTCGCTCCGGTCCCCCGATGAAGTTGGACCGCCGCGGGCGGGCCCACTGCCGAAGATCGACCGGCAAAGCCGGATCGATCGTTGGGTGGGGGCTCCGGCGGAGCCTCTGCCCCCACACCCCCGCCGGGCACCGGCGGCTCAGGCGAGCGGGAGGCGGGCGACGAACTCCGCGCCCTCGGCCGAGGGGTCGACGGTGAGCGTGCCGTCGTGCACCTCCGCCACACGGCGGGCGATGGACAGGCCGAGACCGGCGCCGCCGTCGTCGCTCGCCCGCGCCTCGTCGAGGCGGGTGAACGGCTCGAAGATCCGCTCCCGCTCGGCCTCGGGGACGGCCGGCCCGTCGTTCCACACCCGCAGCACGGCCTGCCCGCCCTCGACCGCGACGGTGACACGGATCCGCCGCTCGGCGTGCCGCATCGCGTTGTCGACGAGGTTGCGCACCAGCCGCACGAGCAACGACGCATCGGCCGCCACCCACGCCTCGCCCACCTCGACGGTGAGGCGCTGGTCGGTGTAGCGAGCCGTCTCGCCGGCCACCAGCGCGCCGAGATCGAGCCGGGTGCTGGAGGGCAGCCGCCCGACACCGTCCACGCGGGCGAGGTCGAGCAGCTCGCCGGCCAGCGTCTGCAGGCGCGTCACGTCGATCATCACCTCGCTGGCCGTCGCCTCCCAGTCCGTGCCGTCCGGGTAGGCGAGTGCCACCTCCAGCTGGGTGCGCGCCGAGGCGAGCGGGCTGCGCAGCTCGTGCGACGCATCCG
Source organism: uncultured Bifidobacterium sp. (assembly GCA_964477795.1). GTDB lineage: Bacteria > Actinomycetota > Acidimicrobiia > Acidimicrobiales > Ilumatobacteraceae > UBA668. The sequence goes on from CAYZFZ010000135.1 coordinate 4,370, forward strand.
CGAGGAACTGGCGGCGTAACGCGGTCTCGCCGTCGATGCGCTCGAGCAGACCGTTCATCGTGGCCGCCAGCCGATCCAGCTCGGTGGCGCGAGCGTGCGCGGAGATGCGCTGCTCGGGGCGGTTGCCGGGGATGGCCGCCACCTCACGGCGCATGCGCTCCACCGGCGACAGCGAGCGACCGACCACCAGCCAGATGCCCACCGCGCCGAGCGCGGTGAGCAACGGCAGCCCCACCCACAGCCCGGCGACGAGCGCATCGAGCGACTTCTCCTCCGCCCGCAGCGACGACGCGGCGTAGACGGTGAGCGCGCCGATCGGCGTGGAGACGGTGCGCGCGACCACCCGGTAGTGGGTCTTGCCGCTGCCGCCGACGACCGGGCCCGGCACCGTGTGCGCGACCTGCGCGCCCAGCGCCGGCGCGGGGAACACGTCGAGGCGCACGGTGGCCGCGAGCCCCGGCGACACCGCGACCACGGCCCGTTCCTCGGTGATCACCTGCACCTGCCCCGTGTCGACACCGGTCGCGGTGAGCGTGGGCGACAGCTGGCCGTGCTTGGCGAGCTCGGCCACGAACGCGACCTGGGCGTTGAGCTGATTGTCGGCGTCGTCGAGCAGGGTGGCCCGGAACCAGCGGGCGACGAGCACACCCGTGATGACGAGGGTGACGCCGACGGCGACCGTCGCCACGGCGGTGACCCGCAGGCGCAGCGAGGTGTGCCGCAACGCCCCGAGCCGAGGCCGCTGCATCACGTGGCCGCCAGCCGGTAGCCGGCCCCGCGCACCGTCTCGATGGTGTCGGCGCCCAGCTTGCGGCGCAGCGCGTGCACGTGCACCTCGACGACGTTGTCGGGCCCCTCGAACGTGTCGACCCACACATTGTCGAGGATGTCGCGCTTGGGCACCACCTCGCCGGCACGGCGGGCGATGTACTCGAGGATCGCGAACTCGCGCATGGTGAGCGCGACCTCGGTGCCGTCCACCATGCAGCGCCGGGCAGCGGGCAGCAGGGTGACCCTGCCGATGTGCATCTCGTTGGTGCTGCGCCCGCTGGCGCGGCGGATGAGCGCGCGCAGGCGAGCGACGAGCACGACGTAGGAGAACGGCTTCGACAGGAAGTCGTCGGCCCCGGTGTCCAGCGCTTCCGCCTCGTCGAACTCGCCGTCCTTGGCGGTGAGCATCAGGATCGGGGTGTCGATGCCGCGGCTGCGCAGCTCGGCGCACACCCGGTAGCCGTTCAGGCCGGGCAGCATGATGTCGAGCACGATCGCGTCGTAGCGCTGCTCGGTGGCCGCCCACAGCCCGTCGGTGCCGGTGTGCGCCAGGTCGACGGTGAAACCCTCCGCCTGCAGCCCCCGTTGCACGGCCGCCGCCAGGCGTACCTCGTCGTCCACCACCAGCACTCGCATCGGGTGCATTGTCGCACCGTTCTCGCACAGCCGCGCGGCCGGCTGAAGCGGCCTTCAGCTTGCTTCAGGGTCCCCTCAGGGAGCGATCGGCATGATGTCGCCATGTCGTTGCTCCTCGAAGACCCCCCGCAGTACAGGCCTCCGTCGCCGCTCCCACCTCCTCCTCCCTCACAGCCCCGGTCCTCCCGCCCCGGCCGGCTCGTGGGAGCGGCGGCGGCCTGTGCTGTCCTCTCCGCCGGCGTCGCGTTCACCACCGTCAAGCTCACCGAGCAGGACGGCACCCAGGTGTCGTACGTCGCCACCGGCGCCGGCTCCGGCAACACCGCCTCGGCCGCGAACACCGATCTGCACGCCCTGCTCGCCAAGGCCGAGCCAGCAGTCGCCGCCATCGAGGTCGCCTCCGGCAGCGGCACCGACGTCACCCCGGTGGCGGCCGGCTCCGGCGTGGTGATCTCCGCCGACGGGCTGATGCTCACCAACGCCCACGTCGTGGAGATCACCGACAACTTCGGCAACCAGTTGGAGGACCCCGTCTTCACCGTGAAGATGTTCGACGGCACCGTCCGCGCGGCCAAGGTGCTCGGCACGGCGCCCGACTACGACATCGCCCTCCTGCAGCTGGACGACACGTCGAACCTGCACCCGCTCGCCCTCGCCGACACCAGCACCCTGCGCGTCGGGGACGACGTGGTGGCGATCGGCAACGCCCTCGACCTCGGCGATGCGCCGACGGTCACCACCGGCATCGTGTCCGCGCTCGATCGCAGCCTGCAGGAGTCCGAGTCGCTGACGCTGCACGGGCTGATCCAGACCGACGCCGCCATCAACCACGGCAACTCCGGCGGCGCGCTGGTGGACATGAACGGCGATCTGATCGGCATCAACTCCGCCGGCATCTCGGAGGCGCAGAACATCGGGTTCGCGATCTCCGTGGCCACGATCAAGCCCCTGCTCGACGATCTGAAGTTGGGCAAGACCGTCGAGGCCTCACCGATCGGCTACATCGGCGTGACCGTTGCCGAGACGCCGTACGGCGTGACGGTCACCACGGTGCAGAACGGCACCCCGGCCGCCGAAGTCGGCATCCAGGCCGGGGACATCATCTCCGAGGTCGCCGGCGCCACTGTCGCCACCGGCGACCAGCTGTCCACCGTGCTGCGCGGCACCACACCGGGTTCCACCGTCAAGGTGGTCGTGCAGCGTGACGGCAAGGAGATCAGCTTCGACGTGACGCTCGCCGAGCGGCCGTCGAACTGAGCGGATCCACCCGCAGCCCGATGCCCCGGTGGGCACCACGAGCGACCGTCAGCGCCGTGGTTCCGCCGGGGCTTCGGCGCGCTCGAAGGCAGTCGTGACGTCGTCGTAGGTGAGCGGCTTGTCGTCGGACAGTGCACCGTGCGGGCCCTGGTCGGCGCGGCGGTAGCTGTTCTCCGTGGGCGACCCCAGCCCGAAGCGCTTGAAGAAGATGTAGATCATGATGCCCCAGAGGTAGAACCCGCCGCCGACCTTCATGATCAGCCCGGCGGTCTGCTGGTCGTCGATCGCGCTGACGCCCCAGACGCGCACCGGCTGGTCGCCGTAGTGCCGGTACACCGCGCCCTCCGCCATCGCCAGCCAGGCGGCGGGCAGCGTGGGCACGACGCCGAGGAGGAACAGGTAGATCATCTTGCCCGCGGGCCGCATCTGCAGCTCCTTGAACGGCCCCACCACGGGCATCCACATGAGCAGCGCGGCGACCACCACGACGAGGTGCAGCAGGAAGTGCATCGGCCCGTTCACGGTGGCGGTGTTCACCACGCCGGGCACGTGCAGCACCATCACGACCGCGTTGTAGATCACGGCCGCCACGACCGGCTTGGCGAAGAAGCGCACCACCCGGTAGGTGGTGCCCTCGCCGACGAGCACCCGCAGCAGCCACTCGGGCGTTGCCAGCAGCACCAGCGGCGGCAGGAAGTAGCTGAGCATCATGTGCTGCACCATGTGCACGCTGTACAGGTAGTCCTCACCGATCTGGTGGATCGGCCAGGTGCTCGCCGTGAACAGCAGCAGCATCGCGCCGATGAAGCAACCGATCTGCTTTCGGGTGATGACGGTCTGGCCGGGTGCCACTGCCTTGGGCCCGATGACGCGGACCATGTACACGAACGCGCCGACGAGGAACGCGACCAGGACGTAGACCTCGACGTTCGGCTGGAAGCGCCACGGATCCGCGAACGGAACGGCGGCGAGCATCACGTCACCGCGCGAAGAACTGGAACGTCGCGAGGGTGACGCCGTACACCATCAACGCGAGCCCCAGCCCGATGTAGAACATCACGCTGAACAGCTTGTTGTCGAACTTCAGGTGCATGAAGATCAGGATGATCATGAAGAACTTGATCGTCATCAGGATCAGCAGCAGCGGGGTCGCGAACGAGCCGAAGTCCAGCCAGTAGGTGGACGTCTCCAGCGCGGTGAACGCGGCCAGGACCAGCGCGACCTTGATGAAGTAGTTGTCGGTGGGGATGTGCGGCTCGTGGTCGGCGTGGCCGATGTGATCGTGCACGGCGGGTTCGGTGGCTGCGCTCATGGGAGGTACCTCAGGCCGGGATCAGGTAGACGAGGGTGAAGATGACCACCCAGACGACGTCGACGAAGTGCCAGTAGAGACCGACGATCTCCACCACCTCGGCCTTGTCGCCGGAGACCTTGTTCTTCGAGATGATGGCGGCGAGCGCCACCAGCATGATCACACCGATGGTGACGTGCACACCGTGGAAGCCGGTGAGCGTGAAGAAGCTGGACGAGAACAGGCTGGTCGTGAAGCCCAGCCCCTCGTGGTAGAAGGCGGTGAACTCGTAGACCTGGCCACCGACGAACAAGGCGCCGAGCAGGGCGGTGACGATGAGCCACTGGTTGGTGCGGCTGTCGTCCTTGCGCTTGGCCGAGTTGACCGCGAGCACCATCGTGAGCGAGCTCATCAGCAGGATGAAGCTGCTGACCGAGGTGAGCGGGATGTCGAAGATCTGCGCCGGCCCCGGGTCGTTGCCGCGACGGCCGCGATACAGCATGTAGGTGCTGATCAGGCCACCGAACAGCAGGCACTCGCTGCCGAGGAACAGCCACATCGCGAGCTTGTTGTTGCTGAGGCCGGTGCTGGTGGCGTGCGCGCCGCCGTGCCCGTGATCGTCGTGGCCGTGGTCGACGTGACCGGCAGCCGCGGCGTGGTCGTCGGCTGCCGGGGCAGCCCCTTCGTGAACGGCGATGTCAGCCAATGGACGCCAACTCCTTCGTGGGACCTGCGCCGTCGGCCGGCGGGTCGTAGTCACTGTCCTCGGCCACCGACGGCTCGAGCACCCAACCGAAGATGCCCAGGAGCACGATGGCGGCGCCCACCACGCACAGCAGCCGGTTGAAGATCACGCCGTAGGCGATGATCGGCAGGCCGAAGGCGAGCACGATCGGCCAGTACGACGGC
>CAYZFZ010000136.1:0-9219 GCA_964477795.1 uncultured Bifidobacterium sp.
AAACCTTTGAGGGTGAGGGCTTTCAGGAACACGGCGTCGGCGACGTTATCAAGGCCCACCCACCCCCACCGCTTCCCCACCCCACCTTTACGTAAAGGCTGTCGGGCGCTGACCTGGGGCTGTGAGTCCGGGGTCTTGACGCAAACCCAGACCGGGTGGGAGCGACCCGGCAGCGCGGCGGGCGCGACCGCTAGCGCTGGCAGCGGGGGCAGTAGTGGGTGCCGCGGCCGGCGACGGCGACCTTCACGATGTCGGCTTTCTCGCAGGTCAGGCAGCGCTGGCCGGCGCGGTCGTACACCCGGTGGTGCAGCTGGAACCAGCCACCCTCACCGTCCACGCCGACGTACTGGGTGTCGGCGAGCGTGCTGCCACCGGCCTCGATCGCGTCCAGCAGCACCTGCATGATCGCGGCGTGCAGCTTCGTGATCTCCCGCGGCGTCACCGCATCCGACGGTCGGTCCCAGCGCACACCGGCGAGGTGCAGGGCCTCGTCGCAGTAGATGTTGCCGATGCCGGCGATCACGTGCTGGTCGAGCAGCAGCGCCTTGATCTGGCGCGATCTGGCCCGCAGGATCCGGGCGAACTGGTCGCGGGAGAGCCCGTCCGCGATCGGGTCGATGCCCATCTTCGCCACCTCGGGCAGCTCCTCGGCCACCCGCGCCGGGTCGAACACCACGACCTCGCCGAACGTGCGCGGGTCGACGAACCGCAGCTCCTGCGCGGGCTCGCCGGCGAGGTGCATCACGACGTGGGTGTGCGGCGGGCGCTCCGTGCCGGCCGCGGCGACGAGCAGGCGGCCGCTCATCCGCAGGTGCATCATCAGCTCGTCGCCGGTGTCCAGCGGGCACAGCAGGTACTTGCCGCGCCGGTCGACGCGCACGATGGTGGCGCCGGTGAGCCCGTTGATCACCGCGTCGCGCGACGTGCGCCGCACCGACCGCTCGCGGCCGACCTCCACCTTCGTGATCCGCCGCCCGGCGACCTGTGCCTGCAGGCCCCGGCGGACCGTCTCCACCTCGGGCAGTTCGGGCACGGCGGCTAGGCCACGACGTGGTTGGACAGTGCGAGCCAGGCCTGCTCGGCGGCGGCCTGCTCGGCGGCCTTCTTCGAGCGTCCCTCGCCGGTGCCCTGCGTCTCTCCGGCCACGATGACGGTGGCGAAGAAGCGCTTGTCGTGGTCGGGGCCGGTGTCGCTGATGACGTACACCGGTGCCGTGTCGTGCAGGCGCGCCGTCAGCTCCTGCAGCACCGTCTTGAAGTCGAGCCGGTCGAGGCGCTGCGCGGCGGCCACCATCCGGTCGGCGAAGAGCCGCTCGACCAGCGCGAACGCGGCCGGTGCGCCGCCGTCGAGGTACACGGCGCCGAGCACCGCTTCGAACGCGTCGCTGAGGATCGATGGCTTCGAGCGGCCGCCGGCCGCGTCCTCGCCCTTGCCGAGGCGCAGGCAGGGGCCGAGCTCGATGGACAGCGCCACCTCCGCCAGCGCGGACGCGTTGACGACGCTCTTGCGCAGGTCGGTGAGCTTGCCCTCGGTGAGGTCGCCGTGCGAGCGGTAGGCGAGGTCGGCGACGACCCAGCCGAGCACCGCGTCGCCCAGGAACTCCAGCCGCTCGTTGCTCGGCAGGCCGCCCACCTCGCTGCACCAGCTGCGGTGCGACAGGGCGCGCTGCAGCAAGCTCAAGTCCTGGAACTCGTAGCCGAGGTGCCGCCGGAGCTCGGTGAGATCGGGGTCGGGGCGCAGCGGGATGTCAGCTGCCCTTGACGCGATCGAAGACGTAGTCCACCGCGTCGCGCACCGTCTTCAGGTCGACGAGATCCTCGTCCTCGATGCGGAAGCCCACGGAGCGCTCGGCAAGATCTTCCTCGAGCGCCTCGACCAGCTCGATCAGCGCCAGCGAATCTGCGTCGAGGTCGTCGACGAACGACTGCCCCTCGGAGATGGTGGCCGGATCGATCTCCAAGATGTCGGCCAGGTTCGCACGGACGATCTCGAAGACACCGTGGCGATCCAGCGGATCGTGTTCGACGTGGGTTTCAGCGGGCACCTTGGTTACTCCTGGTCATGGGTGATCGCCAGCGAGGCTAGCGCTCCCGCGGGCCGTGGTGCTGCCGGTTCAGCCCCCGGAGACGGCAACCGCCGTGGCGGTGGTGATGCTGGACCCGGCGCCGGCGCCGAGCATGTCGTCGGTGATCTCCAGCGTCGCCACCTCGCTGCCGTCCGCCGCCACGAGCGCGGCCGTGCCCGGCATGGACACGGCGATCGCCGCGGCCAGGAACGTCCAGTCGTCGCGGATCACCTTCAGCGGCACCTCGCTGACCACGCCGTCCGCGTCGGTGAAGCGCAGCACCGTGCCGGCCAGGTCGTTCGGCACGGTGGCGACCAACCCCACACCTACACCGTCGCTCGTGCTGAGCAGATCGCCCATGAACAGGGAGGGTTCGCCGACTTCATGGGCGCCGTTGCACCCGTTCATCGAGCTGCCGTCGTTGGAGAACGAACCGCTGCACAGCACCAGCCGGCCGTCGTCGTCGAGACCCCCGTCGATCGTCCACGTCGTGGCGTCGGGCAGGTCGCCGGCGCCGATCAGCCAGCTCTCCGTCACCGCCGGGCCCGGCATGCCCATGTTGGCCTCGACGGCGGCCAGCAGGTCGTCCCACTCGGCGTCGTCGGCAACCTCCACCGCTTCCGCCGCGGCCAGCAGGTCGTCGACGTCGCCGCTCACCGCGATGGTGCGGCCGCCCTCCACCCACACGACCATGTCGCCGGTGGACAGATCACCACCCTGGATCGCAGGCAGCCCGTGCACGGTCACCTCGGTGGCATCACCCAGCAGCACCCTTGCGACCGCGAGCACATCGAGCCCAGCGGGAGCGACGCCATTGGTGACCGTGAGGTTGTTGCCATCCTCGGTCAGGTAGCTGACGACCACGCTGCCGGACGCGAACCCCGAGGCCATCGGCGTCAGCGACAGCCCGCCGAACCCCCAGGTGTCCTGCTCGTAGGAAGCGATCGGGTGCAGGCCGAGCTCGTCGGCCTTCGGGCCGAACACCGGCCTGGCGGTGGCGTCGTCGTCGGCCTCCTCCAGCACCAACTCCTCCGCGATCGTGACGAGGTCGGCCTGGCTGATGCCGGCGGCGCTGAACGTCACCGAGAAGCCGTCGTTGACCGGGCCGAAGACCAGCACGTCGGAGCCGGTCCACGCCGACTTCACGTAGTAACCGGCGACGCTGCCGATCATCACCTTCCTGCCCGAGGAGTCGCCGAAGTAGATGGCTGGGTCGAACGACTTGCGGTCGGAGCGGTCGAGCAACTCGACCCCGGCCGACAGCCAGGGGCCGTCTGGGTCGGCACCGTCGGCCGCGAGCATGACGGTGGAGAGGCGGCTGGTGGGCGCGCCCATGTCGTCGCTCCCCTGCTCGCCATCGTTGGCCCACTGGACGGTGAGGGCCTCGCCGAAGTCGCCGACGACGAGGTGGCCGGACAGCGCCGGCGCCTCTGTCGTCGAGCCTCCGGGGCCGACCGTTGTCGGCGCGCTCCGCCCGGAGGGCTCCGCGCCGTCGGACCACGGGCTCGCGATCAGCAGGCCGCCACCGATCAGCGCCACCAGCGTGGCGGCGACGATCAGCAGCCGGTTGCGCCGGCGCCGGCGGGCGCGGCCCTCGTCGGTCTCCTCGGCATCGTCGCCCTTGTCCACCAACGCCGTCTCCACCAACGCCGTCTCCACCAACGACCTGTCGACCAACGGGTCCGCCATGGGCGAACAGTAGCCCGCGACGTGATCAGGAAGGGGTGGCGAACGCGGCCGTGATCTCGGCCACCAGGCCGGCGCGCACCATCTCGTCGGCGAGCTTGATCGCGTTGAGCATCGCCGTCTCGCCGGAGGAGCCGTGGCTGATGATGCAGATGCCGTCGACGCCCAGCAGCACCGCACCGCCCTGGGTGTCGGGGCTCATCTCCTTGTGCAGCGGCAGCAGGGCGGGCAGCAGCGCATCGGCCGGCTCCTTGTACTGCGGCTCGCTGGCGAAGGCGGTGAGCAGGGCGTTGAACAGCGTCTTGAGCCCGCCCTCCAGCGTCTTGAGCGCGACGTTGCCGGTGAAGCCGTCGGTGACGACGACGTCGGCCGTCTTCTTCATCAGGTCGCGACCCTCGACGTTGCCGACGAAGTCGATGCCGGGCGCCTGCGCGAGCAGCTCGTAGGCCTCCTTGCGCAGGGTGTCGCCCTTGCCGGGCTCTTCGCCGATGGACAGCAGGCCCACCTTGGGGTGCTCGATGCCGAAGCGGTGGCGGGCGTAGATGGAACCCATGGTGGCGAACTGCACCAGCCACTCGGCCTGCACCTCGGCGTTGGCGCCGGCGTCGAGCAGGATGTTGGGGCGCTCACCCGGCACGGGGATGGGCGTGGCGATGGCCGGACGGTTGACGCCCTTCACGCGACCCATGCGCAACAGCGCAGAGGCCATCGTGGCGCCGGTGTTGCCCGCGGAGACCATGGCGCTGGCGTTGCCGTCGCGCACGGCCTCGGCGGCACGCACGAGCGTGGAATCCTTCTTGCGGCGCACGCCCTGGGCGGCGTCGTCGTCCATCTCGATGACCTCCGACGCATGGATCATCGGAAGGTCGCCGACACCGTCGAGCCCGGCGGGCCCGACGAGGACGATGGGGATGCCCAGTGCAGCGGCGGCATGTGCGCCGGCGAGGATCTCGCCTGGCGCCCGGTCGCCACCCATCGCATCAACCGCGATCGGCAGCACGACAGCCTCTCGGCTCAGCCGACTTCGATGGCGACGCGGTCTTTGTACCAACCGCAGGTGGGGCACACCGCGTGCGGCAGCTTCGCCGCGGCACAGCGGGGGCAGATGCTGCGCGCGGGGGCGCCGAGCTTCCACGCGCCAGCGCGGTGGCTGCGCGTCTTCATCTTCGACTTCTTCTTCTTGGGAACAGCCATGAGGACTCCCGGAATCGGACGAGGGACGCTCCCTCGGCACACGAGCTATGAGAGGTTAGCGGCGCGGGCGCGAGCCTTGCTACCTCGAACGCGTCAGTTCGCCGCCGCGGGACCCTCGGCGGGGTCGGCCGGGTCGCGGAAGTTGGCCAACGCTGCCCAGCGCGGATCGGCGGGGGCGGGGGCGCAGCCGCAGGCACCGTCGTTCAGGTTGGCGCCGCACGTGGGGCACAAGCCGGCGCAGTCCGGGCGGCACAGCGGCGTGGTGGGCACGTCGAGCAGCACCAGCTCGCGCACGGCCTCGCGCAGGTCGAGCTGGTCGCCGGCCAGCTCGAATGCCTCGGGGTCGGTGATCGTGCGCTGGTACAGCTCGTGCACCTCGCTCACCTGGGTGCCACCCGTCCCGGCCAGGCAGCGGCGGCAGACCCCGTGCCACGGCACGCGCAGCTCGCCGTCGACCACGATGCCGTCGGTGAGCGCCTCCAGGTGCAGTTGCACCTTCACGTGGGCGTCGTCCGCGAACCGCGACGGGTCGACGACTTCCAGCTCGGCGAGCGACGCATCGAGCTCGACGGCCTTCTGGCTGCCGGGGCGGCGCAGCAGCTCGGCGGCATTGACACGCAGCGGGCTGGCCACGGCGGCTACCGATCCTGGTCGAAGAAGCCCTTCGTGGGGTCTTCCTCGTCTGCGTCGCCGTGCTCGTGATGCTGCCCGATCGCCAGGCGCGAACGGCCCGCCTGCACGGTCTTGGAGAGCTTGTCGAGCAGGATCTCGAAGCTACCGAGGCGCTGGTCGAGGAAGTCTTCCGTCTCGTGGCGCAGGCGGCGGGCGTCGGAGTCCGCGGCCTCGCTGATCTGGCGGGCGCGCTGCTCTGCGGCACGGACGACCTCGGTGCGTTGCACCATCCGCTCGGCCTGCACGCGGGCGGCCTCCAGCAGCTCGTCGGCCTCGCGGCGGGTCTTGGCCACGAACTCCTGGCGCTCCTTGATCATCCAGCGCGCCTGGCGCATCTCGTCGGGCAGGCGATGGAGCGTCTCCTCGAGCAGCTCGAGGATCTCGTCGCGGTCGATGCGCGGCGACGACGACAGCGGCATCGTCGGGGCGGTGGCGATGATGTCGACGGCACGGCGCAGCAGCGCCTCCGCGTCGCCCACGTAGCCGTTGGTGGAACGGACGAAGGCGTCGGAGTCGTCGAGCTCGTCGTCGTCGTACTCGTCGTCGTACTGGTCGTCGTGGCTCATGAGTTCTCGGAAGGGTTTCGTGGAGTGTTGGTCGGCGTCGCGGGGAAGAGCTGGGCCAGCTCACTGGCGACCGGGGCGGGTACCAGCGAGGTGACGTCGCCACCGTACTGCGCGATCTCACGGATGAAACGGCTGCTGATGGACACCAGCGCCGGCTTGCAGGGCAGGTACACGGTGCGCACCCCGCTGACCGCGTGGTTGGTGTGCGCCATCTGCTGCTCCACCTCGAAGTCGCCGCCGGTGCGCAGGCCCTTCACGATGAACGCGGCCTTGACCTGCTTGACGGCATCGACGGCGAGGCCCTCGAACGCCATCACCTTCACCGACGGCAGGTAGGAGATGCTGGCCCGGATCATCTCCTCGCGCTGCTCGAGCGTGAACATGCCGCTCGGCTTCGTCGGGTTGTGCATCACCCCGACGATCACCCGGCCGAACAACGCCACCGACTGCTCGATGACGTCGACGTGGCCGAGGTGCAGCGGGTCGAAACTTCCGGGGTACAGGACGGTCGCCATGGCGGCCTCACGCTAGCCGTTCATCTCGTGTTCGCTTCCAGCGCGGGCGGCGCTCAGCGCTCGAGCAGGGTGATCCATGTGCGGCCGTACCTGCGAGAACGCAACTGCGTCCAGCCCTCGGGCGCGTCGACCGGGTCGTCGGCCTCGGCGACGACGAGCCCCACGTCGACGAGCGCGAGCAGCGCAGGCCAGGCGTCGAACGCGTATGGCGGATCGATGAACGCGACGTCGACGTTGCGCATCGCCGGCACCCAGGCCATCACGTCGGTGCCGTGGACGGTGCAGCGATCCGCGATCTTGAGCGTGGCGATGTTCTCCCGCAGGGCGTGCAGGGCGTACCGGTCGCGCTCGACGAACACGCACCGCTCCGCGCCGCGGGAGATCGCCTCGATGCCCAGCGCGCCCGACCCCGCGTACAGATCGGCCACGACGGCACCGTCGATGACGCCCATGCTGGACAGTGAGTTGAACACGGCCTGGCGCACCTTGTCGGTGGTGGGCCGCGTCGTCTCGCCCTCGGGCGCGACCAGGCGGCGCCCGCCGAACTCGCCGGAGATCACCCGCATGCCGTCACCACGTTCATCCGGGCCAGACTACGGGCGTGCTGCAACCGGAACCCACCATCGTGTGCGTCGACTGCGGTGGGCGCTGCCACCTGCTCACCCACCCGCCGGAGGACGGCATCTGGTTCCCCGGCGACATCGTCGCCTACCGCTGCGAGGACTGCCGCGACCGCTGGGACCTCGTCCTCCCCGGCGACGACGAGCACGACGACGACCAGACGGACGGCGCCAACTGGTAGTGCTTCAGCACCAGTTCGGCCCGGCGTGGCGGGTACCGCCCTGAACCCAGAGTGTCGCGATTCGTGAGGCGACAGGTTTCCTTGCACCGCGCGCAGCCAAACCTGTCGCTCGATCAACCAGCCAACGCTCGTACGGCGAGCGGCGTACACCGGCAGCGGTGGGCGGGCCGTGAGTCGGCCTGCAGTCAGCCGGTTGCAAGGAAGTCGTGGGTTGTCGATGCGATCTCGTAGACGCTCGCGACGGTCATGGCAACAGCCCAGAGCAAGTTGTTCCTGTGCGCCAGTCTGCCCGTGAGGTCCTGTGCAGCGGTTCACGTGAACCGCCTACTTCGACAGTTGCGGCACGCCCGGCGAGTGGGCCAGTGACTTCCGGTAGCGGATGTCGGTGACAGTCACTCCGAGAATGTCGTCCGTGCGGACGCCCCCATCGACGACCCAGCCCTCGGATTCATAGAGGGCTCGCGCTCGCTGGTTCTCGGGCACCACCCAGAGCACTGCCCCTTCGTAGCCCATCGAGACGAGCCTCTCCATCACACGACGCAACAGAACTCGCCCGATGCCCAGTCCCCAATGATCGGGGTCCAGGTTCATGGCATACAACTCACCCCACGAGGGCAGCGCTGTCGGCGAATGCTCCGCGCCGAAGGCAGCGAACCCGACCACCTCCTCCGCCACGACAGCAACCAACAGCGGGTGTAGGTCCGAGCGTGAGAGACGGCTGTGCCACATCTCGACTCGCTCCTGTACCACGAGCCCGTCGAGGTACTCGTCCGGCATCACACCCCGATACGCGCTCTGCCAGGCTCGAACATGAAGGAGACCGATCGGACCGGCGTCAGCCGCTACCGCATCTCGGATCATCAAGTCATGCACGCTCACTGACAGCGCAGACTGCCTGAAGTGGCCGAAGATGTCCAGCGAGCAGGCCACAAACGAACTCCTGTTAGGGCCACGGTCTGACTTCTGATTCGCCAGTTGCAAACCATCGTCTCTCCAGTGCGACCCGGAATCCTGCGGTGTGCAGCGCGGCGAGCAATCGACGCCGAGTCCACGGTGGAAAGCCGGCCGCAACAGTGCGGTCGGCTGACTCGATCAGGACAACCGTTCGTCGGTGGACATGCCCACATCTTGCCAGATCCGAGCGCCAAGCGGCAGATCGGCTCGTGCGGGTCGTGTTGAAGCGGTTCACGTGAACCGCCCCCTTCGACATCCCGCCCATGCACTCGACTCCTGACGCGTGCACTCCGCGTCGCGCGGGGTTCCGCGGCGCAGCGTGCTGGCACCCCACGCTTCCCATGGGCGGCCGAACCTGCCAGATGCGACGTGTTCTCCCACCCATGGGAGCAGAAGGTGCCAGTTGGCAACTGGCGGCTCAGTTCTTGAAGAGGAAGGCTTCGTCGTCGGCGGTGAACAGGAGGCGCAGCTCGTCGAGCAGGAGCGGGTTCCCCTCCAGCATCGGATCGGGGTCGACGATCTCGAACGCGACTTCGCGGGCGAGCAGCACCAGCTCACGGTCGCGGCGCAGCGACGCCAACCGCAGGTCGCTGCGGCCCTTCTGCGCGGTGTTCATCAGCGTGCCCTCGCCGCGCAGCTCGAGATCCACCTCGGCCAGCTCGAAGCCGTCCGTCGTCGCCACCAGCGCCTCCACACGCGGGTTGCTGCCCTCCACCTGCTGCGTCACCAGCCAGCACACCGAGGCGTGCACGCCGCGGCCCACCC
>CAYZFZ010000137.1:0-9206 GCA_964477795.1 uncultured Bifidobacterium sp.
TTTTTCATTGGGCCTACCGGTGCGCGCGTGCGCTGCTTGCTACCGATGGCGGCCGACGCCGCCGCGCTAGCGGCGGGCGCCCATGAACATGCCCTTCAGCGCGTCGTAGTGCTCGATGCAGTGACCGGCACCCATCACGACGGCTTCGAGGGGCATGTTCGACATGCGCACGGGCACCTGCGTCTCGCGCTCGATGCGCTGGGCGAGGCCGCGAAGCAGGCCACCGCCGCCGACGAGGTACATGCCGCGCACGAGGAAGTCCTGCGCCAGCTCGGGCGGCGCCTTGGCCAGGCAGCGCACCACCGAGGCGATGATGCTGCTGACCACGTCGTCGATCGCGAAGCGGATCTCCTCCGGCGTGAGCACCACCGTCTTGGGCAGGCCGGTCATCAGGTCGCGGCCGCGCACCTCGGCCTGGCTCTCGTCCTCGGTGACGGCTGCGGAACCGATCGCGACCTTGACCTCCTCCGCCGTGCGCTCGCCGATCGCGATGCCGTGCTCGCGGCGCACATAGGCCTGGATGGAGGCGTCGATGTCGAAGCTGCCGACGCGCACGGCTTCCAGCGCGACGATGCCGCCGAGGCTGATGACCGCGGTCTCGCTGGTGCCACCACCGATGTCGATGACCATGTTGCCGATCGGCTCGTCGATGGGCAGATCGGCGCCGATGGCAGCGGCCATCGGCTGCTCGATCAGCTGGGCGTCGGCGGCGCCCGCGCGGCGGGCCGCGTCGGTGACGGCGCGGCGCTCCACCTCGGTGATCGCCGACGGCACGCAGATGACGACCTTCGGGCGCGTGAAGCGGCTGACACCGACGCGCTGCAGCAGCAGGCGGATCATGCGCTCGGTGATCTCGAAGTCGGTGATCGCACCGCCGCGCAGCGGGCGCACGGCGACGATGTAGCCGGGCGTGCGGCCGATCATCTGCCACGCCTCGCGACCGGTGGCGAGCACCTCGCCGGTCTGCCGGTTGAGCGCGATGACGGAGGGCTCGTTGAGCACGATCCCCTTGCCCTTCATGTACACCAGCGTGTTGGCGGTGCCGAGATCGATGGCGAGGTCGCGGGCCATGGGTCAGTCCTTCGGCCCGTCGGCGGGCAGCCCGGGATCCACGTTCTTCGGCTTCGGCTGCACCGTCGGGGGCTGCTGCGGGCGCACGCGATCCATCACCTCGCGGCGGGCCTCGGGAGACAGCGCGTCGATGTGCTTGCGGAAGCTGACGACACCGGGCTCCTGGCGCGACCCGGCGCGGGAGATCATGAACCCCAGCACACCGACGACCACCGCGACCACCCCGATGACCACCACGATCATGAGCGCACCTGCGGTACCTTGCTCGGCGAGACCACCTCGTGGGCGCCCGTCCCCCAGTCCGAACCGCCGGCCCAGACCTCGTGCTTCCAGATCGGGGCACTCGCCTTCAGCGCGTCGATCGCGAACCGGCCGGCCTCGAACGCCTCGCCCCGATGGGGAGCGCTGACCGCGACGACCACGGAGCTCTCCGTCAGCTCCAGGCGACCGGTGCGGTGCAAGAGTGCGACACGACCGGTCTCGGGCCAGCGGGTGCGCAGCTCGGCCTCGATCGCCACGAACGCGGGCACGACCTGCTCGTCGTAGGCCTCGTAGGTGAGATGGCTCACGCCGGCGCGCAGTGCACCGCGCTCGTCGACCGCGTGGTCGCGCACGATGCCGCTGAACAGCACCACCGCACCGCACTGCGGCTGCAGGCACCACTCGTAGACGGCACCCACCGGCAACACCTGGTCGGTGAGACCCAACCACGAGTTACCGGTTGCGGGAGGTTGCACAACGGGGCATGGTAGCCGTGATCGCGGTCGCTACCACCGAGCCGGCGGGCGCGGGCGACCAGGCGCGATCCCACTCGCCGCGCGATCGTCACTAACCTGACCGACTCGTGACATGGAGTGAGTGGAACGACGACGAGCAGGGGCCCCCTGCTCCGCTGCCCGCTCATGAGCGCGCCTGGCGGCACCCCAGCGAGATGGGTCAGCAGGCGTGGATCCACTCCGAGCCGCCGCTCGCGATCGGCCGAGGCCTCACCGCCGTCACGGGCGCGATCGGCGGTCTGCTGGCGATGGCGGTGCTCTGGACGATGGTGCCCACGCAGGCCGGCCGCAACGTCGTGGCCACCGTGCGCTCGACGATCAACAGGGGCAACGAGACCGGGCTGGCCGCCGAGCGCAGCACCACCACGCGGCCTTCCACGACGACGAAGCCGTCGACGACGGCCCTGCCGGTCAGCGTGGCCACCACGACCCGCGCCACCGCCGACGTCGCGCCCCCGTCGACGATCGGTCTCACCCCGCGGCCGGTCGCGACGTATCAGCTGCAGCAGAGCACCGAGGTCGCAACCGACGCCGTCGCCGTCGCCGTGAACGGTGGCGGCCTCGTCATCACCACCGCCTCCGCCGTCAGCAACGCCTCACCCGACCTCGCCGTCCAGCTCGTGCTCTCCGACGGCACGGTCACACAGGCGCGGGTGCTGCTCGTCGACGACCGCAGCGGGCTGGCGGTGCTCGCACCCGAAACTGCCGACGGCATCGAGTCGTTCGCGGTCGCCACCAAGATCGCCCCCGGCGACCTGCTCACGTTCTTCGGCGACGAGCAGAAGACGGTGATGATCGGCGACGACAACTCCATCGACGCGACATGGGCAGCCGACGCCTCCATCCGCGAGGGAACGCCGGTCGTCAACCAGCGCGGCGAGCTCGTCGCGCTGTGCTCGCACGGCGGCGACGGCGGCCGGCTCGTGCAGTTGGGCGGCCTCGACGAGTTGCAGCAGGCGATCGCCGCGCACACGCCCGGCGCCAAGGTGTGGCTGGGCATCACGCTCACGACGACCGACAAGGGCGAGTCGGCGATCGGCGCACTCGACGCCAACGGCCCGGCCGCGGCCGCCGGGCTCGCGGTGGGCGACGTGCTGGTGTCGCTCGACGACCAGCCGTTGACGGACGGCGCCAGCGTGGCGGCACTGCTCGCACCCTACGAACCGGGCGACGCGGTGCGCCTCCTCGTGCGCCGTGCGGACGGCAGCGAGATCCCGTTCACCGTCACGCTCGGCGACCCAGCAGCAAACGTCTGAGGTCGCGGGCTCAGCGGCGACGCACGCGAGCACGCTGCACGGCACGGGCCACGACGAGCGAGATCGCCGCGATCAGCAACCCGAGCCCGCCGAGCGCGATCTCCTGACGGCGCTTGGGTGACACCATCGTCCACCACTTCGCCTCGGTGCCCTCCACGTACGCCTGCTCGTTGGTGACGCTGGGCTTCCAACCGGCCGCCTTCAACCGGTCGTTGGCGACGAGCCACGGCCAGCGCGTGTAGCTGCGCAGCCCGGGCGGGATTGGGCCGCGCTGGAAACGCCAGCGCAGGTTGGTGACGACCTCGTTGACGCGGTCGGGCAGCTTCACGCGCGGCACCGCGCCGGCCAGCGCACGTACGCGCTCGCCGGCGATCCACCCGTCGGGGGCGACGTTGTACACACCGTCGAGGCGCTGCTCGATGGCCAGCAGCACGGCGCTGGCCAAATCGTCGAGGTGCAGGAACTGCGACGGAGGGTCGGCCTCGCCGGCACGCTGGCCCATGCCGGCGGCGAGCGCACTGGCCAGCCGACTGGTGCCGTCGGCGGCCATCGCGATCGCGGGCCGCAGCACGGTGACCGTGCGGCCCGGCGCGGCGAGCCGCCACTCGTCGACCAGCTGCTCGGCCGCACCGAGCTGGCGGGCGAAGGGGAACTCGACGTCGGGCCGCAGCAGCGCGTCCTCCGTCAGCGGCACCGGGTTGTTCGCCCATGCGCCGTACACCATGGCGGACGAGACGAGCACGACGTGGCTCACGTGCCGGTGGTCGTGCAGCGCGCCGGCAAGGCCGGCAAGTGCGCTCTCGCGGCGCACGGCGCGGGCGTCGGCGTCGGTGGCGGCGAGCCACACGAGCGCGTCGCAGTCGCCCGGCTCGGCCGCATGCGCCCGATCACTGGCGGCGAGCAGCCGCAGTACGCGGGCACCGAGGCCGCCCGTACCGTCGCTGACCCACACGGGCGTGCCGGTGGCGGTGATCGGGGTGGCGCTCATCGAGCGTGACGTTACCCGTAGGCTGCGCGCATGGCAGAGGATCTCAACCCGTCGGACGGCTCGGACGGCTTCGGCGACAACCCGTTCGCCAACCTACCGATGTTCAGCGACCTGGCCAAGGCGATGGCCGGCCAGGGCCCGCTCAACTGGGATGCGGCCCGCCAGTTCGCCGGCCTCGCCGCGAACAGCGGCGCGAACGAACCGAACGTCGACCCCGCCGTGCGCATTGCGCTCGCCGATCTGGCGCGCATCATCGAGCTGCACGTGCGCGATCTCACCGGGCTCGACACCCAGTTCCCCGAGATCACGCCGGTCACGAAGGGCGTGTGGGCGCAGCGCACGCTCGAGGCCTACCGCCCCCTGTTCACCGAGCTGGCCACGTCGCTGGGCCGGCGCCCCGCCGCCGACCTCGACGAGGCGGGCGACACCGACCCGATGATGGCGATGATGGCGAACCTCAGCCAGATGATGGCGCCGGCGATGATGGGCATGGCCGTCGGCTCGATGGTTGGGCGCATGGCCGGCCGCACGTTCGGCCAGTACGACCTGCCCATCCCGCGCAGCGACCACGCATTGCTCGTCGTGCCGGCCACGATCGACACGTTCGCCACCGAGTGGGGTATCCCCGCCGACGAGATGCGGCTGTGGGTGCTCGCCCAGGAGATGATCGGCCACACGCTGTTCTCCATCCCCGCGCTGCGCGACCAGTTCACCGCCCTCGTGCGCCATCACGTCGGCGCGTTCCGGCCGGATCCATCGGCGGTCGCCGACAAGCTGTCGTCGCTGGAGATGGACGACGCCGGCGACCCGATGGCGGCGATGCAGCGCCTGCTCTCCGACCCCGCCCTGCTGCTGGGCGCCGTGCAGTCGCCCGAGCAGGCACTGCATGCACCACAGCTGGATGCGGCGGTCGCGGCGGTCGTGGGCACGGTCGACTACCTCGTCGACGGGGTGGCCGTGCGCGTGATCGGCGGCGACGCGCTGCGCATCGCGGAGGCGGTGCGCCGCCGGCGGCTGGAAACCACGCCCGACGACCTGTTCGTCGAGCGGCTGCTGGGCCTGCAGCTCACGCAGGACCAGGTGCAGCGCGGCAAGACGTTCACGGCCGGCGTGGTGGACCGTGTCGGCGAGGGCCGGCTGACGGAGCTGTTCGCCAAGCCGAACCCGTTGCCCACGCCTGCCGAGCTGGAGGCGCCGGGCCTCTGGATCGCCCGCGTCGAGCTGTGACCTGCGTCCGCCGGCAGGTGAACCACCCGTCGGGGTTGGCGAGCGGCGGCCGGGTCGCCACACTGCCCCGATGACGACTCCCGTTCGCTTCTGGATCGACCCCGTGTGCCCGTGGTGCTGGGTCACCTCTCGCTGGATGGTGGCAGTCGCCGCCGAGCGCGACCTGGCCGTGCAGTGGCAGCCGATCAGCCTGCTGCTGAAGAACCAGCCGTCGCCCGACAGCGAGTACTACCCCGCCGTGAAGTGGAGCTACGGGCTGCTGCGCGTGCTGGAAGCCGTGCGCGCCACCGACGGGGAGGGCGCGGTGGGCGACCTGTACACGGAGTACGGGCGGCGCATCCACCACGACGGCCAGAGCATGTGGGACGTCGCGGACGCGCTCGCCGCGATCGGCCTCGATGCTGCACACGCGGCCGCGTTCGACGACGAGTCGTACGACGCGGAGATCCTGCGGCGCCACGAGGAGGGCCTCGCGCTCGTCGGCAACGACGTCGGCACGCCGATCATCTCCCTGCCCGATGCTGCCGGCACGGAGGTCGCCATCTTCGGCCCCGTGATCACGAGCGTGCCCCCGCTCGCGGAGTCGCTGGAGCTGTGGGACGTCGTGGCTCGTGTCGCCCGCATGCCCCAGTTCTTCGAGCTCAAGCGCACCCGCACCTCCCGCCCCGAGTTCGGCCCTCGCCCCTGAGGGCGGTGGGCGCGTCACCGATCGTGGCGTCGAGCAGTAGCGTGTCGCGGATGCGCTCCCACCTCCGCCGACCGATGGCTGTGCTCGCCGGCCTGTCGGCGACGCTGCTGGTCGTCGGCGTGGGCAGCACGCCCGCACCGCACGCCGCCGCGGCCATCCGGCCCGTGGAGGTGTCGCCCACGGGTGAGTACCTCGTGCAGTTCGCGCCCGGAGCCGCGCAGCGGGCGGCAACCGCACAGCACCTCGAAGCGACGGGCGTGCGGTTGGAAGAGTTGTCGAGCACGCTGCACGTCTCGCTGGCGACGCTCACTCCCGAGGAAGCAGCCGCGCTCGCCGCGACACCCGGCGTCGTCGCCGTGGAGCCGAACCACGAGGTGCACGCGCTGGACGCCCAGCCCAGCCCGCCGTGGGGCCTCGACCGCACGGACCAGGAGAACCTGCCGCTCGACTCGTCCTACGGCTACTCGGCCACCGCCGGTGCCGGTGTCGACATCTACGTGATCGACTCCGGCATCAACGCGACCCACGCAGAGTTCGCCGGCCGCCTCGCGCAGGGCATCAACGAGGTCGGCGGGGGCGCACCGAACACGAACACGAACGACTGCCAGGGGCATGGCACGCATGTCAGTGGCACGGCAGCCGGCACCACGTACGGCATCGCCAAGCTGGCGACGATCGTGCCCGTTCGCGTGCTCAACTGCCAGGGAAGCGGCAGCGACTCCGACGTACTCGATGCGTTCGACTGGGTGCTCGCCCGCCACACGACCGGCCCGGCCGTCGTCAACCTCAGCATCGGCGGTTCGGCGAGCCAGATCATCGACGACGCGATCGCGGCGCTCGTCGACGACGGCATCGCGGTCGCCGTGGCGGCCGGGAACGGCGACGTCAACAACAACCCGTTGGATGCCTGCACCGAATCCCCGGCCCGCGCGCCGGAGGCGCTGACGGTCGGCGCGATCGCGTCCGACGACCACGGCGCGTACTTCACGAACTACGGCACCTGTGTCGACCTGTTCGCGCCCGGCGTGTCCATCCCCTCGGCGGGCATCGGCTCCACCACGGCGGAGCAGTACATGAGCGGTACCTCGATGGCGTCGCCACACGTCGCCGGCGCGCTCGCCGTCCTGTGGGCCGATCACCCCACGCTCACCGCCACGCAGGTGATGCAGATGCTGCTGCTGGGCGCGACGCCGAACGTGCTCACGAACATCGGGCCAGGGTCACCGAACCTGCTGCTGCACCTCGACGCCCCCACGGATCCCGTCGACCCCGTGGATCCGGTCGACCCCGTGGATCCGGTCGACCCTGTCGACCCGCCGCTCGTGCTCACCGCCGCCGTAGCCGCCGTGCCCGCCGCCCGCTGCACCTACGACCCCGCCTGCTGACCCGGCGCGCCCACACGGGCGTCCATTGGCGAGGGCCTGAACGACGCGGTGAACGCGCTGCTGCATTCGGCAGGCCACGATTCACCCGATCCAGGCGACGTGTTGCCCGGTGCCGATGGGCAAGAATGCTCGTCGGGCCGACCGGCTCCCGCTGAAAGGACGCGTCATGATCGCCTCGAACTTCACCGACATCATCTGGTTCATCATCGTCGCCTACTTCTTCCTGGCGTATCTCGTGGTGTTGTTCCTCGTGGTCGGCGACCTCTTCCGCGACCCCGACACGTCGGGCCTGGCGAAGGGGTTGTGGGTGGCGGCGCTGCTCTGGCTGCCGGTCGTGTCGATGGTGCTGTACCTGATCCTGCGCGGTGGCAGCGTCGCCGCTCGGGCCAAGGCCTCGATGCACTCGCGCGACACCCTCGGCGGCAACACCGGCCAGTCGCCCACCACCGAGCTGGCGGCGGCCAAGACGATGCTCGACGCCGGCACGATCGATCAGGTGGAGTTCGCCATGCTGAAGTCGAAGATCCTGGCCTGACGCCGGTCGCGCCGCGCTCAGCTCTCGGAGAAGAAGTCGTCGCCGAACGAGCCCAGGCACGTGAAGAAGTCCGGCGCGTTCACCCGTCGCGTCCGCAACGAGCCGAAGAAGCGGCGTAAGGTTCGCACCAGTTGTCCTCCTCCCCAGATGACTGCACCCAATGTGCACGGGGCGGCGCTGACGCACCCCGATCGGGGCCGGCGCCCGATCGGAGGAGCCTATGCGCGCAGCGTCGACCGTTGCGAGGTCGCCGATGGGCCCTTCGGATGTGCGCTTCCGGAAGCACCCGTCGCAGCGGGCGACCTGGCGTTCAGATGGAGAAGTCGAGGCCCGACCACACGCCGTCGGCCGACGGGCGCAGCGCGGCCGACGAGGGCTGGCCGGCGACCACGGTCTCCAACTCGTCGACGCGGCCGAGCAGCGATTGCAGGCTGGCACCGACCAGGTCGGGCAGCACCGAGTCGTCGAGATCCGGCTCCAGCACGTCGGGCGTGGCGCGGCTGCGGGAGACGATCTGGCCGGGAACGCCGACCACCACCGAATCGGGCGGCACCGCCCGCACGACCACGGCGTTCGCACCAATGCGGCTGCCGTCGCCGATCTCGATCGGGCCGAGCACCTTCGCTCCCGCACCGATGGTGACCCGGTTGCCGATCGTGGGGTGCCGCTTGCCCTTGTCGAGGCTGGTGCCGCCCAACGTGACGCCGTGGTAGATGGTCACGTCGTCTCCCACCTCGGCAGTCTCGCCGATGACGACACCCATGCCGTGGTCGATGAACAGACCGCGGCCGATGCGAGCGCCGGGGTGGATCTCGATGCCGGTGGCCGAGCGGGCGAGCTGGCTGACGGCACGACCGAGGAAGCGGTGCTCGCGCACCCACAGCCAGCGCGCCAGCCGGTGCGCCCAGATCGCGTGGACACCCGGGTACAGCAACGCCACCTCCCACGCGGCGCGGGCGGCCGGATCGCGATCGCGGGCCGCCTGCAGGTCGTGACGCCAGGCGCGCATCAGTCGGCCAGGTCGGCGAACAGCGCGGTGCTGAGGTAGCGCTCGCCGAACGAGGGGATGATCACGACGATGCGCTTCCCCTCGTTCTCCGGGCGGCGGGCCACCTGCACCGCGGCCCACACGGCGGCGCCGGAGGAGATGCCCACGAGCAGGCCCTCCTCGCGGGCGAGGCGGCGGGCGAGATCGAAGGCGTCGTCGTTGGCGACCTGCACGACCTCGTCGATCACGCCGGTGTCGAGGATGCCCGGCACGAAGCCGGCGCCGATGCCCT
>CAYZFZ010000138.1:0-9169 GCA_964477795.1 uncultured Bifidobacterium sp.
ATCAGCCCGCCGACCTCCTCGCGGTAGTAGCCGAAGTTGGCCGGATCCTCGATGACCGGCCACGACTTCTGCAGGCCCTCCATCTCCTCGGTGATGAGGTAGTAGTGCTCAGCGGCCTGGAGCGGGATCGACACGCCCGAGCGCTCGCCGAGCTGGCGGGCCCACATGCCGGCCGCGTTGACCACGTACTCGCACTCGATGGTGCCGTGGTCGGTGACCACGCCACACACCGCGCCGTCGCGGGTGAGTACGTCGACGACCGACACGCCCTGGGCGATGCGCACACCGGTCTGGCGGGCACCCTTCGCCATCGACATGGTGGCGTCGACGGGGTTCACCCGGCCATCCTCGGCGACGTAGAAGCCGGCGAGCAGATCGTCGGTGCGGGCCAGCGGGAACATGTCGGCCACCTCGCGGGGCGACAGCTCGTGCACGTCGACCCCGCAGTCGCGGTTGAACGTGGACACGCGCCGGTACTCCTCCAGCCGGCCCTCGTCGGCGGCGAGCTCGATGAACCCGACGGGCGCGAAGCCGGTGGCGAGCCCCGTCTCGGCCTCCAGGTTCGTGTACAGGTCGCGGGTGTACTTGCGCAGCTCGGTGGACGTCTCCGACGTGGACCCGAACGTCACCATCAGCCCGGCCGCGTGCCAGGTGGTGCCGGAGGTGAGCTGGTCGCGCTCGAGCAGCACGGTGTCCGTCCAGCCGAGGTGGCCCAGGTGGTAGGCGATCGACGTGCCGATGATGCCGCCGCCGATGACGACGACCCGCGCTCGCGACGGCAGGGAGGATGACGAGGACTGGCTCACGGGTTGCCATTGAACCCGACCGCTCGACCCGGCGCACGCGAGGGGGCGGCGAGGCCGGGGTCTGCCAGCGCGGTCAGTCGGCGGCGCCGGAGAGGCGCAGGCGGCGCATGCGCCAGTTGGCCAGCGCGAGCACGATGACGGTGACGACCAACAGGCGCACGATCGCGTCGCCGCCCTCGGGGATGCCGCTGCGCAGCAGGCGGGTGGGCGGGTCGTCGAGCATGCCCACGAAGATCGCCCGCGACTCCCAGGTGGGGGAGAGCTGGGCGATGCCGGTGAGCGCGGCGCCCAGCAACCGCTCGATAAGGAACACGAAGGCCAGCGACCACACGGCGGTGCGGCGGGTGATGCACCCGATCAGGATGAAGATGGCCACGTAGGCGATGCTGCCCACAGCCGCCGCCACGTACGCCGGCCCGGCCGACGACGAGCTGCCGCCGACGACCGCGGCCAGCGCGGCCGCGGGCGCGACGGTCACGAGCGCGACGACCGAGCCGGCGAGCCAGCGGCCGAGCACGATCTGCCATGTGGGCGCCGGCGAGAGCCAGGTGAAGTGGAACGTGCCGGCGCGGATCTCCGCGCCCAGCAGCGAATCGCCGATCACGAGTGCGGCGATCGGCATGACGAGCCCGAAGATGCCCTCGGCCGCGACGTTGGCGAAGCGATGCTCCGCGTTCGGGCCGTTCACCGCGTGGGCGAGCAGGCCGAACAGCAGCGCGCCCACACACGGCAGCAGCACCGCCGCCCACCGCTTCGGCGGGAAGCACGAGCGCCACGTGTACTGCGCGATGACGAGCAGGCGAGCCGGTGGGCGGCGCGTGCCGGAGGTGGGGGAGGGGCTGGTGACGGCCGTCATCGGACGAGCTCCCGGAACAGGCTCTCCAGGGAGTCGTCGAGCGGGCGGACCTCCAGCAACCGGATCGACGCGTCCTTGGCCAGGCGGGGCAGTGCGTGGGCGAGGTCGCGGGCCTGCAACGTCTGCACCACCAGCCCGTCGCGCTTGTGGTCGAACGTCACGCCCGTCACCGAGGCCAGCGCGACCAGACCCGCCGCGAGCCCGCGGTCGTCGGCGGACCGCACGAACACATGGCGCGGCGTGTCGTCCATCGCGTCGCGGATGGCACGGTGGCTGCCCGCGGCGGCGAGCCGGCCGTGGACGAGCACGATCACGCGCTCGGCCATCCGCTCCACCTCGTTGAGCACGTGTGAGCTGACGATCACCGTGCGCCCGCTCGCGCCGAGCTGCTTGAACAGCGCGATGAGGTGCACCCGCTGCACCGGATCGGCGCCGTTCAGCGGCTCGTCGAGCACGAGCACCTGCGGATCCTTCACGAGTGCGGCGGCGATCTTCGTCCGCTGCCGCATGCCCTTGCTGAACGTGTCGACGTCGCGGTCCGCGGCGTCGAGCATGTCGACCACGCGCAGCGCGGCGTCGGGCGCGTCGCGGTCGGTGATGCGGTGGAGGTCGGCGACGTAGCGGACGAACTGGCGGGCGGTGAGCCCGGCGGGCACCGCCTCGTCCTCGGGGACGAGCGCCATCCGGGCGTGCACCTGCCGGTCGCGGCGCGGGTCGCGGCCGCCGACGAGCACAGCGCCCTCGTTGATGCCGATGAGCCCGGTCATCGCCCGCATCAGCGTGGTCTTGCCGGCACCGTTCGGGCCGAGCAGGCCGCTGACGCCGGGGCCGAACGAGCAGCTCAGTTCGGACAGCGCGACCTTCGGCCCGAACCACACCGACACCCGGTTCACCGCGACGGTCGCGTCGGGCGTGAAGGCCGGGTCGAGCGGCACCGTGTCGTGCGGCATCGCGGTGTCAGGCGGCAGCGCGGCGTCGCCGGGCAGCGCGGCGGCGGTCATCGCTCCACCCACCGGTAGCGGCGCCACAGCACACCGAACGCGGTCAGCAGGATCGCGGTGTATGTGGCAACGGCGAGGAGGCCACCACCGTCGACGCCCGTGAGCGGCGAGAACGCGTCGATGCGCCCGAGGAACACGAGGTCGCGCAGGTACAGCGGCATGCGCAGCACGTTGAGCAGCCCGCCGTAGGAGCCGCCGTCGACCTCGGGGTCGCCGCCGACGACGCCCGACGAGATGGACGTGACGAGGAACAGGCCGATGATCGCGGCACCGGCGACGATGCGCCGATCGGTGAGCGACGAGATCGCGCATCCGATCGCGGCGTAGTAGACGGCGAGCAGCGCGACCGCGACGGGCACCCGCCACAGCACGTCGAGGTGGTCGCCCAGGTAGTCGAGCGCGCTGTCGCTGACGAGCATGTTGCCCACGTACAGCACCACCTGCGGCAGGAACGAGAAGGCGAAGAGGATCGTCGCGATCGCACCGGTCTTCGCGGCGACGTAGTCGGTGCCGACGAGCGGGCGGGCGAACATCAGCGGCAGCACGCGCTGGCGGCGATCCGGGCACATGACGTCGGGTGCCACGAGCGCGACGAACAGGAGGAGTGCGGAGGAGACGCCCACATAGTCGCGGTAGGTGATGATCTCGATGCGATCCGCCAGCGGGCTGTCGCGGGTGACGTAGCCGATGCCGACGTTCACGATCGCGGGGATGGTGACGATGCCGAGCAGCACGAACGGTGCGACCTTCTGCCGCCAGGGGCGGCGCAGGCCGAGCGCCCGTCGCATCGACGCCTTGTACAGCGCGAGCGTGGCCGCGCCGCGCCTGCCGCGTGGCCCCTCGTACGGCCGGTAGCCGCGGTCGTAGACCGCGCCGCGGCCGGGATCGGGTGCGTCGGTGGTGGCGCTCACGATGCGCTCCGGGCGCCGCGCACGAACACCTCGTCGAGCGAGGTCAGCCGCGTCGACAGGCGGAACAGTGGCAGCCCGAGCTCGGCGATGACGTCGCGCAGGAGATCCATGTCGTGGTCGCCCGTGGCCGTGACCTCCACCAGGTCGTCGACGGCAGTGGCGGTGAGGCCTGCCCGCTCCAGCGCCGGCAGCAGCTGGCCGGCGTGGCGGCCGACGTCGACCGTGACCACGCCCGTGCGCTCGAGCAGCGAATCGGTGGCGCCGGCGACCACCAGCGTGCCGGCATCGATCATCACGACGTGGTCGCACACCCGCTGCACGTCGTCGAGCAAGTGGGTGGCCATGAGCACGGAGATGCCGAACGAGCCGAGCCGTGCCACGAGCGACAGCATCTCCTCGCGGCCCAGCGGGTCGAGGCCGGCCGTGGGCTCGTCGAGCAGCACCAGCTCGGGGTCGCCGACGAGCGCCTGCGCCAGCTTGGTGCGCTGGCGCATGCCGGTGGAGAACCCGCCGATCGGGCGGAAGCGGGCCTCGTCGAGCCCGACGAGATCGAGGATGTCGGAGGCTCGCTGGCGGGCCGCACGCGGCGGCAGCCCGCTGAGCTCGCCGAACGTGGACACCACGTCGGCGGCCGTCTGGTCGAGCGGTAGGCAGTCGTGCTCGGGCATGTAGCCCAGGCGCGAGCGGACGCCGATGGGATCCTTGGCGACGTCGATGCCGCAGACCTCCAAGCTGCCCTCGGTGGGGTGGGCGAGGCCCAGCAGCAGGCGGAACATCGTCGACTTGCCAGCGCCGTTGGCCCCGACGAGCCCGATGCGGCCGTGCGGCAGCTCCAACGACAGATCGTCGAGCGCCGTCACACCCGGGTAGCGCTTGGTGACGTGCGTGACGCGCAGCAGGGGTCCGTCATCCACGGGCCGAGTCTGGCAGGTTCCGCGTGGGTCTCGGCTTCAGTCGTCGGAGCGGCGAATGGGCAGCCTGGACACTGGGTTGTCTCGCCGCGCACGCCGTGCGGGCACCGCGCTCAGTCCGACGAGCCGGTGTATGCGCTCGCAGGCACCAGCAGGCGCTGCAGGGTGCGGCCGCGCTGGACAGGTTTCAATCCACCGGCCGGCGCGCCGTGTCGCCCGTCGAGGCGATCGCCCACAGCGCCACGCCCGTCACCGCGATGGCCCACAGAGGGTTCCCGCTGTTCGCGACGAAGATCGAGACGCAGAGCATCATCCCCCACACTGAGCGTTCACGGAGTCCGGGAGGACCCGTAAGGATTCCGAGCCCCGTCACGAGGAACGTGGCAACGACGGTGATCCCCCAGAGGACCGCCGGGGCATACGTCTCGAACGCGAGACCGGCTTCGTCGCACAGGTGCTCATGGGCCGGGCCGCAGGCGGTCCGGGTCGCCCAGACAGGTCGCCGTGCGTTCCACCACACGGCGACGACAAGCAGCGCCGCAGTGGCCACGGAGCGCAACACCCAATGGGCCGCAGACCTCGCTCCGACTGCGGCCGGCACTCGTGGCGTGAGGTCCATGGACTCCACCGGCTCTTCATCGGTCGACACGTCAGCAGCGTGCACTCTGCGGTGGCGCGTGTCCAGCTCACACTGCGTCGACGCATCGCCGGTCATGCGAAGAGAACCGAACCGACGCAGCTCCAGACACCGCGTGCATGGTATCGAACTGATACCATGCCGTCATGGCCATGACACTTCGCCTCACCGACAGCGAGCAGGCTGCGCTGCGCGAGCGCGCTGATGCCGAGGGCATCTCGATGCAGGAGGCCGCCCGCCGCGCGGTCCGGGAGTTCGTCAGCCGTGGCCAACATCGCGACCGGGTCGGTGCTGCGGCAGCACTGGTCATGAGCGAGCATGCCGAGGCCTTGCGGCGACTCGGCGAATGAGCGAGCCGATCGAGTTCCTCGACCTCGACGACCTCGTCGATCTCGCCCAAGCGCTGCTCGGCGACCCGCCACCGATCCGAGACATCGGCCTGCTCGGCTCGGCCATCGCGCGCCCGCAGACCACGGTGTTCGGCGAGGATGCGTACCCGGACCTGATCACCAAGGCTGCGGCGCTCCTGCAGTCCATCGTCGGCAACCACGCACTCGTCGACGGCAACAAACGACTCGGCTGGCTGGCCACCGCCGTGTTCCTCGAGCTCAACGGCGTCACGGCGTCGCGGGCGTCGAACGACGACGTCTACGACCTTGTCGTGTGGGTCGCCGCATCCGGCCCCGACCTCGAGATGATCACCGTCCGCCTGGGCGATGTCGTTCGGCCCGCGGCCCCCGAGCGCAAGAAGCCCACTCGCCGTCGCTCGTGACGGCACCTGCCGGTGGGGGACGGGGCTACGATCCGGGGCGACACGGGAGGTCGAGCATGGGGATGTTCGAGAAGTCGCGCGAGTACTTCCTCGCGATCCTGCAGTACATGCGTGGGCTGTGCCCGCCCGAGGATCCGCTCCTCGGAGCCTTCACCGGCACCCAGTCCAGCGCCTTCAGCAACAAGTTCTACGCGGTCGGCGTCACCAGCTACTGGCTCGTGCTGCAGCCGCTGAACCGCAAGCAGCAGCCGGAGGGCGCGCCGATCTGGCTGCGGCCCACCGACATCACCGGGGCAACGCTGTGGGGCGAGGGCGGCGGCTTCCGCGAGTGGCTCGCCACCAACTCCGAGTTCCAGCTGCGGTTCACCACCACGTCGGGCGACAAGTACAAGATCATGGCGCTCGGCGGGTGGTCGATGGCGAAGATGCTCGGCCAGGAGTACATCGACGGGCTCGAGCACGTCGCCGCCTGGCTGCAGCGGGCCAGCGCGGGCGCCTGACGCACGGGTGAGCGTCAGCCCGACGGCGGGTTGTCGCCCACAGCGACGTCGACCTCCAACGACGCACCGCTGGAGAAGACGAGCGTCAGCGGGAAGTGGTCGCCGGCGGCCAGCTGCCCGGCGAGGCCGGTGAGCATGATGTGCCGCCCGCCGGGCTCGAACGCGACCGCCTCGCCGGCGGCGAGCGCCACCGAGTCCAGCGGTGCCATCGTCATCTCGGCGCCGGGTGTCGTCATGTCGGGCATGTTCGGCATCGGCGACGCGCCACCGCCCCCCATCGTCTCGTGCATCGCAGCGGCGGCGGCCACCGACGCGGGCACCGACACGCCCACGAGCACGTCGTCGCTCGGGCTGGCGACGGTGAGGTAGACGACGCCGTTGACCGCGCCCGGAGGAGTGCTGCGCGCCCACGCACCGGTGACGGTCAGCGACGTGACGGTGGCGGTGGGCTCGCCGCCGCAACCGGCGACGATGGCGAGCACGACCATGGCGCCCAACCCGCGCCTGCAGCCGCTCATCGCTGACCGAACGCAGTGCGCAGCCGGGGAACGGAGCGGATCACGAAACGGTCGATGCCGAGGACGATCAGCGCGGTCACGCCCCACTGCGGGAACACGATGCCCAGCGCGACCGCGGCGATCGTGAGCTGCTTGCCCAGGCGCACGCTCATCGGCCGGCGGGGCAGGCCCAGGGTGCCCTTGCGACGGCGTTTCCAGAACATGACCAGGCCGCTGATGATGCTCCAGATCGTCAGCAGGCACAGCAGCGTCATGAAGATCCGGCTGACGATCCCGAGCTGGGTGCCCATGTGCGTGCTGACGAGGACGTCCATCCCGTACGACACGGTGCCCAGGCCGTAGGCATTGAGATCCTGCAGGGTCGCGCCGGTGAACTGGTCGATGGCGACGTTGCGTGCCTCCCCCGTCTTGCGCGGCCAGTTGTTGGAGAGGTCGAACGTGCCGTACACGGGGTTGCCGGCCTCGTCGACGTCGTTCACGGGGAAGAACACGTAGTACCCGGGCTTCATCTGCTCACGCTCGGCGATCGTCGCCACGGCGTCGAGCGACAGCGGCACCGGCTGCGTGCCGTCGGTCGCGGCGGCGTAGCTGTTCGGGATCGGGATGTCGCCCGTGTTCCATGTGATCTGGTTGCCGAGCACGTCGAAGTCGGCACGGGTCACCTGGCCGCTGGAGGGTGCGTCGGGCCACACGTTGGGGCTGATCTCGTTGGCGAGTGCCGTGAAGTTCGGGCCCCAGTAGGTGGACCACCCCAGGCCGCTGACGATGGTGAGCGCGAACAGCGCGGACAGCAGCACCCCGGGCACCGCGTGCAGGTCGCGCCACTTGGCTCGCCCCTTCTTGCCCATGCGGATGGCGAACCAGCGGCGACCGGTCTTCTCGGCGCCGCCGTAGCGCGACCGTCGCGGCCACCACAGGAACACCCCGGTGATCGCGAGCACGAGCGTCCAGACACCGAGGATCTCGAGCACGAGGTCGCCGATGACGTAGTCGCGCATGACCGGGCCACCGTCCCACAGGGCCGACACGGCCGGCAGCGAGATCATCCTCTGGTCGTTGTTGAGGAAGCCATGCAGGCGGTTGGCGAGGCCGACGATGCCGCGCCCGGGGTCGTTGTCGCCCAGCACCTTGCCGGTGTACGGATCCACGTACGCCTGGTGGCCGCTGTCGAACCCGAAGATCGTGGAGCTTCCGGAGTCGGCCGGTGTCTGCATCGACACCACGGTCTCGTCGGGATACGCGGCCTCGACGGCCTGCTCCTGCGCGTCGTACGACACTCGCTCCCCGGCGGGTGTCACGGTGCGCACATTTCCCTCCGTCGCCTTCTGGATGGGTGTCGTGTACAGGATCACCAACCCCGTGACGGCCATCAGCAGCAGGAACGGGATGGAGAACATACCCGCGTAGAAGTGGATGCGCCAGACGCTGCGCCACCTTCGGCTGCCAGCGTCGTGTGTGGTGCCGGACGCGTTTTCAGGCGCGTTCGAGCCCGGTTCGTCGGTCATGGTCTGCTGCCCCCTGAGGTCGAGCTGATCGGTCCGCAAGAGGTCGCCCGCCGGCCCGATCTGGTTCCCGTTGATCAAGCGGTTCCTCGCCGGCGCATAGGGTGACGCGCATGAAGGAGCTCATCTACCACCGCCTGCTGCTGCCCGCCGTCGGGCGCAACGCCGACCGGCCGTGCGCGACGAACGCGGCCACCGGTGCCACCACCACGTTCGCCCAACACCTCGACAGGGTGAGCCATCTGATCGGCGGGCTCGGCTCGCTGGGCGTCGGCCGTGGCGACCGGTTCGCGGTCATGACGCTCAACTCTCCGGAGTACCTGGAGCTGTACCACGCGGCCTTCCTCGGTGGCGGCGTGATCAACCCGCTCAACTTGCGCTTCGCGCCCAAGGAGCTGGCGTACGTGCTGCGCGACTCGGGCACCACGACGATCTTCGTCGACGGCTTCTTCGCGCCGCTGATCGACAAGGTGAAGGAGGAGGCCGGGCTGGAGCACGTGGTGCTCGTCGGCCAGGGCGACGTGCCGCACACGCTCACCTACGACGACCTGCTCGCCTCGTCGGCTGCCGTGATCCCCGACGAAGGCGAGGAGGCCGACCCCGTGGTGCTGATGTACACCGGCGGCACCACCGGCCAGCCCAAGGGCGTGCTGCTCGACCAGCGCGCCGAGATCCTCAACGCCTACCACGTGATGATGACGCTGCAGATGCACCGCGGCACGGTGAACCTGATGCAGACACCGATGTTCCACGCG
>CAYZFZ010000139.1:0-6514 GCA_964477795.1 uncultured Bifidobacterium sp.
CATCGCCGCCGCGCGGAGCCCGCTGCTGCGATACCCCACCCGCCCGCTGTGCTCGCCGTGCTCGGTCCCGGCGGCGACCAGCAGGCGTGTGCACACCTGGCCGCCGGCGGCCAGCCGGCCGGCGAGCGACTCGGCCAACTGGCGGGCCACGAACACGAGCGCATCGGAGTGGTGCACCGGCTGGTCGAACACGCGCTGCACCTGCAGCCCGGCTGGCGGGTCGTGGGTGCCGGGCAGCCGGTCGTCGCCACCGCCGGCGATGCGGTGGGTGAACGAACCGAGCGGGCCGAAGCGGGCGGCGACATCCGTGGCGGGCAACGCCGCCAGCGAACCGAGGTGGTGCAGGCCGAGCCGATCGAGCAGGTGGACGAACTCGGGGGCGACACCAGCCACCACCGACAGCAGGCGCACCGGCAGCGGGGCGAGGAACGCAGCCGTGACCGGTGCCCCGGCCTCGATGACCACCGGCTGACCGCGGTGGGCCGCGCGGCGGGCGGCGATGCCGGCGGCGAAGCGGCCATCGGCGACGCCCAACCCGAAGGAGCCCACCGCAGCGAGCGACAGGCCTGCGGCAGCAGCGGCCTCGGTGGCGATGCCGGTGACGGTGGCCGCCATCGCGGCATCGCCGCCGAAGTATCGCGACGGCCCGCGGGCGACGAAGGTGAGTATGCCCGGCTCGGTGATCTCCACCCGCGGCACGATCGCGGCTACTGCCTGCACCACCTGCTCGAAGGCGCGGGCGTCGCGGGCCGGATCGTGCTGCTCGATGCGCACCGACGGGCAGCGAGCCTGCGCCTCGCGACGCCGGTGCCCGACGGTGATGCCCTCGGCCCCCGCCGCCAGCGAGTGGGCCACCACCCGGTTGGCGTGCAGCACGGCCACCGGCTCGCCGGCAACTGATCCACTGGCAACTGATCCGCCGGCAACCGGGCCGGCGGCGACGACCGGCCAGTGGGGGCACCACAGCACACCCAACCGCGGCACAGGCGCGCGCGTGGCGGGCGCGGCGCCCGCCACGGCGCGACGGGCCGCCGTCACCCCGCCCGCTCCAGCGTGATCGCCGGCCCGGGCACCGCGGCCGGGACGGTGGCGGGTGCCACGGGTTCGACGGTGCCGTCGGGGCCGGGGAGCCACAACTCGGCACGGCGCGGGCGCGGCACGCGCCGGCCGCTGAGGTGCACTTCGGCATGACGACCGCGGGCCACACCGTGCCCGTCGCCCAAGCCCTCCCACGCGACCTCGGTGGCCTCCATCCGCAGGTCGGCGCCGAACGGGCCGCCACCCGCCTCGGCGGACGGGCCGGCGAGCGGGGCGGCGACCGTGAGCAGCACCGCACCGTGCGACTGCACCCGCGCCAGCAGGCGGCGCGCTGTGGCCGCGCGCACCCCCTGCGCCTCGGGACCCACCACCACCACGTCGAACCCGTCGATCATTGCAGCCAGCACCTCACCCCAGCGCGCCTCGTCGAAACGCTGCGCCGGCTGGGACACCATCACCAACCGCTGGGGCTCCACCCCCAGCTCGACTGCCGCCGCCAGACCCACCTGCGGCAGGCCGGCGACCCCCACCCACGAGCCGGCCTGCGACGGCCCAGCAGCCAGCGCCAGCGCCAGCGAGACGGCGGCCGCACCCTCGCAACCGATGACGCTGCCGCGCTGCACCACCGCCGACGGCAGCAGCGCATCGAAGGCCGGCAGCACCGGCAGGGTGCGCTGCTGCGCCGCGATTCCCGACAGGATTCCGCTGGTGGACAGCTCGGCGAGATCGGTGACACCGGAACCCATGCCGACACTCTATCGAACACATGTACGACGCAGATCACTGCGTCATGCAGCGGCAGGGAAGCTCAGTGGTTGGCTTTCCACTTGGCGAGCGCGGCGCGGCTGCGCTCGACCAGGGCGGCCGGCACGCGCGACAGGTATGCAGCATCCGCGCCGCCGGCACCCTCGGCACCGGCCGCCGCCGGCGCGGCAGCAGCTTCCGGCGTCACGTCGTCGAACGTGGGCATCTCCATGCCCGGGTGCCAGTACTGGTACAGGCCGCGCACGATGTCGCCCAGGCCGTCGCTGCTGGCGCCCTTCGCCAGATCGATCGTGATCATGTTGCCGTACACGTGCACCGCCGCGACCTGGCCGGTGCCCAGCAGCCGGCGAGCGACCGCCGCCGCCGGGCGAGGACCGATCGCGTCGTCGGCCGAGCGGAACAGCTCGTGCCCCATGCCGGTGAGATTGCGGTTCGCCTCGAAGCGAACCACGCCCGGGTTCGAGCTGGACTTTTCGATGACGCCGATCTGCTGACCCATAGTGCGGCCAGCGTAGTGCGGTCGCCCTCGCCGGCGAAGCCCAGCTCCTACGATCGAAGACGTGATCACGCAACACGACTTCGGCGCCACCACCTGGTTGGACGTGTTCGACCCCACTGTCGAGGAGCTGGAGTCGCTGGACGCGCGTTACGGCCTGGGTGAGCGCACGTTCGACGAGGCTCGCCGCCGGGCCGCCCGCCCGACGATGCAACGCTTCGCCGACCATGTGTACGTGGTGGCCTTCAGCGGGTCGCTCGCCGAGATCGACATGTACGCCGGCGACGGCTGGTTCATCACGGTCCGCCTGCACGACGACCGCGGTCGCGAGTGGGATCCGTCCGTCGCCTGCGCCCGCATCGAGCGGCAGGCACCCGATGTCGACGCCGGCATGATGCTGGCGATCGTCGTCGAGGAACTGGTCGACGGCTACTTCGACTCCACCGACCGGCTGGAGGACACGCTGGAGAGCATCGAGGACCACATCTTCAGCGAGCAACCACAGACCGAGCGCCATGTGCAGCAGGAGCTGTTCGGCGTACGCCGCGACCTGCTCGAGCTGCGCCGTGCGGTGGTGCCGCTGCGCGAGGTGCTGTCGGCGCTGCTGCGCAAGGAGGTGCAGTGGGTGGAGGGCGACGCGCTGATCGTGCTGCGCGACACGTTCGACAAGCTGCTGCGCGCGGTGGACCTGGTGGACGAGCTGCGTGAGCTCGTCGGCAACGCGGTCGACGCGCACCTGGCGGTGATGAGCAACCAGATGAACCTGGTGATGAAGCAGCTCACCGCCTGGGGCTCGATCGTCTTCGGTGCCACGCTCATCGCCGGCATCTACGGCATGAACTTCCGCCACATGCCCGAGCTCGGCTGGTTCTGGGGCTACCCGTTCGCGCTCGGCTCGATGGTGGTGCTCAGCGTCAGCCTCTATGTGGTGTTCAAGCGACGCGACTGGCTGTAGCGCGTCCGCTTCAGCCGGGCTGGAGCACGATGCCGTGGCGCACGGCCCACGCCGCGACCTCGGCGCGGCCGGAGAGGCCGAGCTTCATCAGGATGTTGGAGACGTGCACGGCCGCGGTCTTGGGTGAGATGAACAACCGCTCGGCGAGCTGGCTGTTGGTGAGCCCTTCGGCGATCAGCGCCGCCACCTCGCGCTCGCGGGCGGTGAGTTCGCCGTCAGAGCGGGCACCGGCGCCCTCCAGCCGGCGCACGAGCGCCTCGGCACGGTCGCGACGCCAGCCCGGCCAGCCGTTGAGATCGTCGACGGCTAGGCGCGCCACGACAAGCGCCCCGGCGCGATCCCCGGCTGCCAGCATCGCGCTCGCAAGGACGGTGCGCAGCGAAGCGATGCTCAGCAGGTAGAGCGCCGGGTCGGGCTCGTCGAGCACACCGGCGAGGGCCTCGACCGCGCCGGCGGCGTCGCCCTCGGCGAGCAGCAGCATCCCTTCCGCGTGCCGCCCCAGGAACTCGTGCGAGGTGTGCGGCAACGCCCAACCGTCGACGAACTCACTGCGCACTCTGGCGGCGGGCACACCTGCCTGCAAGGCGGCCTGCACCGTCTCCAGCATGAACCACAACGAGTGCGTCTTGTCCGGAACGAGCGGCGACGCGAGGATCGCGGAGAACACGCGCTCGGCTTCGGCGCGGCGGCCCTCCAGCGCGGCGGCGACCAACTGCACGCGATACCCGTTGGCGCGCAAACCCTTGCGCAGGCTGCCGGCGAGCTCCACTTCCTCGACGGTGGCGAGCGCATCGGCGACGAGGCCCTCCTCGATGCGCAAGTCGGCGAGCAGCAGACGCTGACTCCAGTACTCACTGCTCTCGGTGCTCCAGTGCTGCCCGGCTTCGGCGACGAACCGGCGCATCGCGCGCATGTTGCCACCGGCCATCGCCGCTTCCGCCTCCCACATCGCCAACATGCCGGCACCCAGCTTGTCGAGCCCGCATCGGTCGGATGCATCGCTGAGCTCGGCGCGGGCCCACGTCCCCATCGCTCCATGCGGGGTGACGACACCGAGGAAGTTGTTCAACGCGCGGCACTCCAGCACGCTGTCGCCCACCCGCCGGGCCAGCTCGCGCGCGTGCAGCAAAGCCTGCTCGCTGTCCTCGCGCGGGAGTTGCTGCAGCGCCGACGCCCGCTCCACGGAGGCCTGCGCCTCCAGCCACTCGTCGGCGTTGCGCCGCGCATCGGCGAGCGCGCGGTCCGCCCACTCCACCGCCTCGGTGCTGCGGCCGGCGAGCATGTGCAGCTGTGCCACCGCGCCCGCGCAGCGCCCGCGCGCCAAGCCGGGCGGCAGCGAGCCGGCCAGCGCCTCCAACTGCTCCACCGTCAGGTCGCGGTGGGCAGCGTCGAGCAGCTCGTGGTGCAGGCGGGCGATGAAGCGCAGCGACTCGACACGCTCGAGATCGGTGACCGCGTGCACGTTCCACTGCTGTGCGTAGGCCAGCGCCTCGCGGCCGAACTCCAGCCGCCACGCCGCGTCGGTGGCCACCGCGAGCAGCTCGGGGTCGCCGGGGGCCTCGGCCAGCGCTTCGCTGGCCAGCCGCAGCGCCTGGAACGACGCACCGCGGTCGAGGTAGCGGCGGGCACCCTCGCGGGCGATGGCCGGGATCAGCTCGAACTGGCCGGCACCCAGGGCGTGGCGGGCGAGCGCCGCGTGGTCGGGCTCGGCCAGCGTCTTCAGCGCCGCAAGGGATCGCTCGTGCAGCCGGCGCCGCTCGCGGCCGAGCAGCTGCTGCTGCACCATGTCGGCGACGAGCGCGTGGCCGAACCAGAACACGTCGTCCTCGGGCTCGACGACGAGGCCCTGGGCGACGAGCGAGCGCAATGCCGCCAGC
The DNA here is from genome assembly GCA_964477795.1 of uncultured Bifidobacterium sp. GTDB lineage: Bacteria > Actinomycetota > Acidimicrobiia > Acidimicrobiales > Ilumatobacteraceae > UBA668. The sequence continues at coordinate 5,132 of CAYZFZ010000139.1, forward strand.
AGCCGGTCGTCGGTGACGTCGCACACTTCGAGCAGCAGCTCGAACGCAGCCGGGTCGCCGAACACGGCGAGCGCGTCGACCACGCGGCGCTCGTCGGCCGGCAGCCCGGAGAGCTGCTGGCGCACCGCCTCGTCGATCGACCACGGCAGTTGCGCGGTCTTGAGATCGTCGATGCAGGCGTCGGCACCGCAGCAGCGGACGAGCTCTTCGACGACGAAGGGGATGCCGCCGCTGCGCCGGTACACGGCCTCCACCGCACCGGACGACGGCGTCGCGCCGCCGATGGCGGTGAGCATGCCGGCGACCTCGCCGCGGTCGAGCCGTTCGAGGCGGATCTGCTCGACGGTGTGCTGCCGCTCGAGGCGCAGCACCAGCTCGCCGCCGGGGGCCTTGCGTGACAGGTCGTTGCCCCGGTAGGTGCCGACGATGACGAGCTGAGGCCACGGCTGCATGCAGACCTGCTCCAGGAAGTGCACGCTGTCGGCGTCGGCCCAGTGGAGATCTTCCACCACGAGCAGGGTGCGGCCGGCGGCGACGGCGGATTCCAGCACGGCGCGGGCGGTGGCCGCCGAGTTGTCGCCGGCCGGGCCGAGCTGGCCGACCACGTCGAAGGGGCGGCCCATCGAGCCCGGGCGGGCCTGGGCGGTGAGCACCGTCACGTCGCCGGGCAGCGCCTCGATGAACTCGCGCAGCAGGCGGGTCTTGCCGATGCCGGCCTCACCGGAGACGAGCGCGATCTCGGGGCCGTCGCTGGAGCGCACCTCGGCGGCATCGACCAGGCCGAGCAGGCGGGCCAGCGACGGGTGACGACCGATCATCACCGGCGACAGGCCGGTTCGCCCACGCAGCATGGGGCTCACGATACTGCCGAACGCGGCAGGGCCCGGCGGTGTTGTGCCCGCCGGGCCCTGCGCAGCCTGTTCAGGCAACCAGGCACTCACCAGGGGAAAGGTGGCCTCGTCGCATGGGCAGATCGATCACCGAGCACGCCGTTCCCGCCGCCGGTGCCGACGGGCTCGACCGTCGAAACAGGCTGTGGTGACGGTCGGCTCGCTGCAGCATCTCCGCTTGGCGCTGCCGAGCGATCTCTGTGTTGAGAGTGAAGTTGGTGAACATGGCAGGCGTCCTTCTGGCGGGTCTTTCTGACAGGTGCAGTGTGCGCCGTGAACGGGTCGCGCCACATCCGCACAACGGCGTATTTCGCCCCGCAAGCAGGGGTGACGCGTCTAGGTATGTCACCCGTCACACGCGCGCCGGTAGTGGGTGCGCTGGTCAGCGAACATGCGCGGGTCGGTGGTGGGGGTGGCGTGGAGGGGGCGCTCCGCGATCCCCCTCCCCCTGCGTCGACAAGGTCTCCGTGAGACGCATCACAGCTGCGTCGGC
>CAYZFZ010000139.1:6524-9106 GCA_964477795.1 uncultured Bifidobacterium sp.
GCGCGGGGGGGGCCGGGCCCGGGGGGGGGGGGGGCGGGGGGGGGGCCCCCCCCCGGGGGGGGGGGGGGGGGGGGGGGGGGGGGGGGGGGGGCGGCCCCCCCCCCCCCCCCCACCTGCGTCGACACGGTCTCCGTGAGACGCATCACAGCTGCGTCGGCCGAAGGCCGTCCACATGGTTCATTCGACCGACAGGAGCGAGCGCAGCGAGCGATGGAGGTCGACGAGCGACGCGACTACTCGGCGAAGGCGTCGATCATCGAGTGCACGTCGCCCAGCGGGTACAGGATCGGGCAGGTGGCGCCGTGGTCGATGTACTCCTGCACCTTCGCCCTGGCCTCCGCGGGCGTGCCGCTGGCCGTGAGCATCTGCACGATCTCGTCGGGCACCAGCTTGCTGGCGGCCTCGACCTGCTCATGGGTGGCCGGCCAGGTGAGCACCTCACCGACGCGGTCGAGCAGGCTCTGCGGCACGCCCGACGCCTTCATGATGTGGGGCTGCTGGCCGAGGTACTGGGTGACCATCATGCGGGCCATGTCGAGTGCCGTCTCCCGATCCTCGTGCACGCTGCACACGACGAGCTGGGGGCGGTCGATGTCGTCGACGCGGCGGCCGGCCTTGGCAGCGCCGGCAGCGAGCGACTCCATGGCCCGCTGGTTGTAGTCGGGCGAGACGAGGTAGTTGAGCACCACGCCGTCGGCGATCTCGCCGGCCAGCTCCATCATCTGCATGCCGGTGGCTCCGATGTAGATCGGCACGTCCTTCGGGCGCCGCTCCTGGTACACGTAGTCGAGCTCGACGCCGTCGAGGTGCACGTAGGCGCCGTCGAAGGTGACGGTCTCGTTGTGCAGCAGGGCACGCACGACCGTGACGATCTCGCGCATGACGGTGAGCGGGCGGGCACGCTCGATGCCCACCTTCGCCGCCAGCGGATCCCACCAGGCACCGATGCCGAGGATGACACGGCCGGGCGCCAGGTCGTCGAGCGTGCTGAACGTGGCCGCGAGCCGGGCGGGGTTGCGGCTCCAGCAGTCGACGACACCGGAGCCCACCCTGATGTGATCGGTGACGCTGGCGAACGCTGCCATCGGCACAGTGGCCTCGCGCACGAGCCGGCTCTCGGCCTGCCAGACCGCGTGGAACCCCTTGGCCTCCGCGTACTGCGCGATGGCCATGCCCTCGCGAATCGGGTGCGCATCCTGCAGGTAAACGGCCATCGGCGTGCTCATGGCCCCAACCTACTGCCGCGTCGCGCAACGTTCGCCCAGTCCTCCCGGTACATCGAGAACGGGCGCGGCAAATGGCGTGCGGCAGCCACAGAGGTCTTGCTACCGAGGTAGTATCATCGGTAGCATCACAGTGTGAAACTGAGTGTGAGCCTCCCTGATGCTGATGTCGAGTTCCTCGACACCTACGCCGAGCGAGAGGGATTTGCGTCCCGTTCTGCGGTCGTCCACAAGGCAGTTCGGATGCTGCGAGCGTCCGAACTGGGCTCTGCGTACGAGGACGCGTGGGCCGAGTGGGCCACCGGCGACGACAGCGCCGTGTGGGATACCACCACAGCCGACGGGCTCACCGATGCGACGGGGTGAGATCAGGCTTGTCGACCTGGAGCCCGCCCGCGGCGCCGAGGCCGACAAGCAACGGCCCGCAGTGATCGTGAGCAACGACGGCGCGAACAACACCGCCGAACGCCTCGGTCGAGGCGTCGTGACGGTCGTCCCGGTCACGTCCAACACCGATCGGGTCTACCCGTTCCAGGTGCTGCTACCCGCCAGCGTCACCGGGCTTGGCGTCGATTCGAAGGCCCAAGCGGAACAGGTTCGTTCCATCGCGGTCGAGCGCATCGGCTCACGCGTGGGCCACTTGACAACCGATCTGCAGGCAGATCTCGACGAGGCGCTCCGCATCCACCTCGCTCTGTGACTTGCCGATCTGACGACACGTTGATCGACCCGACCACCGAAAGACCAAGACGCTAGGAACAAGCCGCAACGCCATCAAGATCATCGACCAGGCACCCCTGCGCCGGCATCGCAACGTGTCCGTTCACCCCAGGCCCACCCAGGCGCACCGTGGTCCTCATGACACAGGACGTGGGAGCGACTCCCTGGGAGCCTTCGTTGACGGCACAAGTGATGTGGAGATCGTCCCGGAAGTGGAGACGATTCAGACCCAGAAGCAGAATTGGAACGGATCAGCCCCAGAAGCCCGAGACCCACCTCTTGCACGTGCGGGCTCGTTGGTGGCGAGCGCTGGATCAGAGGCGGGCGAAGAGGAGTTGGGCCTGCTCGGCGGCCTTGGCGCGTACCTCGGCCGCGTCGACCCGCGTTGGTCGTCCGTCGCGCAGCAGCACCTCACCACCCGCCTCCACGTGCAGCGCGCGCATGCCCGGCGTGAACGCGACGTGCCACGCGGAGTCGGCGTGGTCGTAGTTCCACGTCACCCGATCGTGGCGGGCCTCGGGGAACAGGGCGTAGCCGTTCTCCAGCCACTGCCACACCGTGTCGGGCGAGGCCAGTACGTCGTCCTCGCGCAGGCGCACGTATGCGAGGCGGGCTTCCTCCAGCATGTCGGCGCCGATG
>CAYZFZ010000140.1:0-9079 GCA_964477795.1 uncultured Bifidobacterium sp.
CAGGGATGTCCCGCGACACACCTGTCAGACATGTCGCGCGACACCACATTCGCCAGCCGATGGCGGGCGAACAAACGCCGACTCGGGCCGCAGCGCCCGGGGTCGGGGTGGGTCAGTCGCCGCAGGCGACGGACAGCTCGGCGGGGGTGAGGGTGTCGGCGGCGAGCATCTCGTTGCCGTCGATGGCCGCTCGCCAGTTGCGCGAGCGGGCGGTGAGCGCCGCGAAGCCGACCACCAGCAGCACGGCACCGATCACGAAGGCGACACGCAGGTTCGCCGCGTCGCCGATGGAGCCGATGAACAGCAGGCCGATTCCGTACGACACGCCCATGCTCGCCTGCATGATCGACATGACGCGGCCGCGGCTGGCCGGCGGCGCGTCGCGCTGGATGATCGCCGACGAGGTGATGAACATGCTGGACGAGGCACCACCGAGCAGCGCGGCCGACGCGACCAGCCAGGCCGTGTTGGGAGCGAGCGCGTAGACGACGAGGCCGCCGGCGAGCACCCAGATGACCCGGCCGACGAGGAACGAGCGGCGGAAGCGAGCGGCGAGCACCGTGATCAGCACGCCACCGACGATGGCGCCGATCCCCTGTGCCGAGGCGACGGCGCCCGTGAGGCCGGTGCCGCCGCCGAACTCGGCACGGACGTAGATGGGGATGAGCCCCATGAACGCGACGACGGTGAGGTTGAACAGGATCAGCACGACCACGCCGTGCCAGCAGCCGGGCGTCGCCCGCAGTGTGCGCCAGCCGCCGACGAGGCGGGCGCGCACGCCACCGTCCACACCCTCGCCACCGTGCGGGCGGAACGGCCGGCGCACCAGCGCGACCGCACCGGCCATCACCACGAAGCTGAACGCGTTGAACCCGATCGTCCACGCAGGCCCGACGCTGAACACCAGCAGGGTGCCCAGCAGCGGGCCGATGATGCGGCCGCTGTTCCAGGAGTAGACGCCGAGCGACACCATCGCCATCAGCTCGTCGGGTGGCACGAGATCGGGCTGCATCGCCGCGTAGCTGGGTGCACCGATCGCCCCGGCGGCGCTGCCGAGCAGGATCAGCAGGGTGAGCACGACGGGCGTGCGCACGCCCATCCCCAGCACGACGGCGAGCACGGATGTGACCGACGCCTGCGCGAGCAGGGCAGCGGCGAACACCTTGCGGCGGTCGTAGCGGTCGGCGAGCAGGCCGCCGACGGGCGAGGCGATGCCCTGCGGCATGAACGTGGCCAGCGCGACCAGCCCCGTCTGCACGGCCGACCCGGTGCCGGCGGCGACGAGGCTGCCGACGACGATGAGCTGCACCCATGTGCCCACATCGGAGACGACAGCGGCACCCCACAACAGCCGCACTGCACGGTGGCGCAGCGGGACGAAGGGATGGTTGCTCACGTCAACCAAACGTACCGGGTCAGGGTGCGCCGGCCGATGCCATTTCCGTCACACTCGTACCGGGATCAGCCGACACCGGGACCAGCCGGCACCGGGATCGGCCGGCACGGGGATCAGCCAGCGCCAGGATCGGCCGGCATCGGGATCGGCCGGCGCGGGATGGCCGCGAGATCCCTCGCCGGCGCGCCGCGACTTGCGACACTGGCGGGCGGAGGGCCGACGCACATGACCCGCACACCCCACGAACGCCAGCGCGCGCTGGGCTTGGAGCACACGGTGCCGCGCCATGTCCTGGTGCGCACCCTCGCACGCCTCACCGGCACCGCGTTGCTGTTGGTGGGCCTCTACGCGGTCGTGCCGCTGCAGAACGAGCACTGGTGGCTCGGCGAGCTGATCGGGCTCGTCACGATCGCCGCGATCCTGCCGATCACCATCATCCGGGTGCGGCGGATCCGCTCCGCCGAGCACCCCAACCTGGTCGCGCTGGAGGCGCTGCTCGTGCTGTTCACGGCGCTCGTCACGGGCTTCGCCTCGGTCTACCTCGCCATCGATCACAACGGCGGTCAGTTCGACGGCCTGGTCACCCGCATCGACGCCATCTACTTCACCGTCACCACCGTGTCCACCGCCGGGTTCGGCGACATCACGCCGATCGGGCAGGTGGCCCGCATCGCCGTCGTGGTCCAGATCATCGTGCAGTTCTCGCTGATCGCGTTCGGGGTGAAGCTGGTGCTGGGCACCGCCAAGCAGCGAGTCAGTGATCGGGGGGCGAGTCAGGTGGCAGCTCAGTCGGCGCCCGCTCCGCAGCCGGCAGGTCCGCCGGCTGGTCCGCCGCCGGCTCGTCCGTAAGCTCCGCAGCCCCCGGCACCGACAGGCTGAAGTAGCGCTGCAGCTTGGGTGAGCGGCGGGCGATCCTGCGCACGCCCGGCAGGTCGAACAGCACCTGGCTGACGCTGCCCCAGCGCTCGTAGACGGCGGCGGAGAACACGAACGAACTGGCCATGATGCGCCCGATGAAGAAGAAGTTGCCGAGCGTGGCGACGGTGGTGGCCAGGTCGCCGAACGTGTCGGAGGTGCGGGCCACGCGGTTGGGCAGGTAGTACTGCATGAACCACTGCAGCAGGGTGTACAGGACGCCCATCAGCAGCGAGCCCGGCAGGAGCGCGCCCGGGTCGTTCACCTTGCGCGGCAGGCTCAGCATCACCAGGAACCACATCAGCCCGGTGCTGCCCATCACCGCCAGCCACGCGGTCAGCGTCGCCGGCAGCCCGCCCACCTCGCGCAGCCGGCTGAACATGCTGCCGGCGACGATGCTGGAGAACAGCACACCGGTCAGCGCCAGCATCGCCGACACGGACACCTTCGACTCACGCGCCGTCATCCCCCACGCGGCACCCGAGCAGGCGGCGAGCACCTTCGCCAGCGAGTACCCGGCCATCAGCATCAGCACGAGGCCCGACACGACGATGGACAGCGCGCTCCAGAAGCTGAGATCGTGCAGCGCCTTCGAGATCGGGCCGGTGGTGACCGACGCGTCGAGGTGTTCCTGCAGCACGGAGCCGAGCCGGAGCACGTTGATCAGCCCCACCAACGTCACGGTGGCGGGCAGCACGAACAGGAACAGGCGCAGCGCGATGGCGCTGCCGAGCACCGACCCGCGAGCATCCACGTCGCGCTCGAACAGCTGACCACCGAAGTCCAGCAGGGTGTGGCGCTCACGAGCGGCGACCCACCAGTCCGCTGCCTGCTGCGCCTTCTCCTGGCCTCGCCGGCGGAGCTCGTCGGACTTCATGACGGCGGGAGCGCGGTCTCGGCATCGCCTCGCGTCATGGCCCACCAACCCAGCACCGCCAGCACCGCGGCGACGACCAGCGATCCGACCCCGAAGCCGGCGATGAGGATGACGACCACTGCCGCGGCGAACGCGGCGATCGCGACCGCGTCGCCGCGACCGGCGACCAGCCCGCGCACGCCCGACTTGGCGGAACCGGCGCGACCGCGCACCGACCTCGCCAACGAGCTGTCACCGGCGAGCGCGATGCCGACCGCGACCACCAGCCCGAGCAGCGCGATCAGCGTCACCCCGGTGAGCAGTCCCTGTGTGATCGTCGTCACCGTCGACCTGATCGCCGCCCGCGCGCCCGGCTGCACGGCGAGCGTCGGCGCCTCGGCGATGACCCGGTTGATCACGGCCCGCGTGAGCAGCATCGTCGCCGCCGACGCGAGCAGCAGGATCAGCGCGGTGCGGCCGCGGCGCACCGAGACGAGCAGGCAGGCGGCGAACGCGACGACGGTGGTGACCAGCAGCGCCACCAGTGCGCGCCGGGCCAGCACCACGGCCTCCTGCGCCCGCTTCAACGACTCCTGAGCGTTCGCGAGGCGGTCGCTCTTGTACACGACGAGCTGACCGAACGCGTCGGGCAGCTGGCGGTTCAGCAGACCCTCCAGCTCGGCCTGCTGCTGGGCCGGGTCGCCGTCGGCGGTGAACACCGGGAAGTCGACCCTCTCGAACAGCCCGAGGTCCTGCACCCGCTGCAGCCCACGGCTGAGGAGGGGCAGGAGGTTCACCGACACCTCGCCCTTGTCGATGCTCACCCCATTCAGCCCGATCTCGCCGCGCAGGAGGCGCACCAGCGCGGTGTGCGTGCGCTCGACCAGCTGGGTGATCACGGTGCGCACCTCGTCGGTGGCCAGCAGCTTCTCCAGCCGGTCGTTGACGAACGAGCGCACACCACCGACGAGTGCCGGCGCGAGGCGCTGGAGGTTCGACGGCAGCACCCCGACGACGAACTGCTGCGCGTCGACGGCCTCCATGATCTGGTCGGTGAGGTAGACCGCCAGCGCGTCGGTGACCTCCGGGTTCTGCAGCGACGTGTCCACCGCCGCGGCCACCCGCTCGGCATCGAACAGCACGTTGCGGGCCCACACCGCGACCACGCTGGTGAGCAGGCCGACCACGGCGACGATGCCCAAGAGCGCGGAGAACAGGCCGCGCAACCGCCGCGTCGTGTTGCCACCACCACTGGCGCCAGCGGGGGCCGGCAGCTCGGCCGGCGAGCCGGCGGGATCGGTTGCGTCGGTGGGGGTCATGGGTGATCGCCTCCAGTGGAACGGTGCGGGTTGACCAGCAGGTGCACGACCGGCGGAGCGGCGGCATCCGCGCTCATGCGAGCACGCCGAGCGGCAGGCGCGCCACGCCGCGCAGGATGAGGTCCACCTTCGTCACCGCGGGCCAGGCTACCCGCTGCCCGCAGCCCGTCCCGAGCACTCCGCGCGGGCTCCACGGCACCGAGGGCGACGGGTAGCCTCGGCGGCGTGACATGGGCCCTCGTCCTCGACAGCGCCGTGCGCGCGGTCGGCGCCGCCGACTCCGCCGAACTCGACCCCGAGCTCGTCCGCGCGTGCGGAGAGCGCCCGTCATGGGTCTGCGAGGGCATCTGGAACCTCACCCACAACAACGTGCTCTCGCGTGCATCCGACTGGTTCATCACCCGCCCGGCCGCCGCGCTCGTCATCCTCGGCGTCGCCTGGGTGATCAACCGCTATCTGCGCCGGGCGGTCGGCGCGCTCGTCACCCGCCTGTCGACGAGCCGCCAGCTGGCCAACAACGCACTGCAGAAGATGGGCGTCGATCGCCCGGAGGAGACATACGTCGTCGGCACGCGCGACAAGTCACGGGCGTCCACCCTCGCGTCCGTCAGCCGCGCCAGCGTCTCGTGGTTCGTGTGGACGGTGGCCGTCCTGCTCGTGCTCGGCGTGTTCCAGATCAACCTGGCACCGCTGCTCGCCGGTGCCGGGATCGCCGGCGTCGCCGTCGCCTTCGGTGCACAGTCGCTCGTGCGCGACTGCATCTCCGGCTTCTTCATGCTGCTGGAGGACCAGTGCGGCGTGGGCGAGGAGGTCGACCTCGGCGAGGCCATCGGCACCGTCGAGTCGATCACCCTGCGGATGACCACGGTGCGCAGCACCGACGGGACGCTGTGGAACGTGCCCAACGGCGTGATCCAGCGCGTGGGCAACCGCACGCGCAGCTGGTCGCAGGGCGTGGTGGACATCACCGTCTGGTACGAGGGCAACATCGACGACGCGATCGCCGCCGTGCACGAGGGCATCGAGGTCGCCAGCGCCGTGCCCGAGGTGGCCGAGGTGCTGCTGCAGCCGCCCACCGTGCTGGGCGTGGAGCGGATCGACGCGAGCGGCACCGTCCTGCGCGTCACCGTGCGCACCCGGCCGGGCAAGCAGTGGGCGGCGATGCGCCAGGTGCGCCTCGACGTGCGCCGCGCGCTCACCGATCACGGCATCCCGCTGCACCCGCCGGTGATCCCCGCCCGGCCGCAGCCGCCGAGCGCCTGACCGTTCGGCCGCGGCGCCGCCTCAACGCGCGGCGGACTCGACGATCGCCCGCAGGTGGGGCCACGCGGCGGCGAACCCTGCGTGCAACGGCATGGCCGACACGTCGTCGAGCTCCACCCACGCGACCGCATCGGTCTCGAAGTTCGCCGACTCGCCGAACAGGTGATCCACCTCCAGCACGACCGTGGTGTAGCTCCAGTCGGTGGCCGGTGCGAACACGTACTCGCCCAGCTCGTGATGGTGCACGGGGATGTCGCCGACCTCCTCCGACGCCTCGCGCAGCGCCGCCTCGTACGCGGTCTCACCCTCGTCGATGGCGCCACCCGCGCAGCTCCACGTGCCGCCCTCGTGGGCCCACGCCGAGCGCTTCTGCAGCATCACCAGCGGCGCCCGGCCCGCGGGGCGCACCACGAAGACGACGCCCGCGGCGCCGAAGATGCCCCAGCGGGCGTGCCCGTCGGAGCAGCGCAGGAACCCGTCGCCGGAACGGCGTGCATCCGAGGTGTGGGACATGGGCGCGAACCCTATCGACCGTGCACGGACAACACCTGACCGCGGGCGTGGCACTAGCTTGCTGCGCGTGACCGACCGCCCCGACACGCTGCAGGTGGCCCGCCTCCTCGGCGTCTGCGCCGCGCTCGGCGTGGCGGTGGCGCTCGTGTTCATCGGCTTCGAGCAGGCGATGCACCGCGCGCAGCACTGGTGGTGGGTCACACTCCCCGGGCACCACCCGGGCAACGTCGTGATCATCGCGCTCGCCGCCGCCGGCGGGTTGGCGCTCGGCCTTGTCCTCCGGTTCGCGCCCGGCCGAGGCGGCCCGCACCCGGCGGAGACGCACGACCTGCTGACCGCCGGCAACGACACCACCGTGCCGCTGCTGCTGGGCGGGCTGGTGGTGGGGTTCGTCGGCCTCGCCGCCGGTGCGTCGCTGGGCCCGGAGGGTGCGATCATCCCGTCGATCGCCGGTCTCTCCGTGCTCGCCACCCGCTGGACGCACCAGAGAGGGCCGCTGGCCCCACTGGTCAAGGCGGCAGGGCTCGGTGCGCTGCTCGCCGCGATGTTCGGCAGCCCGCTCGCCGGTGTGGTGCCGCTGATGGAGGTGGTGCCCGCCGGCGCGATCTCGATGACGATGCTCGTCCTGCCGGCGCTCACGGCCTCGGCCACGGCCGTGCTCACGCTGCAGGTGCTCGGCGTACAGCCGCTCGGCCGCGTCACGCTCGACTACGCCGGCTTCCACACCATCCACCTGCTGTGGGCAATCCTGATCGGCATCGTGGCCGGCGCGATCGGCCTGCTCGTCGACCGCGCCACGCGCATCCTGCGCCGCGTCACCCTGCGCAGCGACGCCCGCAGCGTGGTGCTCACCTCCGTGGTCGGCGGTGTGGTGCTCGGCATCCTCTACGCGATCGGCGGGCCCGACGTGCGCTTCGCGGGCATCCCGCAGCTCGACGTGCTCGTCGCCGGCACCCATCGCGTGGGCCCCGCCGTGCTCGCCGTCGCGGTGAAGGTGCTGGCCACTGCCTGGTGCCTGGCCGCCGGGTACCGCGGCGGCAAGATCTTCCCCATCGCGTTCGCCGGCGGCGCCACCGGCCTGGCCATCCACCTCGCCTTCGACGGCATCCCGCTGCCCCTGGCGGTTGGCGTCGGCCTCTCGGCATCGATGGCCACGGCGCTCGGCACGCCCATGACGGCGGCGCTCATCGCCGCCTCACTGCTGCCTTCCGACCTGCTGCCGCTGGCCCTGCTGGCCATCGTCGCCGCGCACACCGTGCACCTGCTGGCCGAGCGCGTCGAGGCCGGTGGCGCCCACGCGGCTGCACCCGCCGCCGGCTGAGCGCCGACTCCCCGAGCCCGGTCGACCACTCGCGACATGTGCGGTACGGTCGGGCCATGCCCCCTTCCCGCGACCATGTGGTGGACCCCGAGCTGGCGAACTACATCGCCGCCCACTCCCAGCAGCCCGACGAGGTGCAGCGCCGCCTGATGGCCGTCACCAAGGAGACCACCGGCGGCGCCGCCACGATGCAGATCGGCGGCGACCAGGGCACGTTCTTCGAGATCCTCGCCCGCACGATGGGCGCGCGCACGGCGATCGAGATCGGCACGTTCACCGGCTACTCCGCCCTCAGCATCGCTCGCGGGCTGGGCCCGCAGGGGCGGTTGATCTGCTGCGACGTGAGCGAGGAGTGGACCCGCGTCGCGCAGGAGCACTGGGCGCTGGCGGGCGTCGCCGACCGCATCGACCTGCGCATCGCACCGGCGCTGGAGACGATCGCGGCGCTGCCCGACGACCTGCGCTTCGACCTCGCGTTCATCGACGCCGACAAGCCGAACTACCCCCACTACTTCGAGGCGCTGCTGCCGCGCATCCGCCCCGGTGGTGTGATCCTCGTCGACAACACGCTCTGGTCGCGCCACGTCCTGAACCAGGCGGCCGAGGAACGCGACACGGTGGCGCTGCGCGAGTTCAACACGATGGTGGCCGACGACCCGCGGGTGCGTTGCGTGATCATCCCGATGGGCGACGGCGTCACCCTCATCCAGCCCGTCTGACCGCGGCAGCAGACTCAGGTGTGCGGCCAGATGCCGGCGCCCATCAGCGCCAGGAAGTTGCCGGCGTAGAAGGCCTGGCGCACCGCCTCGGGCGCGTCGCCGAGGCTGCGCTCGAAACGCTCGATCGGGCGGCGGCCACCCTCCACGTGCGGGTAGTCGCTGTTGAACAGCACGGTCTCGGCACCGGCCTGCTCGATGATCCAGCCGACGTCCTCCGTCGGGTACGGCGTGAACTTCATCGAACGGCGGACGTACTCGCTGGGCCGCAGCTGCAGCGCTCGCACCCGTTCCTCGTGCTTCACGAACGCCTCGAACGCGCTCTCCATCTGGCGCATCCAGCTGGGCACCCAGATCGCGCCCTGCTCGATCACACCGACGCGCAGGCGCGGGAAGCGGTCGAACACGCCGTCGAACACCATCGTCGCCAGCGTCTGCATGGGCGGGAACGGGATGGCCATGTAGTCCACGGAGCGGAAGTTCTCCTCGCCACCGTGGAAGTCGGGAGGGACCGGCAACCCGTTGTCGAAGTAGCTGCGGTCGATCAGCTCACCGGTGCCGCCGACGTGGAACACGATCGGGATGTCGGCCTCCTGCGCGATGGCCCACACCGGATCGAGCGAGCGGTGCGAGGGGGAGTGACCGGCTGGGCACCCACTGGCCACGAGCAGCGCGGCGGCACCCATCGCGACCGCTTCCGCAGCCATCGCCGCGGCCATCGCGAAGTCGGCGAGCGGCACGTAGCACGTGGGCAGCAGGCGCGGGTCGACCGAGCAGAAC
>CAYZFZ010000141.1:0-9072 GCA_964477795.1 uncultured Bifidobacterium sp.
GGCGACCGGGTTCCGTCAGCCCTCGGCGGGCTTGGGCGCCTCGACGGCCTGCGGCGCGGCCGCGGTGTCGAGGCCGAGCTCGGTGCGGAGCTGGCTGAGGCGGCTCTGCGCCTCCACGTTGGCGGTTGCCTGCTCGATCTCGAGGATGCTGCTCTCCACGCTGGCACCGGCGAGCTCGCTGTGCGCCTTGGCCTTCGCGTAGCGGGCCTCGATCTTCTGCTGCACCTCGTTGAGCGTGGGCACGTCGTCGCCGACGGTCTCCTGCAGCTGGGCCATCGCCGAGTTCATCTGCTCCTGCATCTTGGCCTGGTCGAGCTGGGAGAGCAGCTTCTGCTTCTCCGCCAGCTTCTGCTGCAGCAGGCGGCTGTTCTGCTGCACGGCGGCCTTGGCCTGATCGGCGGCCTGGGTGGACTCGATCACCATCGCCTTGAGCCCTTCCACGTCGTTCTCGACCTGGATGAGCTGGTTGGCGATCGTCTCCGCCGCGCCGTTGTACTGGTTGGCCTTGGCGGTGTCGCCGGCCTTCTGCGCGTCGGACGCCATGATGAGCGCCTGGCGGGCATTGGTGTTCAGCTTCTCCAGCTCCGCCAGCTTGGCGTTGAGCCGCAGCTCGGACTGCTTCTGGTTGGCGATGACGTGGGCCGCCTGCTCCTTGAGCCGGCGGTGCTGATCCTGTGCCTCGCGCAACGCCTGATCCAGCTGGACGGCAGGGTCGGCCTTCTTGTCGAGGTCGCCGCTGAGCTTCGCGCCGAGGTACTTCCACCACTTCTTGATCGCCTTGAACATGGGGGCAGCCTAGTGCGTGGCGCCGCCTGACGCGGAGGGCCGCAGCCGGGTGCGCAGGGTGGTCAGCTCGGGGGCCCCCAGCACCGCCAGCAGGCCGAGGTACACACCGATGCCGGCCGCACCGCCCACCGCGATGCGCACCACGGCGCCGGCACCCTCGTTCGAGCCCACCAGCCGCGTGACCGCCCACACTGCCTCGGCCATCACCACCGACGCCAGCAGGATGCGGTAGAGCGCGGCGAACACCGAGCGCAGACCGAACCCGGTGACCTTGTAGGACAGCACCTGCAGCGTCCAGAGCGCGGCAACGACGTATGCGATCGCGAACGAGGCGGCGATGCCGATCACCCCGAAGTGGCGGAACAGGACGAACGCGAGGACGACGTTGACGAGGTTCTCGCCGATGTTGAGGATCGCCGGTGTGCGTGCGTCCTGGTGGGAGTAGAACGCCTTCAGCGCGAACAGGTAGACGGAGAACGCGCCGAGCCCCAGCGAGAAGCCGGCCAGCGTGCGGCTGGCCGCCAGCCCGCAGGCCGCGTCGCACTTGCCGTGTTCGAGCGCGACACCCGCGATGGCTCGCCGCAGCACGAACAGCCCGAACCCGGCCGGCACCGTGAGCAGGGCCACCATGCGGATGCCAAGGTCGGCGCGGTTGATGAGGCGTGCCTTGTCCTTGGCCGCGACCGCCCGCGACATCTCGGGCGTGAACGTGGTGGCGATCGAGACGCCGAGCAGGCCGTGGGGGAGCACGAAGAACGTGTAGCCGTACAGGTAGGCCGTCTGGTTGCCGCTGCCGCTGTTGACGAGCAGGTTCTGCACCACCACGATCGCCACCTGGTTGGCCACCACGTAGGCGAGCGCCCAGGCGCCCAGCTGGCGCAGCCGCCGCACGGCCGGGTGGCGGAAGCGAGGGCGGAACGCGAGCGACACGCCGGCTCGCGACAGCGACGGCACGAGGGCGAGCGCCATCACCGCGATGCCGGCGGTGGCGCCCAGCCCGAGCGTCCAGCGGAACGTGCTGTTGGTGAGCGCTTCCTCCAGCGTGGGGGCGGCACCGTCGAGCACGTGCGGCACCATCAGCAGCGTGGCGATGATCACCACGTTCGACAGTGCCGGCGCCCACGCAGCGGCGAAGAACCTCTGCCGCGCCTGCAGCTGCGCACCGATCACGGCGTTGAGCCCGTAGAAGAAGATCTGGATGAGGAAGAAGGCGGCGAGGGTGCTGCCCACCTCCTGGTACAGGTTGCTGTCCACGTCGGCGGACGGCCGGGTGGCGTAGAGGCGGAAGATCAGCGGCGAGGCCACCACCGCCAGCGCCGTGATCCCGGCCAGCACGACCAGCGCCACCGATCGCACGGCGATCTCGCCCGCCTCGTCGCGCTCGTGGCGCAGGCGGGTGAACACCGGCACCAGCGTGGACGACAGCACGCCGCCGATGAGCAGCTCGTAGACGAGGTTCGGGCTCGCGTTCGCCTGGTTGTAGGCGTCGGTGAGGGACGACCGGCCGAGCACATAGCTGAACGCCATCACGCGCAGCAGGCCCGTCAGGCGTGACGTCGCGGTGCCGGAGGCAACCGCGAGGTTCGACTTCAGCAGGCTGCTCACGACGAGGTGGCGGGCCGACCGGGGTTGTTGACGTCGTTCAGGGCCAGGCGCAGGGCCTCCAGCTGGGTGACCACGTCGCCCACGCCGGTGCCCAGCTCGTCGGTGGTGTCGGTGCCCACGCTCACCTCCGCCGCCTGGGCGACCAGCTCGCCCATGCGGGTGGTGAGCAACCGCAGGCGCGCGTCGGTGTCGTCGCGGGTGGAGCGGATGCGCGTCGCCGCGTCGAGCTGCGACTGCACGGAGGCGCGGGCGCCGTCGTCGGTCGCGCGTGACAGCTGCTGCTGCAGCGAGGCGGTGTCGAAGCGGCGGAGCGCGTCGTCGAGGTCGTCGCCGCGGCGGGCGATCGCGAAGCACTCCTCGACGGCCTGCTGCACCTGACCGTCGATCGCCCGCAGCCGGTCGCGTAGCGGGCCGTCGGGCGTCGCCGTCGCGATCTCCCCGTAGCGCCGCTGGGCCGACTGCGCGGTGGTGACGTGGCGCCGCCAGCGTTCGCCGAGCGTGAACGGGTCGATCGCCTTCGGCCGATCTGCCCGCGGCAGCCGGCGGCTACGGATCGCGAACGCCGCCGCGGCGACGGCGACCAGCGCGAGACCGACGAGGACGGGAACCATGAGCGAGAGGGTACCTCAGCGTCATCCGTCGACAGGGGCGATGTCGGCGGCGGTGAGCGTCGTGAGCTGCTCGTCGCTGGGGTCGGCGAGGGGAGCGACGCGCACGGCCTGGTGCGCGACGGCCGTCTCGAACAGGTTGCGCACGAAGCGGGCGTTGCCGAACCCGCGGGTGCGCGGCTCGGCCGCGACGAAGTGGCGCACACGGGCGAGCGCGTCGTCGCTGAGCCGGTACGCGCTGCGCTCGCCGAGCTGGAGGAAGATCTGCACCAGCTCGTCCTCGGTGTAGTCGGGGAAGCTGATCGTGCGCGTGAAGCGGCTCTTCAGGCCAGGGTTGGCGTCCACGAACTCGGCCATCTCGATGGGATAGCCGGCAGCGACGATCGCGATGTCGTCGCGGTGATCCTCCATGAACTTCACCAGGGTGTCGATGGCCTCTCGCCCGAAGTCGTCGTCGCCACCGCGGGCGAGTGCGTAGGCCTCGTCGATCAGCAGCATCCCACCCAGCGATGCCTCGAGTGCGGTCTGCGTCTTGAGTGCCGTCTGGCCGACGAAGCCGGCCACGAGCTTGCTGCGGTCGGTCTCCACGAGATGGCCCTTCGAGACGACACCGACCGCGTGGTAGATCTGCGACAGCAGGCGGGCGACGGTGGTCTTGCCGGTGCCGGGATTGCCGGTGAAGACGAGGTGGTGGCTGGTCTCGATGATCGGCAGGCCGCGCTCGGCCCGTAGCTGCTGCACCTGCAGCAGGCTGCTCAGCCGGCGCACCTCGGCCTTCACGTTGGCCAGGCCCACCAACCCGTCGAGCTCGGCGAGCAGGTCGGTGAGCGAGCGGGCGGGCGGCTCGACCGGTGCCGGTGCGGCGGCGGCTGCCCCGTCGGTGGCCGCCTGCGCGGGCCCGCTCGCAGGTGTCGTGGGCTGCGGCGGCAGGCCGGGCGGGCCGGGGACGACCACCGGGGTGGGCGGGGGTTGGCCGGGGCGCGGCACGCCGGCAGCGTCCATGTGCTGCAGCAGCACGGTGCGCAGGCCGTCGATGAAGGTGAGCTCCGTTGCCGAGGGCACGAGGTCGAGCGCTGCCGCGACGTGGGCGAGGCGCAGCGCGTGCTCGTAGTACACGTGGCTGCGCTGTGTGCCGTGCTGGGCATCGGCGCGGCAGAGCAGGTCGAACAGCACGCTCGGGGTGGCCAGCGCCGCGGTTTTGCCGTCGAACAGCCGCATGTCGCGGGCGACGAGCGTGGATACCACCAACGGCGGGTCGAGGAGCGGCCCCACCACGTCGAGGTAGGCGTCGAGCTCTCCGTCGGTGGTGCGGCCGTCGGCCGCGAGCACCCCTCCGACGATGTTCGCTGCTTCGTTGGCGACGTCGGCCAGGTAGGTGCTGGCCGGCTTGCCGCTCAGTGCCGCCAGCTGCTCGCTGACGGCACCGAGGAACGCGGTGGTGGCATCGTGGAGGAGTGTGCTCACGTCGGCTGGCGACTCACCTGTTGGGCACGCAGCGGGACACGGTCCGCTTCGCGGGCGCCGGCGGTGTCGTCGACCGACACCACCAGCCAGCCGAGTGGCTGCTGGGTGGCGACCTGCTCGGTATCCACCTGGACGGGGATGAGATCGGCGGTGTGCGGGTCGAGCGTCCCGTACTCGGCCGTGCTGACCGCGGGCGCGTGGGGGTTGTAGACGCCCCAGTTCGTGGAGTCCGGCGGCAGGTCGGCGACGACGGACCAGCCGGCGACGAGGAAGTTCCACGGCGTGGTGGGCCCGTCGGCCTGGATCGCGCCCTGCACGTCGGACAGCAGCATGGGTGCCTCGACGACCGACCCGTTGGCCGGGGCGTAGGCGTCCCACACGTCGACCACGGCGAACTCGTCGTTCGTGTCCATCAGGATCGACGCGAGCGAGCCGTCGGGGGTGCCACCGGCGAAGAGCCCGTAGTCCATGGTCACGAGCACATAGTCCTCCACGTGGTCACCGTCGACGTCGATCCACAGATCGTATTCGCCGGTGACATGGGTGGTGACCCGATCCTGCGTGCTGATCGCGAACACGATCAGCGAGTCCTCGGCCCCGTAGGGGAGCTGCTGCACGCCGACATCGCGCAGATCCGGCACGGCAGCGTTGAACGCGTCGCCGCGGGCGTCGGTGATCGCCCACTGGTAGGTGTCGAACGTGCCCGAGTGCACGCCGGCGTTGGCGACCTTGATCGCGTCGACGGCGTGGGCGGGGGCATCGAGGTTCGGCGCGCCGGTGGTGCCGACCGCCCGGACGTCGGAGACGCCGTAGGGCACGAGCACCAGCGTGGTGGACAGGGTGTGATTGCCCGGGCCGGACGCTCGTGGGGTGGCGACGACCCGACCGGTGACGGCAGCGATGTCGCCGTAGGTGTCCGCGTCGGCACCGGGGAGGTTCTGCGGATCGTCGATCCGCAGCGTGACCGACACACTGCGGGCGCTGCCCGCGGCCACCGTCACCGATGCGGGGTTGAACGACACCTGCAGGCCGGTACCCAGCGCGTCGACCTGTGCCGACATGTCGTACGTGATCGGTGCGCCGGTGGTGTTGTTGATCGTGATCGAGCGCGACGCCAGGTACGAACCGGTCAGCTGGCGGAACCCGAACGACAGCGAGTTGCGACCCTCGGGCGTGGACAGGTACGTGAGCGTGTCCACCGCTGCCGGCGCCTGGACGAGCCCGGTGCCACCGCGCAGCACGTCGTAGTCGCCCACGCCGAGCGGGTTCGCCGTCGACATCATCGCGCCCTTGACCGCCAGCGGGCCCCAGGTGGGGTGGGCCTGGCGGACGAGCAGGGCGATGCCAGCGGTGTGCGGTGCGGCCATCGAAGTGCCCGAGAGCAGCGTGCCCTCGGTGCCGGTGCCGACCGACGCGGAGAGGATGTTGACGCCGGGCGCCGAGATGTCGGGCTTCGCGGCGCTGTCGCCCTGGCGCGGGCCGTTCGACGTGAAGTCGGCGAAGTTGGTGTACGCCGGGTTGGCGATCGGCGCCGACGCGTTGATCGTGATCGTCGTGCCGTCGACGAAGGCCGCGGCGTCGGTGCTGCGTACGCCGACGAACGGGATCGCGCCGCCGGAGATCGGCCCCTCCACCGGCGGGTAGCCGGCGGAGGTGTTGACGAACACGACGGCGAGTGCACCGGCGTTGAAGCCGTTGACAGCGCGAGCGACGCGGTCGCAGACGCCGCGGGTGGCGACGGCGATCTTGCCCGCAGCCGCGGCGTAGTCGGACGGGTCGCAGCCGAGTCCGACGTGGACGATCTGGCCGGTGACGGCCGCGGCGTAGGGCCACTCGTTCGAGTTCTGCGCCGACATCGTGGCGGCGCCGGTGATCGACACGCCGGGCAGCGTCGATGACGAGCTGTCCATCGCGGCCACGGACAGCGCCGTGTCGGCGGTGGACGGGCCGCCCACCTGGTAGGCGGCGGCGCCCTCGTTGCCTGCCGACACCACCGAGAGCACACCGGCCGCGGTCGCGTTGTCGATCGCGACGGCGAGCGGCTCGTCGGCGGTGCCCCAGGTGCTGCCCAGCGACATGTTGATCACGTCGACACCGTCGTCGACTGCCATCTCGATCGCGTCGAGCAGCACGTCGTCGGCGACGCTGCCGTCGCAACCGAACACCTTGTAGATCCGGATCGTCGCCTGCGGCGCGGCACCGGGGGCCACCAGCCAGTCGTGGCCGGCGATCGTGGTGGTGTTGTACGGGCCGGTGTAGGTGCTGCCGTCGTCCAGCACGCCGTCGCCGGCAGCGGTGCCCGACACGTGGGTGCCGTGGTGCCCGCAGGCGAGCGGGTCGGCGTCGGGATCGGGGATGTCGAGCCCGGACGTGCCGGCGTCGTAGGAGTCGCCGACGAAGTCGTAGCCGCCGATCACCTTGGCCGTCGGGAAGGTGCCCGGCTCGACGGCGGTGCCGTCGTCGTTCCCCCAGTCGTCAGGGTCGCCGCTGCCACCGAAGTCGGCGTGGTAGTAGTCGATGCCGTCGTCGATCACGCCGATCGTCATGCCTGCGCCCGTGAGGCCTGGGCTCGACCACACGGAGGGCACGCCCGTGTAGACGTCGGAGGTGCCGTTGAAGCGGTGCAGGGTGTACGACACGTGCACCGTGGCCACGCCCGGCACGGCAGCCAGCGCGGGGAGATCTTTGACCTTCACGCGCACGGTGGCCGCGTTCAGCACCGTCTGCGTGGTGCTGCGGACCGTGGCGCCTGCTGCCCGCAGCGCAGGGAGGATCCTCGCCTGCGTGGCGGCGACGCGGCGCTCGGCCGACGCCGCATCGAAGCTCGTGTCGAGCTGCTCGGCACGCACCTGGGCCGCCACGACCGACTCACCGGCCAGCACCACCGTCGCCGATACCAGCTTCTCCGGATCCTGGCCCTGGAAGTTCCCCGTGATCGTGCCGGCCGCCGGCAGCTCCCGTTGCTGGAAGTGCCCGACCGTCCGCACGGGCGCCGGCGGGGGAGCAGGCTCCTCCGCCACCGCCCCGGATCCGAAGGACAGGAACGACACGAGCGCAATCCCGCTCACCACTGCTCGCTGCATGATGTGGGGCCTCCCAACCCCGGCGCCACCTCCGCCACCACGGGTGTCGCTGTCTGCGGACGTTAGACGACGACTCGTGGCGTGCGCACCAGCCACAACGGTTTGCTTCGTCAAGTTCGCGTCAACCCGCCGGGTTCCTCGGACGCCGTGGCGACGAATCGTGCTTCGGTTGACCGGTCGGTCAAGGTCGAAAGTAGGGTGCTCGCATGGCTCATCGTTTCGAGAGCGTTCAGAAGGTCCGCGACGGGCTGAAGAGCGTGAACTACCTGGCCGACGACGGCATCGCCGGCGTCGCATTCCTGGCCGACCGCCTCGGCAAGCCCGTGCTCGTGGAGGGCCCTGCCGGTACCGGCAAGACCCAGCTGGCCAAGAGCATCGCCGACATGACGGGCGCCCGGCTCATCCGCCTGCAGTGCTACGAGGGCCTCGACGAGAGCAAGGCGCTCTACGAGTGGAACTACAAGAAGCAGCTGCTGCGCATCCAGGCCGACAAGAACAGCGACTCGTGGAGTGAGATCCACGACGACATCTTCGGCAACGACTTCCTGCTCACCCGCCCCCTGCTGGAGGCCATCACGGCCGAGGATCCGGTGGTGCTGCTGATCGACGAGGTCGACCGCGTCGAGGTCGAGACCGAGGCGCTGCTGCTCGAGATCCTGTCCGAGTACCAGGTGTCCATCCCCGAGTTGGGCACCATCACCGCCAAGCAGATCCCGCTGGTGTTCCTCACCTCCAACAACACCCGCGAGCTCAGCGAGGCGCTCAAGCGTCGCTGCCTGTTCCTCCACGTCGACTACCCCGACATGGATCGCGAGAAGGAGATCGTGCTCACCAAGGTTCCCGGTGTCTCGGAGAACCTGGCCGACCAGATCGCCCGCATCGTGCGCAGCATCCGCCAGCTCGACCTGAAGAAGTCGCCGTCGGTCAGCGAGACGCTCGACTGGGCGCGCACGCTCGTGCTGCTGGGCATCGAGAGCATCGACGCCCAGCAGGCGAAGGACACCCTGCACATCCTGCTCAAGTACCAGACCGACATCGCCAAGGCAGCCAAAGAGCTGTCCATCGACAAATAGCTTTACGTAAAGGCTGTCGGACCGTGAGCAGGTGCTGTGAACCCGGGGTTTTGACACAAAGCCGGGAAGGGGCGCGGGGCGATGCTTGATCTGCTTGCCGGGTTCGTCGTCGAGTTGCGCAACGCGGGGCTGCCGGTCAGCCTCACGGAGAACCTCGACGCGATGGAGGCGCTGCAGCACATCCCCATCGAAGACCGTGAGGCGTTCAAGTACGCGCTCGGCGCCACGATGGTGAAGAACAACTCGCACTGGCGCGCGTTCGAGACCGTGTTCGAGGTGTACTTCAGCATGCGTGGGCCGGAGTACAAGATCGCCGACGGCGACACCGATCTCGACGAGATGTGGCGCGAGATGCAGGAGCAGATGCGCCAGGGAGACGGCAAGGCCACCCAGGGCGGCAGCATGGACAACCTCACGCCCGAGGAGATCGCCCAGCTGCTGATGCAGGCGCTG
>CAYZFZ010000142.1:0-4623 GCA_964477795.1 uncultured Bifidobacterium sp.
CACCAACGGCGCCGGCCTCGTCGGCCGCATCACCCGCGTGTACCCCACGCACAGCCTCGTCAAGCTGATCACCGACCCGGCGTACTCGGTGCCGGCGCAGGTGCTCTCCGCCAGTGAGGACGTCGACATCGACACCCCGCTGCCGTCGCTGCCCGCGACCGGTTCCTCCACCACGTCGTCCACCTCCACCACCAGCACGACCACCACCACCGTGCCGGCGAGTGGCAACGGCAGCGGCAGCACCACGGCACCGAGCACCTCCACCCCCGTCGCCACCACCACGACCATGCTCGAGGTGGTGCGCGAGACCGGCCTGCTGGAAGGGCAGGGGGGCAACAAGCCGCTGGTGCTGCGCTTCGTCGACAGCAACTCGTCGCTCGCCAACGTGAAGGTCGGCGCCATCGTCGACACGGCCGGTGGCACCAAGGGCCTCGCCCCGCAGGGCATCCCGATCGGCGTCATCACCCGCATCGTGAAGCAGTCCGGCGACAGCAGCGCCATCGTCGAGGTCACCCCCAACGCCAGCCTCAGCCAGTTGAACTTCGTCGCAGTGGTGCTGTACCAGCCGAACGATGATGTGAGCGGTACCTGAACGGTGCGCGGCTTCGTCGTGGCGCCGCTGCTGCGCCTGCTGCCCGTGGGGCTGGTGGCCCTCTCGCTGCAACGAGTGATCTTCGCCAGCCACCCGGTGCACGACGTGCGCCTGCAACTGGTGCTCGCGTTGGTCGTTGCCGCGGGCGCGGGTGGTGGCGCTGACCGCGGTGCGGTTGCGGGCTTCGTGCTCGGCTTGCTCTCCGATGCGAGCGGCGACACGCCACTGGGCGTGCTGGCCCTCGCCTACGGCATCGGCGGCATGACGGCGGGCTACCTGCACCGCTTCACCGCCGATCCCCAGTGGTGGCTGGCTGCGATCTTCGCCACCGTCGGCGCGGCGGTCGGCGAGGTGATGGTCCCGCTCGTGATGACGGTCACCGGCGAGTCCGGCTGGATCACCACCGACCTGCTCGTCACCGTGCCGATCGTCGCCGGCACCTGCGGCCTGCTGTGCCCGCTGCTGATGCCGGTCGGTCGCTGGATGATGGGGTTCAAGCGCAAGAAGTGGAAGGCGATGGCCGAGTGAGCGACCAACGACACACCCTGCGCACCCGTCGCGCGCGGCCACTCGCGGCGCCGCACGGACAAGAATGTCACGATGGCTGTTGACAAGCGTTCCGCCCGGCTCGGCGTCCTTGCCACCGTCTCGTTGATCCTGATCGGGCTGCTCGGTGCGCGCCTGTGGTTCCTGCAGGGCGTGCAGAGCGAGGAGTACCAGGCGAAGGTGACCGCGGCGAAGACCGCAGTGGTGTACGTCGCTCCCGAGCGCGGCCGCATCTTCGACGCCGACGGCCGCGTGCTCGCGGACAACAAGCGCATCCTCACCGTCACCGTCGACTGGGCGGTGGTGAAGAAGTTCAAGAACCGCATCGAACTGTTCGAGCGCCTGTCCGGCCCGCTGGAGACTCCGGTGGACGACCTGATGCGCCGCTACGACCCGTGCTACCTCGAGCCCACGCCGTGCAAGAAGGCGCAGCTGTACGACCACCTGCTGCCGCTGCCCCTGAAGGAGGGCGTGGACGAGGACACGGTCGCGTTCATCAAGGAGCGCAGCGAGGACTACCCGGGTGTCGACGTGACCGTGCAGTACGAGCGCGTGTACCTCTACGCCCCCCTCGCCTCGCACGTCGTCGGCTACATGGGCGCGATCACCGCCGACAACCTCGACTCGTACCTTGCCCAGGGCTACAAGCGCAACGAGCGCGTCGGCCAGTTCGGTGTCGAGCTGAGCATGGAGCGCGAGCTGCACGGTCGCTGGGGCAAGCATGTGTACGAGGTCGATGCGTCGGGCAGCATCGTGCGCGAGCTGATGGACCAGCGCGTCGACCCGGTGGCCGGCTTCGACGTGCAGCTCAGCATCGACCTCGACATCCAGCAGTACGCGGAGCAGGCGCTGGAGACCGAGTTGCGCTCCCGGCGCGACCTGCCCTTCGAGCCCTCGGGCGACCATGCGCCGCGCAACCCGCTCGATCCCGAGACCCAGTTCAAGACTCGGGTCTTCCGCCAGACGCTGCCCGACGGCACCCAGGTGGACTACCCAGAGTACGTGAACCACAAGGCCCCTGCCGGGTCGGTGGTGGTGCTCGACAACCGCAGCGGCCAGGTGGTGGCCATGGCGAGCTACCCCACGTTCGACAACCGGTGGATGGAAGCCGGGATCAGCGGCACGAAGTACAAGCAACTGTTCCCCAGCAAGAAGGCCGACGGCACGCCGATCGACCCCGACCAGTCGATCCTCGTGAACCGCGCAGTGCAGGGCAACTACAACCTCGGCTCCACGATCAAGCCGTTCGTGGCCTGGTCGGCGATGCACGCCGGGCTGATCACCGCCAATTCGGAGTACCTCGACGAGGGCACCTACACGCTCAGCAAGATCCCGCCGGAGGACTGCCAGAACAACGGCGGCCTGTACAAGTGCGTGTTCAAGAACGCCACGTGCGGCGACGGCCGCCCCTGCCAGTACGGCCCGGTCAACGTGTCGAGCGCGCTCGCA
The DNA here is from genome assembly GCA_964477795.1 of uncultured Bifidobacterium sp. GTDB lineage: Bacteria > Actinomycetota > Acidimicrobiia > Acidimicrobiales > Ilumatobacteraceae > UBA668. Next base: position 2,588 of record CAYZFZ010000142.1, read on the forward strand.
GTCTCCAGCGACTCGTTCTTCTACCGGCTCGGTGAGCTGTTCTTCTACGCCAGCGAAGACCTGCCAGCGGGCGAGCCCAACCTGCTGAAGGTCAACCTGCAACGCTTCGGGTTCGGCACCAAGACCGGTGTCCAGCTGCCCTACGAGTGGGGCGGGCGCATTCCCGACGACGCGACGAAGAAGGCGCTCGTCGACAAGGGCGTGCTCGCCCCCGGTGAGGTCGGCCGCCTGCTCGTCGGCGACGAGGTGCAGGTGGCCATCGGCCAGGGCCTGATGGCGGCCACCCCGCTGCAGCTCGCCGTCGCCTACTCCACGCTCGCCACCGGCGGGTTCCGCCAGCAGGCCACGGTGGTGAAGGCGATCTACGCCCCGCTCACACCCGACCTGTCGCCGGGCGTCGCCGACCTCGCGGAGGGCAAGGTCGTCAAGTCGTACGACCAGCCGGTGATCCTCGACCAGCTCGAGGACAACGGCTCGCTGGCGCCGATCAACGACGGCCTGCATCGAGTGATCCGCGGGCCGGGCACCACCTACAAGAACTACGACCACGCACCCACCGGCTACTCGTTGTTCCGTGGCTTCGACGTGGACGTCGCCGGCAAGACCGGCACCGCCCAGGGCGCGGGCAACCTCCCGTGGAACGACTCGTCCGCGTTCGGCGCCTACGGCCTCGACGACGAGGCGCCCTACACAGTGGTGGCCTACTTGGAGAAGAGCGGCTACGGGGCGAAGGCCGCGGCCCCCGTCGTGAAGTGCATGTTCGCCGCGCTCACCGACCCGACGATGCTGGCGCCGGTGCAGATCAGCGACACCCTCGACCTGAACTCCACCGAGCCGGCTCCCTCGAACATGCTGGCCGACGCCACCTGCCTCGCGCGGGTCGCCGACGGTCAGAAGGGCTAGGCCTCCCGGTGGGGATGACGTTCCTGCAGCGCAAGCCGGACTCCGGTCTCGGCAACATCCGCTCCAGCCCCAGCGCGCCCTCGCGCAACATCGACTGGGTGCTGATGCTGGCGCAGAGCGCGCTCGCGGTGATCGGCCTGCTCGTCATCTACTCGGCATCGCACACCAAGTTCTCCGACCCGTTCCTGTTCGTCACCCGCCAGGAGGTCTTCCTCATCGGCGCGGTGATCACGATGGTCGTGGTGATGAGCTTCGACTACGACTGGTGGAAGGACCGCTCGCGCTTCCTCTATGGCGTCACGCTGATGCTGCTGGTGTTGATCACCCTGATGAACCTGTTGCACGTGCAGGGCAACGAGACGATCCTCAGCTTCGACGTGGGCCCGCTCAACCTGCAGCCCGCGGAGTTCGCCAAGTTCACCACCCTGCTCACCGTCGCCGCCTACCTCGGTGACGATCGCAGCGACGAGCTGCCCTACCACCGCTTCATCATCGGCCTGATGCTCGTCGGCGCCCCTGCGGCGCTGATCATCATCCAGCCCGACCTGGGCTCGGCGTCGGTGCTGATCACGATGGCGATGGGCATCATGCTCGTCGCCGGCGCCAAGACGCGCTACATGTTCCTCATCACCGCGGTGTCGCTGGCCACCGTGGGCGCGGCCGTGGTCACCCGCCTGGTGAACGACTACCAGCTGCTGCGCTTCACCGCCTTCTTCCACCAGGACTCCACCGACAAGAAGCTGGCCGACGTCATCTACCAGGGTCGCAACGCCATCCGCGCCCTTGCCACCGGCGGGATCACCGGCAAGGGCTGGCTGCAGGGCCCGATCACGAACGCGAAGAGCGACATCCCGGTGCAGTGGGCCGACTTCCCGTTCTCCGCCGTGGGCGAGCAGTTCGGCCTGATCGGCTGCGCTGTCCTGATCGGGCTGTACGCGCTGGTGCTGCTGCGCATCTGGCGCATCGCCCACCTCTCGCGCGACCTGTTCGGCACCTACCTGTGCGTGGGTGTGTTCACGATGCTGCTCTGGCAGGTGTTCCAGAACATCGCGATGACGATCGGCATCATGCCGATCACCGGCCTTCCACTGCCGTTCATCTCCTACGGCGGCTCGGGTGTGGTGACGTTCTTC
>CAYZFZ010000142.1:4633-8910 GCA_964477795.1 uncultured Bifidobacterium sp.
GCTGGTGCAGAACGTCCACATGCGCCGCTACAGGTAATCCGGTCGCGGCGGGCTGCGCCGGTCATCGCTTCTCTTGAGAGGTCGCTCCGGTAGGCTGCACAGAACATGAATTCCCTCTGGGCGCGAATCGAACCGCTCCTGGCTCGGGTGTCGAAGCCTGCCCGTTACATCGGGTGCGAGGACGGTGCGGCAACCCCCCGGCACGCGCCGGGCAAGGTTTCGTGGCTGCTCGCATATCCCGATACGTACGAGATCGGCTTGCCCAACCAGGGGCTGCAGATCCTCTACGAAATCCTGAACGAACGCGAGGATGCGGTCGCCGAGCGCACGTACGCGCCCTGGAGCGACCTCGAAGCGCTGATGCGCCGGCATGGGGTGCCGCTGTTCTCCGTCGATTCCCACCTCGCCGCCGGCGACTTCGACCTGATCGCGTTCAACCTCTCGGCCGAGCTGGTGTTCACGAACGTGCTCAACATGGTCGATCTGGCCGGCGTCCCGGTGCGCAGCGCCGAGCGCCAGCCGCACCACCCGCTGGTCGTCCTCGGCGGTCACTGCGCGTTCAACCCCGAGCCGCTGGCCGACTACGTCGACGTCGTCGTGCTGGGTGAGGGCGAGGAGGTCATCGGCGAGATCACCGCTGTCGTGCGTGACTGGAAGGCCAGCGGCCGCACCCCCGGTAGCCGCGACGGCGTGCTGCGCGCGCTCGCACAGGTGCCCGGTGTGTACTGCCCGGCGCTGTACGACGTGGAGTACGACGGCCCCGCGCTACGCGCGGTCACCCCGAAGTACGCCGACGTGCCCGCGGTGGTGCACAAGCGCACCGTCGCCGACCTGGGGGAGTGGCCCTACCCCAAGCACCCGCTGGCCCCGCTCACCGAGGTGGTGCACGACCGCCTCGCCGTGGAGGTCTTCCGCGGGTGCACCAGGGGTTGCCGCTTCTGCCAGGCGGGCATGATCACCCGCCCCGTGCGCGAGCGGCCGGCCGAGCAGGTGCGCACGATGATCGCCAACGGGCTGCGCAGCACCGGGCAGGACGAGGTCAGCCTCACCTCGCTGAGCACCGCCGACTACAGCGGCATCGAGCAGGTGCTCCAGAGCATCAACCCGCTCGACTGCGGCGCCGCCGACACCACGTCGGTCAGCCTGCCCTCGCTGCGCGTCGACGCGTTCACGGTCGGCCTTGCCGGCCAGGTGTCGGGCGGCCGGCGCAGCGGCCTCACGTTCGCGCCCGAGGCCGGCAGCTGGAGCTTGCGTCATGTGATCAACAAGCTGATCACCGAGGAGGATCTCTACGGCGCGGTCGAGTCCGGCTACTCGCAGGGCTGGCACCGGATGAAGCTGTACTTCCTCACCGGGCTGCCCACGGAGACCGACGCGGACACGCAGGGCATCGTGGAACTGGCCCGCAACTGCGTGCAGATCGGCCGCCGGTACACGAACCGGGCCAGCGTCACGGTCAGCCTCGGCGGCTTCGTGCCCAAACCGCACACCCCGTTCCAGTGGTTCGGTCAGAACACCACCGACGAGCTGCGCCGCAAGATCCAGCTGGTGCGCAACGCCGCCCAGCGGGCCAAGGGCGTCAACGTCAAGTGGCACGACCCGGCAGCGACGCTGGCCGAGGGCATCGCTGCCCGTGGCGACCGGCGCATCGGCGCCGTCATGGAGCGCGTGTGGCGAGACGGCGGCGTCTTCCAGGAGTGGAGCGAGTTCTTCCGCATGTCCCGCTGGGACGACGCGATGGCCGCCGAGGGGTTGTCGGTGGAGTGGTACGTGTACCGCCACCGCCACGAGGACGAGGTGCTGCCCTGGGACCACCTGTCGGCCGGGCTGCACAAGGACTTCCTGTGGCTGGACTGGCAGGCCGCGCTCGCCGAGCACGGGCTGGAGGACTGCCGCTGGACGCCGTGCTACGACTGCGGCGTGTGCACCGGCTACGGCATCGAGCACGTGGTCGCCTCGGCGGTGCCGCCGGCCGGCGGCAGCCAGGGCACCGGGCAGGATCTCGCTCGCGGCGGCGAGGTGCCGGTGGCCCTGATGCCTCGCCCGCGGCAGGCCGAGCCCGTGGCCGCGGTCGTCGACGTCGCGGCAGTCGCTGGGGGTGCGTCGTGAAGTTGCGCATCCGCCACACCAAGCTGGGCAAGGTCCGCTTCACCAGCCACCGCGACACGGCGCGGCACTGGGAGCGCGCGGTCCGCAAGGCCGGCGTCGCGCTGGCGTACTCCACCGGCTTCACCCCCCGGCCGCGCATGTCGTTCGGCCTCGCCCTCCCCACCGGTGGCGAGAGCCTCGCCGAGTACCTCGACATCGAGCTCGCTGCCGAGCTCGACGCTGCGGGTGCGCCACACGACTTGTACGAGCTGGCGGCGCGCTTCGGCTCGGAGTTGCCCGTCGGCTACGAGGTCACCCATGTGGTGCCGCGTGAGGCGGGCAGCCCGTCCTTGCAGGAGGACGTCGTCGCCTGCACCTGGCAGCTCACGCTGCACGGGGTGGGCGAGCAGGAGGCGGCCGAGGCCGCTGCGGAAGCGCTGGCGCGGCCAGCGCTGCTGGTCGCGCGCGAGCGCAAGGGGCACCACACCGTCGACGACGTGCGCGGTGCCATCGAAGATCTGTCGGTCATGTCGCCGCCCACCGGCGCCGGCACCGACGACCCCCGGCCGCACCTCACCGCGGTGTTGGCCACCAATGGCAGGGGCCTCCGCCCGACGGAGCTCGTCGCCGCACTGTTTCCCGCACTCGATCCGGTCGACGTGACCGCTCGGGTGCTTCGTACACATCAATGGATCGAGCGCGACGGCGTGCGCAGGGAGATCATCCCGGCGCACCCGGTCGCGACGCGCACCCCTGTGGAGTGCGTATGAGAAGGGACTTCGACGATGAGCAGCAACGAATTCGACACCACCGGCATCGAGCCGGCACCGCCGGGCACGCCGGCAACGGAGGCGCGCGCCCCGCGTGAGACCGTCGCGACGGTGACCGATGCCGCGGCCGATGAGGTCGCGGACCAGGTGGACGCCGGCGGCGATGTCGGCGACGGGGACGAGACGGATGGGATCGACGATCCCACGGTGCGCACCGCAGCCCGCAAGCGTCGCCGCGGCTCGCGCGGCGGTCGCAACCGCAAGAAGCCGCGCCCCGCTGGTGAGGCAGGCGACGACGACAGTGACGCGGACGGCGACTACGACGGCGACGACACCGACGTGGACGATCTCAACGGCCAGGCCGCTGACACCGAGGCCGCTGACGCCGCGAACGCTGACGCCGCGAACGCTGGCACCGCGACCGCCGGCACCGCGACCGCCGGCACCGAGACCACCGACGCCGCGACCGCCGACGAGAGGTCCGGCGGCAGTCGTGGCCTCGACACGGCCGCCGCGGCCGAACCCGCGCCAAAGCCGGCACCGCGCCGCCGCCCGGCCGCCGCTGCGGTGGCCGCCGCCGAGGCGGTGGCGGCGCCAGGTGCCGACCAGCCCGAGCTGCCCGATCGGCTGAGCGAGAACCGGCCCTCGGCCGCCGCCGCCGAGAAAGCGCTGGTTCGCCGCCCGCAGATCGGCGACACCCGCCCGGCCCCCGCCGGCACGGCCGTGCCCGCGATCGCCCCGCCCGGCCCGGCCAACGGTGGCGGGAAGGGCAACGGTCGCGGCAAGGGCGCCAAGCCGGGCGCGGCACCGGCCAGGAGTGGCGGCCAGGGCGCCCGCGGCGACGGCGACGTGCGCGAGCGAGAAGAGGGCGACGCCGCCAAGAAGAAGCGTCGTCGCGGCGGCAAGGGCCGCGGCACCGGCGGCGCCGGCGGTGTCGGCGCTGTTGGTGGCGCCGCGGGCCGCACGGAGCTGCCCGAGCTGGACGCCGACGTGCTCGAGCGCCGGCGTGGGCGCGAGCGCAACGGCCGCCCGGTCGGCCGCTACCTGATGTGCGTGCAGGTGCGCCCCGCGCTCACCCAGGTGGCCGTGCTGGAGGGCCGCACGCTCATCGAGCACTACGTCAGCCGGCCCGCCGACGACGTCAGCCAGATCCACGGCAACATCTACGTCGGCAAGGTGCAGAACGTGCTGCCCGGCATGGAGGCTGCCTTCGTCGACATCGGCACGCCGAAGAACGCGGTGCTCTACCGCGGCGACGTGCAGTACGACCAGGAGGACATCGTCCAGAAGCAGGATCAGCCGCGCATCGAGCAGATGCTGCGCTCGAAGCAGCTGATCGTGTGCCAGGTCACGAAGAACCCGATCGGGGCCAAGGGGGCCCGCCTCACGCAGGAGGTCTCGCTGCCCGGTCGCTTCGTG
>CAYZFZ010000143.1:0-8877 GCA_964477795.1 uncultured Bifidobacterium sp.
CGTCCTTCGACACCACCGGCTGCACCGCCTCCGGCGGCAGCGCCGTCGTCGCCTTCACCACCGCGACCTCGTCCTCCTCCGGCAGGTAGTCGAGCAGGACCTCGAGCATGAAGCGGTCCAGCTGGGCCTCGGGCAGCGGATAGGTGCCTTCGAGTTCGATCGGGTTCTGCGTCGCGAAGACGAAGAACGGCGGGTCGAGCTCGTAGGTGCGTCCCTGCACCGTCACGCGCTTCTCCTGCATCGCCTCGAGCAGCGCCGACTGCGTCTTGGGCGGCGTGCGGTTGATCTCGTCCGCGAGCAGCAGGTTGGTGAACACCGGACCCTCACGGAACTTGAACGTGATCCCGTCGGAGGTCTGGCCGACGAGCTGCTGGCCGACGACGTCGCTGGGCATCAGGTCGGGGGTGAACTGCAGGCGGGTGAAGCGCATGTTGAAGGCGGCGGCAAGGCTCTTCGCCAGCAGCGTCTTGGCCACACCCGGCACGCCTTCCAGCAGCACGTGCCCGTTCACCAGCAGCGCCGCGATCGCGCCGGTGAGCACACCCTCCTGGCCCACCACCACCTTGCCGACCTCGCTGCGCACGGCCAGCACGGCCTCGAGCGGTGACCTGTTGCCGTTGACGTTGCCGTTGCCGTTGACGTTGACGTTGACGTCGTTCACGCGTTGACTCCTTCGGATTCGACGCCGCCCGGGAGGGCTGCGTCACGGATCGCTTGCAGGGCGTTGCCGAGCTCCACCAGCCCGGCGTTGTCGTGCACCTCGCGTTCGAGCGCGGCTGCGACGGCACCCGCCGGCAGCGAGGTGTGCGCCGCGACGGCTACGTCGAGCGCCTCGACGGTGGTGGTGGGCGGCAGGTGCAGCCGGCGGCACAGGTCGCGGTACAGGTTGCCGCGCAGCAGCCAGCCGGCACGCTGCGCGTGGCGGGCGCGTTGCATCAGGTTGCCGGTGGCAACGACCAGCTCGCTGCCGGCGACGGGCACCTGCTCGGGCTCGCGCACGGGGCGGCCGGGGCGGATGGCACGCGCGATCGCGAACACGACGAACGCGATGGCGAGCTGCAGCAGGGCCATCCACACGCCGGGCCGTACCAGGTCGGAGAGCGTCCGGTCGCCGGAGCCGAGATCAGCGGTGGACTTGGCGGCTTCGGCCCCGAGCAGGATGTCCACCCGCGAGTCCGGCGTGGGTGCGAGCAGCGCGGTCGCGAGCGGCCCGTTGTCCGCGTAGCGCAGCAGGCCGTTGGTGAACAGCTCGTTGTCGCCGAGCTGCACGATCAGCCCGCTGCCCTGCACGTGCACGACGACGAACGCGCCGGTCCCGTCGCGGAAGCAGGAGGGCCCGGCGGTGCCGCGGAACCTCACGCCGTCGCGGACGAACAACCCGCGCAGGTGTGCCAGCGCGGCGATGTCGCAGTCGTCGAGCGGCACGTCGATCTGGTTCTCGACGTCGTTGTCCGCGAACGACGGCACCCCCGCGGACACCGCCGACACCTCCTCGCTGTCGCCGGTGAGACTGCTCGCGGGGTCGGCGACCACGACGACCCCGCCCGCGTCCGCGAAGGCGAGCAGGGCGCGGCGTTGGGAGTCGTCGAGTCGATCCTCCAGCACCAGCACTCGGGCACCATCACCGGCCGCCGGCGCGCTGCGCACGACGTCCACGCTCGCCGCATGCCGCTCCAGCAGCACCACCAGCCCGCGGGTGCCGCTGCCAGCGGCGCTGCGCGGGTCGAAGGGCTCCGGGTCCGGCTGCGCTCGCAACAGCAGCAGCATGCCGACCGCCGCGATCACGAGCAGCAGGGCGGTGATCGCCGCTCTCCCACCACCGCCGGGCTCGCTCCCGGCCATGCGACGGGGGCTCATCGCCGGGCCTCGAGGGCGGTCGCGAGCACGTCGCGTTCCAGCGACTGGAACCGGTCGTCGTCGGCCGCCTCCACGGCAAGGTGGCCGTACCACGCGCCGTCGAAGAGGTCGGCCGCCGTGTTGAACGGCGGCGCCGCCGCTGGTGTGACACGCCGCAGTTGGGCGCGTTCCTCGCCGGTGGTGCGCCCGGGGATCTCGTCGATCAGCCCACGGCGGGCGAGGTCGCCGACGAGCGCTCGGTAGCGGCAGCGCAACGCATCGCGGTAGCGGCCGGCCCGCCGGTGCTCGTCGGCTTCCGCGCGCCAGTTCGTCGGCTCACGCGACCGATCCACCGCTACGGCATCGCGCTCCACGAGGTCGACGTCGTCGCCGACCGCGTCCTTCGTACGGCGGCCGGCGGTGTGCCAACCCTGGCGGGTGGCGAACCAGCGCACGAGCAGGAAGGCAAGGCCGACGACGGCCGCGAGGAGCAGCAGCCACAGCAGCAACGACACGATGCTGAGATCGAAGCCGCCACCGCCGCCGCTGCTGGACGGCGTGGGCGGCTTCGGCGGGGAACACACCGACGTGTTCTTGCTGACCAGCTTGCAGGCCTCCTCGCGCACCGCATCCGGGTCCTGGTCCACCGGGCCGAGCGGATCCGGCGGCGGTGCTGCCGCCACCCAGGTGTACGCGCGCAGCGCGGCGGCGGTGAGCGTGGGCGCGATCACGGTGTGCGCCCGAACGCTCGATCGGCGGCCAGCACGATGTCCAGGCCCTCGGCGTGCACACGGATCTGCAGGTACAGCTGGGCGGTCGCGATGGCGACGAAGGGGATCACGATCAGGAACGCGAGCTGCGAGGTGACGCCCTGCACCAACCACATGTACGAGCCGAACGTGATCAGCCCGGTGGACTCGGCCAGCTGTGGCAGGAACGCGATGAACGTGAAGATCATCGCCGCCAGGATGCCGCACGCCCACACGAACCCGAAGGCGGCGCCGAAGCGGGTACGCACCAGGCGCCAGGCGCGCGGGATGGCCCGGAACCCCAGGCACTCGCCCATCATCACCGGCGTCACCAGCAGCACGCACGAGCTGAGCAGGGCCGCGAGCGGTGGTAGCAGCCAGGCCTGCACGGCGAGCGTCGCCGCATCGGCGTTGATCACCCACAGGTCGAGCAGCAGCGCCCACCAGTGGGTGAGTGCCCAGGTCGCCAGCAGCAACGGCAGCCGGCGCAGCACCGGCCCCGCGCAGTCGCGGATGGTGGGCGCGCCGCCGAGCTGGTAGCGCACCATGTAGGTCGCGGTGTAGGCCCCGATGAGGTGGGCGGTGAACGACTGCAGCGCGAGCGCGAGGAACACGAACGCCGACTCGGCGCCAACGTATCCACGGTCGCCGAGCAGGCCGTCGAACGTGTCGAACTGGTCGAACGCCAGGATCGCCAGCGCGACCCCGGCACCGACCATCGGCACCATGAAGATCGCCGAGCCGACGATCACGCCGCGCGCTCGGCGCTGCAGGACGTGCGCGGCACCGTCGATCGATCCGAGGACCAGACGCTCGCTACGGCGCAGGCGCGGGGCCGGTGCCGACCGGGCTGCAGCGGCGGGGGCGCGTTCGGGCCGTGGTGAGGGGCCTGCCGCCGATTCGATGCCCGCCCATTGGCTCACCCCGCCATTGTGGCCCAAACCGGCTGGCGAGTCGGCGGCGCATGCCCCAAGATGTCCGCCATGCGGGGTTACCACGATTCGAGTTACGGCGATGCGTTCGCGGACGTCTACGACGACTGGTACCACGGCATCTCCGACATCGCCACCACCACGGAGGTGCTCGCCGGGTTGGCCGGCGGTGGCGCCGTCCTCGAGCTCGGTGTCGGCACCGGGCGTCTCGCGATCCCACTCGCCGCCACTGGCGCGACGGTGTACGGGCTGGATGCGAGCGCGGCGATGCTCGACCGGCTGCGCGCCAACGATCCCGGGGGCACGGTGCACGCCGTGCTCGGCGACATGGTCGACGATCTCCCGCCGGGCCCCTTCACGCTCGCCTTCGTCGCGTACAACACGTTCTTCAACCTGCTCACCGAGCAGCGGCAGCAGGCCTGCTTCGCGGCAGTCGCGGCGCGCCTCACCGAGGGTGGCGCCTTCGTCGTCGAGGCGTTCGTGCCCGACCCACTGCACGAACCCGCCTCCAGCGTCACCCTCCGGTCGTTGACCGCCGATCGAGTGGTGCTCAGCGTCAGCACCGCCGATGCGGAGGCCCAGCGGGCCGAGGGTCAGTTCATCGACATCACCGAGACGGGTGGGGTGCGGCTGCGGCCGTGGAGCATCCGCTGGGCCACCCCCGCGCAACTCGACGAGATGGCGGCGGCGGCCGGGCTGCGCCTCGTCGACCGCTGGGAGTCGTTCGACCGTGGCCGCTTCGGCACGGAGAGCGAACGTCATGTTTCGGTCTTTTGCAAGGGAACCTGACGCAAATCCGTGGTGCGTCCGCCCCTCGACTCTTGACAACCCGTAGACTGGCCGAGCTGTGAGCCAACTCCGTTTGAACCCGCTGACCGGGCGCTGGGTCACGATCGTCGCAGATCGGGCCGAACGTCCTTCCGACTTCGCACCGCGCAACGCGCAGGTCGAGGCCGTTCCCGGTCGCCCATGCCCGTTCTGCCCCGGCCACGAAGAGTCCTCCCTGCCCGCGTTGGAGACGCTCGACGCCGGCGGCCAGTGGCGCATGCGCGTGGTCCCGAACCTGTACCCCGCGTTCGACGGCGACGAGCCCTTCGCCGTCCACCACCTCGGCCCGGTGCACGTGGAGGCCGAGGCCAGCGGCACCCACGAGGTGTTCGTCTACACCCCGGATCACGAGGGCGGGCTGCACCTGCTGTCCGACGACGACGCCGGCGACCTGATGCTGATGCTCAAGCGCCGCCTGCAGCAGCATGCTGCCACCAGCCACGTCCGCTACACCCAGGCCATCATCAACCACGGCCGTGAAGCCGGCGCATCGCTGGCCCATCCCCACGGCCAGCTGCTCGGGTTGCCGTTCGTTCCGGGCGAGATCCTCGAAGAGCAGCGAGCGTTCACCCGCTTCGAGGGCGGCTGCATCCTGTGCGCCACCATCGAGGCCGAACTGGTGGACGGCAAGCGCGTCCTGTTCGCCACCGACGACGTGGTGTGCGTCAGCCCGTTCTGGGCCGAGTCGCCCTACGAGCTGCTGATCATCCCGCGCAGCCACGACCTCCACCTCACCGACAGCTCCGACACCACCCTGAAGGCCGTCGGCACGGCCGTGCGCGACGCACTCGGCACGCTGCGCGATGTGCACGGCGACGTCGCCTACAACCTGGTCTTCCACACGGCGCCGCACCACTACAACGGCTCGTACCACTGGCACGTGCACCTGTTCCCGAAGCTGATCACCACCGCGGGCTTCGAGCGCGGCACCGGCGTGATGATCAACATCGTGTCGCCGGAGACCGCGGCCGAGCAGTTGCGCAACGTCGCCGTCAAAGCCTGATCCTCCGCTCGTTTCGGGCACGCGCATGGCAGGCATCCGCGTCGAGATCGAGATCAACGCCACACCGGAACGGGTGTGGTCGGTCGTAGAACCTGTCGAGCGCCACGTCGACTGGATGCACGACGCCGTGGCCATCCGCTTCACCGGCGAGCAGCGCCGTGGTACCGGCACCGAGTTCCTGTGCGACACGAAGGTCGGCCCGTTCACGCTCGTCGACCGCATGGAGATCACCGAATGGCAGCCGCCGGCCACCGAGGATGGCGCTCAGGCCGCTCAGGGCGCTCAGGCCGCTCGGGGCGTGATGGGTGTACGCCACACGGGGCTCGTCACCGGCAGCGGCCGCTTCCTGCTCGTCCCCATCGACCTCGGCCGCCGCACCCGCTTCGTGTGGGAGGAGACGCTCGTCTTCCCCTGGTGGATGGGCGGCCCCATCGGTGCATGGGTCGGCGGCAAGGTCGTGCTGCGCGCGATCTGGCGGCGCAACCTGCGCGGCCTGCGCCGGGTGGTCGAGCAGCCGGCCGGCTGACGGCACCCACTGCAGCGCACGCCTCCACACGACTCAGCGTGCATCACACTGTTCGCGGGTCAGACTGCACTGGCCCACCGCTTCTCGGCCCCGTTCGCCGACGTGATTCGATAGATGCGGCTGTTCCCGTACATGACCGTGAGCCGAGGTTGTCCAGCGATCCGTGCCACCGCCAGCGTCCCTGCCTGACTGAACACCGGGCTGTAGATGTGGCCCCGAACGAGACGACCGTGTTCACCGCAACCGAGCTCGAGCGTCACCGCGCGCATCGCACCGAAGCCATTGCCATTGCCGACCGTCACGGTGCCATCCTCGAGACTCCAGGCCGCAACGGCCGCATCTCGGAGAATCGATGAGAGCGACGCGTGCACCCAGCACACGACCAAGGCCACCGGGACCAAGCCCAAACCTGCAACGGGTGCCACCAAGAGGAGAAGGGCGTCTGCTGCGACAACAGCTGCAACCACCCGGCGGCGCTGCTGATGCCGCCGCCTCTCGAGAGCAACTGCGTCGCGCACCATCTGTGGTGCGGGGCGCCCGCCGTCGTGCACGGAGTCGATATTCACGTTCCGTCACCCTGCCACGCGAACCCATCCCGGCGCCATCGAACCCACAACCAACGCGAGTCCGTCGGTTGTCTGCGGCCAACGTCGTGCGATTGGCAGAACCGGCGCCTGATGAGCGAAGAACGTGACCGGCATCGAATCAGGGTAGGTGAAACGGCACTGCGGCATGCCTCACGCAAGCGGTTCACGTGAACCGCTGGGACAGGCCCCGTTAGAGCTCGAGCTAGAGCAGGCAGCCGAACTGTGGGTCGTCGAGGGTGGCTCGTTCAGCACGTGACAGGTTTGGCTGCGCGTCGTGCAAGGAAACCTGTCGCCGCGCGAATCGCGACACCCTGGGTCGGGCGTGTGGCCACCACCGAGCTGCCGAGCTGCGCGAGGAGATCCCGCGATGATCTCAGCGAGCAGTCCAGCGACGAGTTCGTCCGATGTGGGGGCGCCCTCGGCTCACGCCACCGCGCGCACCACAGCCGTCACGGCGGCGCCGATCACGATCACCAGGATCAGCGGGGCGCGGCGCCAGGCGGCGATGGCCGCCGCGCCCACGCCGGCAGCGCGAGCGTCCAGCTGCAGGTGCTGGCCGACGCTGAACGTGTCCTTCACCACGATCGCGGCGATCAGGGCAGCGGGGATGAGGGCGAGGCAGCGATCCAGCAGCGGCGGCATCTTGCGGTCGCCGACCAGCACGAGGCCGAGCACCTTGAACCCGTAGGCCGTGGCGGCGAGCGCGAACACGAACCACCAGCTCACTGCGTCACCTCCGCCGGCTCCGGCACACCGACCAGGATGGCCAGCGCGGCACACAGGATGGGCACGCCGACGGGAGTGAACGGGATCAGCACCACGCACACCGTTGCCCCGATGGCGGCCGCCAGCCGCGAGCGGCGCTCGCGCAGCAGCGGCCACAGCATCGCGACGAACGCGGCCGGGAAGGCGGCGTCGAGGCCGTAGGTGGTGGGGTCGATGGCAGAGCCGAGCAGTGCGCCGATCAGGGTCCCGATGTTCCAGAACAGGTAGATGCTCGCGCCGGTGATCCAGAACGCGGCAACGCGGTGCGTCTCGTCGTCCTGCGCGGCGGCCATCGCCGTCGACTCGTCGATCGTCAGCTGCGCCGCGACCAGGCGCGTGCCCAGCCGGCCCTTCAGGTGCGGTGCCATGGCCAGCCCGTACACGCTGTTGCGAGCGGCCAGCAGCGCGGCGCCACCGAACGCCGATGCGGGCGAGCCACCGGCGCCGAGCACGCTGACCGCGGAGAACTGCGACGCGCCGGTGAACACCATCAGCGACAGCGCGCACGTCTGCGCCACCGATGCGCCGGCGGAGACCGACGTCACGCCGAACGACACCGCGAACACGCCCACCGCGAAGCCGAGCGTCACGCACGCGGCGAACACCGCTCGCAACCGGTCGTCTCGCCAGAGCCGGGACAGACCGCCCGGCATCATGCGACGCAGCGGCTCACGGGCGGGCAGACCCCAACCACAGCACGGCCAGCGGCGGCAGGTCGACGACGGCCGACGCGGGCTGGCCCTGCCACGCCACCTCGGTGGTGGCGGTGACGACCGCGCTGCCGGTTTGCAGGCCGGTGAGGTCGTAGCCGGCGAAACCGCTGCCGCCGTAGTTCGGCGAGTCGGTGTCGAGCAGGACCGTCCACTCCCCCGCCCACGGCAGGCCGACGCGATACCCGGCGTGGGGCACGGGCGTGAAGTTGGCGACCGCGGCGACGGCCTTGCCACCGGCGAACCCCCAGCGCAGGAACGCGTAGATCGAGTGGTTGGCGTCGTCGGCGTCGAGCCATTGGAAGCCGGTGGGCTCGTGGTCGCGTTCGAACAGCGCCGGCCAGGCGGTGACCACCCGGTTGAGCTCGGCGAGCAGGTCGCGGATGCCGCGGTGCGAGGCGTGCTCGAGCAGGTACCACGGCAGGCCGGTGGATTCGTTCCACTCGGTGAACGGGGCGATCTCGCCGCCCATGAACAGCAGCGGCGCACCCGGCTGCGCCCACATCCACGCGTACAGCGCGCGCAGGTTGGCGAAACGCTGCCAGTCGTCGCCGGGCATCTTGCCCAGCAGGCTGCCCTTGCCGTGCACCACCTCGTCGTGGCTGAGCGGCAGCACGAACCGTTCGCTGAACGCATAGAGCAGGCCGAACGACAGCTCGCGATGGTGGTACCGGCGGTGCACGGGGTCGTGCTCCATGTAGCCGAGCGTGTCGTTCATCCAGCCCATGTTCCACTTGTGGGTGAAACCGAGGCCACCGAACTCGAGCGGGTGGGTGACCTTCGGCCACGCCGTGCTCTCCTCGGCGATGACCATCGCCGTGGGCGCCTCGAGGGCGATCACGCCGTTGAGCTCCTTGAGGAACGCGATGGCATCGAGGTTCTCGCGGCCGCCGTTGCGGTTGGGCACCCAGCCACCCGCCGGGCGCGAGTAGTCGAGGTAC
>CAYZFZ010000144.1:0-8857 GCA_964477795.1 uncultured Bifidobacterium sp.
GTTCGGCGCCGTCCTCGTGCTGGCCGGGCTCGGCTTCGTCGACGACTTCATCAAGGTCCGCATCGCCCGCAACCGCGGCATCTTCTGGAAGAAGAAGGGCTACGTCACCTTCGCCATCAGCGTCCTGCTGGCCTGGCTGCTCGTCAGCACGACCAGCGTCTCGCAGACCATCTCGTTCACCCGGGCCGACTCGCCGGGCTGGGAGCTGCCGTGGTGGCTGTGGATCTTCTGGGCGGGCATCCTCATCTTCTCCACCACGAACGCGGTGAACGTCACCGACGGGCTCGACGGGCTCGCCGGCGGCTCGGCGTTGATGGGGTTCGTCGCGTTCACGGGCATCGCGTTCTGGGGCTTCCGCAATCCCGATCTCTACGGCACGATCGTCAACCCGTACGACCTCACCGTCTTCGCCGCCTCCTTCGCCGGGGCGTGCGCCGGCTTCCTGTGGTGGAACTCGGCACCGGCGACGATCTTCATGGGCGACGTGGGCGCGCTCTCCATCGGCGCCGCGCTGTCGCTGCTGGCGCTCACCACCAACACTCACCTGCTGCTCGTGATGATCTGCGGCCTGAACGTGATCGAGATCGGTTCGGTCGCGCTGCAGATGATCGTGTTCCGCGCGAGCGGCCGCACGCGCCGGCTGTTCCGCATGTCACCGATCCACCATCACTTCGAGAACGTGGGCTGGGCGGAGACGAAGGTGATCATCCGCTTCTGGCTGCTCGCCGGGCTCTCCGTGGGCGGCGCGCTCGCGCTGTACATCGCCGACTTCACGCACCACGCCGGCAACTGACACCCACGCCGGCGCTCGCTGGTAGCGACAGCACCCCGCTGGCGCCACCCACGGGCGGCACACCGCCGCACGTGCGAACTACCGTGCACCTGCCATGTCGTACCAATTCGCCACCCGCACGCAAGGGCTCCGCTCGTCGGCCATCCGCGACCTGCTGAAGGTCACCGAGATGACCGACATGCTGTCGCTCGCCGGTGGCCTGCCCACACCCGCCAGCTTCCCGCTGCCCGACCTGCGCCGCGAGGCCGACCGGCTGCTCGGCGAGTACGGGCCGCGGGTCGTGCAGTACAGCGCCACCGACGGGGTGCTCGAGCTGCGCCAGTGGATCGCCGGCCAGTACACCGAGGCGTTCGGCCGCGAGGTGGCGGTCGAGGGGCAGATCCTCGTCACACACGGCTCGCAGCAGGCGCTCGACCTGCTCGCCAAGGTGCTCGTCGACCCGGGCGACGTCGTCGTCTCCGAGTCGCCGGCGTACCTCGGCGCGGTGCAGGCGCTGGAGCTGTTCCAGCCGCGCTTCGAGGTGATCCCCGGCGACGAGCACGGCATGCAGGTGGAGCTGCTCGCCGAGCGCCTCGCCGCCGGCCTGCGCCCGAAGCTCGTCTACGTGGTGCCCAACTTCCACAACCCGTCCGGCGCGACGATGTCGCTCGCGCGCCGCCGGCAGCTCGCCGCCCTGGCCGACCGCTACGAGCTGCTGATCGTGGAGGACGACCCGTACGGCGCGATCCGCTTCGCCGGCGAGGCGCTGCCCGCGATCGCCAGCTTCACGGAGCGGGTGGTGCACCTCAGCACGTTCTCCAAGATCGTCGCTCCCGGCTTCCGCGTCGGCTGGATGATCGGCCCGCCGGACGTGATGTCGTGGGTCGCGCGGGCCAAGCAGGCCGCCGATCTGCACACCTCCACGTTCTCCCAGTTCCTGCTCGTCAACACCGTCGGCAGGCCCGGCTGGCTCGACGAGCAGAAGGCGCGCATCGTGCCCATGTACCGCGAGCGCTGCACGGCGCTGGCCGACGCGCTCGACGAGGCGCTCGGCGACCGCCTCTCGTTCCACCGGCCCGACGGCGGCATGTTCCTGTGGACCGAGTTCCGCGACGTGCCGGACACGACGGTGCTGCTGCAGCACGCCGTGCGCGAAGGCGTCGCGTTCGTGCCCGGCAACGCGTTCACGATCGACCAGGTGCCCGACGCGAAGGCGCGGCTGTCGTACTCCACGCTCGAGCCGGCCCAGCTCGGCGAGGCAGTCGCGCGGCTCCGGCGAGCGGTCGACGCGCTGGGCTGACGGCTCCCGCCGGCGGCGTCCCGACCGCCGGAACGCGCATCTTCCCGTGCCCGGCCCACGCAGGTAGGTTCGGCCGATGGCCACCACTCCAGCCCGCCCACGAACGGCAGCCGTCGCGATCGTCGAGCAGCTCGTCGCACTCGGCGCCGACCTCGCGTTCGGCGTGCCCGGCGAGAGCTACCTCGCGGTGCTCGACGCGCTGCACGACGAGCCGGCACTGCGCTTCGTCACCTGCCGCCACGAGAACGGGGCGGCCTTCGCCGCGGAGGCGCACGGCAAGCTGACCGGGCGACCGGGTCTGGCGATGGTGACCCGCGGCCCGGGCGTGTGCAACGCGTCGATCGGCATCCACACCGCGCAACAGGACGAGACCCCGCTACTGGTGCTCGTCGGGCAGGTGCCCCGCCACCAGCGCGGGCGCGACGCGTTCCAGGAGGTCGATCTCTCGGCGGTGTTCGGGTCGATCTGCAAGTGGGTGCACGAGCTCGACGACCCGCAGCGGGCGCCGGAGGTGCTCGCCACGGCGTGGACGCTGGCGCGCTCTGGGCGGCCGGGCCCCGTGGTGATCGGCCTTCCCGAGGACGTGCTCACCGAGCCCTGCTCGGCCCCGCTGGTGGCCGACGCGCCCGTGGCCGGCGCCGCGCCCGCCGCGAGCGCGACCGCGGCGGTGGCCGACCTGCTGGCCGCGTCGCAGCGGCCGCTCGCCATCGTCGGCGGCAGCCGCTGGACGGACGCCGCGATCGCCGAGCTGCCGGGCGCGCTACCCGGCATCCCGCTCGTCACCGGCTTCCGCCGTCAGGATCTCGTCGACCACCGCGGCGACACGTTCGCCGGTTCGCTCGGCCTGGGCGCCGACCCGGCGCTCGTCGCCCGTGTGAGGGCGGCCGACCTCGTGCTCGCCATCGGCGACCGGCTCGACGATCCCACCACCAACGGCTTCACCCTCTTCGACGGCGCCGACCCCACGCTCCGGCTCGTCCACGTGCACCCGTCGCCGGAGGAGCACGGCCGGGTGCATCCCGCCACCGTTGCCATCGCCACCGAACCCGGCGCCTTCCTCGCCGCGCTCCCGACGGTGCGCCCTGGCGCCACCTGGCCGGCCTGGGCCGCGGCGGCGCGGGCCGACTACCTCGCCTGGGTCGGCAACGACACACCGCTCGACGCGATCGTCCGCGGGCTGCGCGACCTGCTGCCCGCCGACGCGATCATCACGAACGGGGCCGGCAACTTCACCAGGCCGGTGCAGCGTTCCTTCGCCTACCACCGCCCGGGCCGGCAGCTGGCACCCGTGAGCGGCTCGATGGGCTACGGCCTGCCCGCTGCCGTCGCGGCCGCAGCCACCCATCCGGGCCGGGCCGTCGTGTGCGTCGCCGGCGACGGCGACGTGATGATGACCGTGCAGGAGCTGGCCACCGTCGCCCACGAGCAACTGGCGATCGTCGTGCTCGTGGTCGACAATCGCGCCTATGGCACGATCCGCACCCACCAGGAACGCAGGTACCCCGGCCGCCCGTTCGCGACGGCGCTCACCAACCCGGATTTCGTGGCCCTCGCGCGCAGCTTCGGCATGCTCGCCGAGCGCACCACCGGCACCGGCGACACGATCGCCGCGCTCGCCACCGCGCTCGCGTCACGTCGGGCCGCGCTCGTCCACCACGTCAGCGAGTGACTGCCCTCCCGCCGGTGGCGTTCAGGGTGTCACGGCAGCCTTCCAGCGCAGCACCGCGTCGAGGTGCTCCTGGGGCGAGCGGAAGCCGCCGCCGGCGGTCATCACGCGCACATGGGTGGCGCCGAGCGCGCGGAAGCGCTCCATCTCGGCGACCCACCGGTCGGGCGAGTCGTCGCGGTGGACGGTGATCGGGCAGTCCATGCCCAGCTCCGCGCGATCGCGGCCGGCGGCGTCGACGTAGCCCCAGAAGCGCTCGGCGACCTCACGGAACTCGTCGTCGGCGGGGAACTGCGGCAGCCAGCCGTCGGCCAACCGCGCGGTTCGCCGCAGCACCTTCTCCACGATCGCTCCCCGGAACGAGCCCATCCAGATCGGGATCGGCCGGCGCACCGGGAGCGGGTTGAGGCCGATGCGGTCGAGATGGTGCCACTCCCCCTCGAAGGTGACGTACTCCTGCGTCCACAGCCGGCGCAGCACCATGATCTGCTCCTCCAGCCGCCGGCCGCGTGTGGAGAAGTCCTCGTTGAGCGCCTCGTACTCCATCCAGTTGCGACCGACACCGACGCCCAGGCACGCCCGGCCGCCGGACAGCACGTCGAGCTCGGCGGCCTGCTTGGCCACCAGTGCCGTCTGCCGCTGCGGCAGCACCAGCACCGCGGTCATCAGCTCGATGCGAGTGGTGACCGCGGCCATGAAGCCGAACAACACGAACGGCTCGTGGTACGGCACCAGGTTCGTGTGCACGGGTTCGGTGGCCACCCTGTCCGGGTGGCCACCGACCACGTGCTCGGCGGCGTACAGGCGATCGAAGCCGGCACCGTCCACGGCCTGCGCGAAGTCACGGATGACTGCAGGGTCGTTGCCGATGTCCGGGTGCGAGAACCAGACGCCGTACTGCATCGACGATCAGCTGACGATCAGGCCAGGATCAGGCGAGGCTCAGGTGTAGACGCCGAGGAACGCGGGGTTCAGCTGGCGGTCGTGGTAGAAGACGGCAGGGCCGACCTCGTCCCACGTCCAGGTCAGCGGCTCCCAGTCCGGGTAGCTCTGGTACCCGCCGCAGAACGTCTCGAAGCGGTTGCCCGAGTTGTCGAACGCGTAGATGGTGGTGCCGCGGGTGACGCCGTGACGGGTGGGGCCCATGTCGATGGGCACCCGGTTCATCGACATCAAGTCGGCGGCGCGCAGCACCTTCTCCCAGCTCTCCAGCAGGAACGCCGTGTGGTGCAGCTTGCCGGGCTCCTCGTTGCGCACGAACGCCACGTCGTGGGCCTTGGTGCTGCAGCTGAGCCAGATGGCGAGGTCGGTCTTGCCGTCCTCCAGCAGGATGTGCTCCACCAGGTAGAAGCCGAGCACGTCGACGAACAGGGCCTGCACCTTCTCGATGTCGGGCCCGTAGAGCAGGGCGTGGTCCATGCGGATCGGGGCGATGCCGCGCTCGGAGGCTTCGTTCCACGGCGGCGGGTTGAAGTAGCCCGAGCCGTTGCCCACATCGGTCTTCTGCGCGTACAGCTCGATCTGGTGGCCCGAGGGGATCTCGAAGCGGACGCGCTCGCCGGTCTCCAGCAGGTCGCCGGCCGGGATGCGCTCGGTGGTGACGCCGTAGTTCTTCAGGTCGGCCTCCAGCTTGGCGAGCGTGGCGTCGTCGGCAACCTTGAAGCCGTAGAAGTCCATGCCGGCCTCGCCGGCGTCGCGCAGGATGAGGCTGTTGTGGTCGCGCTCGTCCCAGCCCTTGAAGTAGGCGCGGTTCGCATCGCGGCCGGTCTGCACGAGACCGACGACGTTCGAGTAGAACTCGACGGACTCGTCGAGATCCAGCACCTTCAGTTGCATGTGCCCGGGGCGGAGTACTCCGGTGATTGCCATGGTTTTCTCCTTGTTGGTTCTGTCGTGGACTTGTTCGGTGGACTTGGGTTGTGGACTTGGGTTGTGGATTTGGGTCGTGGTCAGGTCTGGGTTGCCGGCACGCGCGGACAGGGGCGGATGACGAGGTCGCTGGTGGGGATGATCCGGCAGGACAGCACGATGTTGCGCGCCAGATCGTCCTCGGTGACATGGGCCTTGCTCATCCGCTTGGCGAGAAAGGTCCCTTCCAGCACCTCCACCCGGCAGACGCCGCAGCCCCCGCCGCGGCACCCCACCTGGATGCCGTCCGGGCCGACGTAGCCCATGCCGACGAGCACATTGGTGGTGTCCGGGCAGGTGAACCGGCGGCCGGTGGTGGCGAGTGTGACGGTGAAGCTGGGCATCGCTAGATCCGCTTGAACAGCGGGCTGCGCGCCCGCGCCGTGTCGGCTGCCGAGATGAACAGCTCCTGGTAGATGTCGCGCTCGAACAGGCGGCCCTGCATGAGCGTGGTGATGCAGGCGTCGATCATCGCCGGCGGGCCGCACAGGTACGCCTTGACCCCGCGGAAGTCGTTGTCGAAGTGGGCGGCCGCGGCCTCGTGCACGAACCCACGGGCGCCGGCCCAGTCGCTGCCCTCGGGCTCGTGCGACAGCGCGGGCACGTACGTGAACGTGGGCAGCCGCTGGGCGAGCGCGGTGAACTCGTCGGCGTAGTACAGCTCGTCGCGGGTGCGGGCGCCGTAGACGAGGGTGATCGGGAGCGTGCAACCCTTCTCCACGAGGTCGAGGATCATCGACCGCGGGCTGGACAGCCCGGAGCCGCCGGCGAGGAACAGCAACGGCATGTTCGCCGACGCGCGCACGTGGAACCGGCCGTACGGGCCGGCCAGGCGCAGCCGGTCGCCGACGGCCAGCTCCTCGTGGATCCATGTCGTCGCCACACCGCCCGGCAGCAGCCGCACGTCGAGCTCGATCTCGTGCGGGTTCGACGGCGACTGCGCGAACGAGAAGGGCCGGTGGCCCTGCCCGTTGGGCAGCTCGACGTTCACGTACTGGCCGGCCTGGAACGGCAGGCCCTCGGCGCCGTCGACCTTCGCCCACACGCCCTTGATCGTCGGCGTCAGTCGCTCGATGCGGCTGACGGTGGCGGTGACGGAACGCACGGGAAGGTTCAGCGCGTCGGGCTCGTCGTCGATGTCGGCTTCGATCGTGACGTCGGACTCGGCGGTCGCGCAGCAGGCGAGGCACAGCCCCTCCTCGCGCTCGAAGTCCATCAGCGCGAAGCTCGATACCGGGCCGTGCTCGATCTCACCATCGAGCACCTGCACCTTGCAGGTACCGCACAGGCCGTGCCCGCAGGCGTGCGGGAGGTACACACCCGCGCGCAGGCTGGCATCGAGCAGGGTCTGCCCGTCCTCGACCTCCACGGTCTGCCCCAGGGGCTCGATGGTGAGCTCGTAGGTCATCGCATCGACCTCAGCTGTGCGCGCCCTTGATGCCCATCAGCCCCGGCGAGCGGAACGTGAGGCTGTCCTTGTGGCGCATCCCGTTGTCGGCGAGCGACTTCGACGGATCCGGGTGGAAGGGCTTGCCGCCCTTGGTCCACTCGACGGTCGACCAGTCGATCTGCGCGAAGTCGGGGTGTGCCCCGAACGATCCGGGCAGCACGGCCTCGATGATCGCCCCGAAGGGCATGTCCGGCGGGAAGGGGAATGCGAACGGGGCGCAGAACATCAGGTGGTCGAGCCAACCGATGTAGGTGAGCTGGGCCCCGCCCAGCTTCTCCTGGGTGTCCGCCGGTTCGAACACGTACTCCTTGACGGCTTTGACGGCCATTGGTTTCTCCTTTCGAGTCAGTGCGGTCAGCCGGCGGCCGGCGCGTTCGAGGTGGTCTGCTGCTTCCAGGCCCGGAAGTTCTGCTGGTCACGCGACCCTTCGTAGGGCAGGTTGTCGACACCCACGTCGTAGCGGTACCACTTGATCACTTCCAGCAGGGGGTTGAAGTCGGCTGCGGTGGGGTCCGCGTCCGGGCCGAAGCAGTGCCCCTGGTAGATCTGGTGCACGGGCAGCCAGGCCTGGATGTACTTCTCCTGCTCGTGGTCGAAGATGTTCTTACACCCGTCCGAGCACGTGTGGTAGGTCTCGCCCTTGTACTCGCTCTCGCGGTAGCAGATGCGGGTGGGGTCGCCGGGCTCGGTGAACAGCATCGGGATCTGGCACACCTGGCACAGCTGCGGCAGGGTGCCGTTGTTGAACCGGTTGCCGTCGGCCTCCATCTGCGTCCACTGCTCGAAGCGCGGGCGGTACAAGGCGTCGAACGTGTCGGGGTACTTCTCGCTCTCCCACTCCATGTCCTCGGCGCTGGGCACCCAGGTGTGGAACGGGGCCGCGGCCTGGTACTGGTAGAACGTCGACCATGCCTGGTGGCTGAGGTGCTCCTTGTCGTCGCAGGCCTGCTGCCAGCCCAGCGGTGGGCGGATGCCGTAGCGGGCGAGGTCCTGGAACAGGGCGCCGCCGTTCTGCTCGGCGTAGATCTCCCAGGCTTCCTTCCAGCTCATCACCTTCTTGGGCAGCATGTAGTCGAGCATCATCGCCACGAGCGTCAGCACCCGGTAGCCGCGCCAGAACCACTTGTCGATCCAGTGCTGCACGATCGGCAGGTTGTCGGGGTCCTGCTCGAGCATGAACTTGATCGCCTCGAGGCCCAGCGTCATGTGCCGCGACTCGTCGCTCTGCGCCGAGAAGCCGAACGCCATCGCGCCCATGTCGCCGTTGTAGGCGGCACCGGAGATGAACGGCACGAACAGCAGGTTGGTGAGCACGTACTCGAACGAGAACCCGATCGCGATCATGTACTCGAAGGGGCCGGCGGTGATCGCGTCGTCGAAGAACGACTTCGGCACGGACAGGTACCAGACGCGGTCGTGCATGTGCCGCCAGCTGTGGAAGCCGTCGTACAGCTTGTTGTAGTTCGACATCGAGTGGATCTGGGTCTGCGCGTGGCGCAGCTCGTCGAGCGACTGCATCTGGCAGGCGACGCGGGCGCCGACGCCGGGCAGCTGGCGGCCCACGTGCGCGAAGCCGCGGTGCGCCATGTACTCCAGCGGCGAGACGCCGGTGAGGAACAGCTTGAGGGCGTTGAGGTAGCGGGCGTCGGTGAGGCCGAGGTGGCCGTTGTTCTGCGCGAACGCATCCATGATCGCGTAGAGCTTCTGCTCCTTCTCGGCCTGGTACTTCCAGTAGGCGTCCATCGTGAGACGGAACGGGTC
>CAYZFZ010000145.1:0-8830 GCA_964477795.1 uncultured Bifidobacterium sp.
ACCTGCGAGCCGAAGCCGATGCGGGTGAGGAACATCTTCATCTGCTCGGGCGTCGCGTTCTGCGCCTCGTCGAGGATGATGAAGCTGTCGTTGAGCGTGCGGCCGCGCATGAAGGCGAGCGGCGCGACTTCCACGACCTGCCGTTCGAGCAGCTTCTGCGCACCCTCCACCTCCACCATGTCGTACAGCGCGTCGTACAGAGGACGCAGGTAGGGGTCGATCTTGGCCATCAGGTCGCCGGGCAGGAAGCCCAGCCGCTCGCCGGCTTCCACCGCCGGCCGGGTGAGGATGATGCGCTGCACCTTCTTCGTCTGCAGCGCGTGCACCGACATAGCGACGGCCAGCCAAATCATTCCCGTGCCCGCCGGGCCGAGACCGAACGTGATGACGTTGTTGCGGATCGCGTCGACGTAGCGCTTCTGGCCGGCGGTCTTCGGGCGGATCGGCTTGCCCTTGGCGCCGCGCATGATGTCGTCGGTGAGGATCCGGCTGGGGCGCTCGTTGTCGCGCATCATGTCGATGCTGCGCCGGACGCTTGCTTCGTCGAGGTGCTGCCCCTGCTGCAGGATGACGACGAGCTCCTCGCACAGCCGGCCGACCGTCTCTGCCTGCGGCCCGTCGATGTGGATCTCGTTGCCGCGCGCCACCACGGTGGAGTCGGGGAACGACGCCTCGATCAGGCGCAGGTGGGCGTCGCGCTGCCCGACCAGGGCGGCCATCAGATGCGCGCCGGGAACGATCACGGAGTACGGCTTGGTCAGCGACGTCATACGGGCGGGCCCGGCGGTGGACTCATCTGCGCACACGGTAGCGAACGAGGCAACCCTCCCGGCGCATGAATCCGCTCAGGAGCGCGCGTTGGACGCTGCCGCGGCAACGGGCGGGGCGCTGCCGCCGCCTACCGCCACGTCGTCGCGGGTCGTGGCAGCGCTGGCGGCGGCGACCGTCGTGGTGAAGTCCACCGCGAAGTAGTGCTGCGTCTCGAGGTGCCGTACCGGGGCGGGCCCGGCGAGCGAACGGGCCAGGCGCGCCATCATCTCGGCGAAGCCACCGGACGTCTCGGGTTGGTTGATCGACGGTGAGTCGAACACGAGGAGTGCTCCCTCCGACGCCTCGAGTGCAAGTCCCTCGCGGGCGAGGCGGACGATCGCCCCTTTTGCCACATGAGCAGGGTGGATCACGAGCCACATGATGTAGTGGACCGCGCTCCGTCGCATATGGTCCGGGTAGTGATGCTCGAAGTACTCCCGACTGAGGTAGCGGGTGCGCCCGATGTCCGTGGCCACCAGGCACATGCCCACGGGCGCCGTGTCGTCCCACAGCACCCACAGGCGATTGGTGTGGTCCGCGATCGTCTCGTCGAATTCGCTGCGGTACAGCATCTCTCTGGTCACTGCGCTGCCGGCGAGATCGCGGTAGCAGACGTCGTAGAGCTGCCACAGCTTGTCGGCGAGCACGCGGTCCACCACCGCGGTGTGCCGGGTCACGAACATCGGTCACCTCCTCACGAATTCCAACGGGCCGCGCGGGGCGGGTCACCCCTTGCGCGAAGGGGCTGGTCAGGGGCTATGCTATGAAGCGACGAAGCGCCGCTGGTGGATGGTCCCTCCTCTGCCCGCAGCGGGGAGGGGCATGAACCGGGCATCAGGGCTCCTGACGTGGTGGTATGTGGCGCTCGGTGGCATGGCCACCGTGCTCACGCTCGCGCTCCCGTGGACCGGCGCCCGCCAGGCGATCTACCTCCTCGCGGCCGTGCAGCTGGCCCCGATCGTGCTGCTCTCCTACCGGCGCGGCCTCATCCCCGCCGCGCTCGCCGGTCTGCTCGCAGCCGTCGGGGTGCTGTTCGGTCTCGCCCAGCTCCTGTCGGGCGATGCACCCGCGTACGAGACGCCGATCGCCATGGCCCTGGGCCTGCTCGCCACCGGCTGCATCACGGCCGGGCTCGTGGTGCTGCTGCGCACCCAGGGTTTCAGCCGGTACCCGGGCCTGCTGGGCGACAGCATCATCGTCGCGATGGGCACGTGGATCATCAGCTGGGCCGCGCTCGTGCAGCCGATCGTGAGCACGAGCGGCGCCTGGAACACCGTGCTGTACGGCGTGTACCAGCCCACGTCCGCAGTCGTGC
The DNA here is from genome assembly GCA_964477795.1 of uncultured Bifidobacterium sp. Taxonomy (GTDB): domain Bacteria; phylum Actinomycetota; class Acidimicrobiia; order Acidimicrobiales; family Ilumatobacteraceae; genus UBA668. The sequence continues at coordinate 2,126 of CAYZFZ010000145.1, forward strand.
TGTTCCTCGTCGTCGTGATCCTGCTCAACAGCGTGCAGCGGCCCGTCTCGATGGTGCTGCTCGCGATCGCGCTCGGCTGCAACCTGCTCGGCGACCTGATCTACGCGCTGATGGACGCCGGCCATGTCGGGGCCGCGGGCGACCGCTTCGGGCTGGCCCTCTACGTCGCCGCCTACTTCGCTGCCGCCGGCGCGTTCCTGCATCCCAGCATCGCGACGATCACCCACACCGGCCCGCCGCCGGCGAACCGCCCGATCATGGGTCGGCTGATCGTCACCACGTCGTCGCTGGTGATCCCGGTGATCGTGCTCGCCGGCACCGCCCCCAACGACACCGCCGACAAGATCGTGCGCTCGATCTCGGCCTTCGTGCTGGCCACGGTCGTGATCCTGCGGGTCGTGCTCGCGGTGCGGGTGAACAACCAGGCACAGGCCGCCTTGCTGCACGGCGCGCAGACGGATCCGCTCACCGGGCTGCCCAACCGCACGGTGCTGCTCGAGCGGATCAACGACCTGCTGGGCAATTCGTGGAGCCACGAGCAGCACCCGACGCTGTACTTCGTCGACCTCGACCGGTTCAAGAACATCAACGACTCGCTCGGCCACGCGGCCGGCGACGAGGTGCTCGTCACCGTTGCCCGCCGCCTGGTCAACGCGGTGCCCGACGGCGCCATGGTCGCCCGCCTGTCCGGCGACGAGTACGTGGTGCTCGACCCCACCGCCAAGTCGGCGGGCAGCGCGCTGGTCCTCGCCGAGCGCATGCTCGCCGTGTTCCGCGAGCCGCTGGCGCTCAGCCAGGGCGACGTGTTCGTGACGGCCAGCATCGGTGTGGCCAGCATGAGCGCCACCTCCAGCACCTCACCGGAAGACCTGGTGCGCCACGCCGACACGGCGATGTACCGGGCGAAGGACGCCGGGCGCAACTGCCTGGCCGTGTACGACGAGAGCATGCACGAACGGGTGGCGCACCGGCTCGCCGTGGAGACCGCGCTCTACCGCGCGCTCGACCGGCGCGAGCTGCGCCTGTTCCACCAGCCGATCCTGGATCTGCAGTCCGGCGACGTCGTCGGCTTCGAGGCGCTGATGCGCTGGCAGCAGGCCGACGGCACGATCGTCTCCCCCGCCGAGTTCATCCCCATCGCGGAGGACACCGGCACGATCGTCCCTATCGGCTCCTGGGCGCTGCTGGAGGCACTCGGCCAGCTGCGCCGCTGGATCGACGACGGCGTCTGCAGCCCGGCCGCCACCATGTCGGTGAACGTCTCGCCCCGCCAGCTCAGCGACACCAACTTCCCCGCGATCGTCAGCGAGGCGCTCACCCGCTCGGGCGTGTCGCCCCAGCTGCTGTGGCTGGAGGTCACCGAGAGCGTGATGATCGCCGAGCCCGAACTGGCCCTCGCCACCCTGCGCCGGTTGCGCTCGTTGGGCGTGCGTGTCGCGCTCGACGACTTCGGCACCGGTTACTCGTCGTTGTCGTTGCTGCAGAAGTTCCCGCTGCAGCGGATCAAGATCGACCGGGCGTTCGTCCACGGCGTCGCCGACAACCCGAACGACCGCAGCCTGGTGCGCACGATCATCGCGATGGGCCGCTCGCTGGGCCTCGACATGGTGGCCGAGGGCGTGGAGAGCGTGCACCAGTTGCAGGTGCTCAGCGATCTCGGGTGCAGCAAGGCGCAGGGCTTCCTGATCAGCCACCCGGTGCCGGCCGATGCGATGCGCAGCACGGTGGCCGCGCTCGAACGCCTGGGGCAGTTCCCCGGTCTGCGCGCCAACGTCGGCACGCCCGCCGGCTGAACCGGCAGCTACTGCCGCAGCCAGGCCTTGAGCTTGCCCATCGTCGACTGGTCGGCGGGCGCTGCCGCCTTCGCGGGCGCAGGCCGGCCGGCCGCCGCACCTTCTCGGCAGCGGCAGCGCTCACCCTTGGGCACGTCGCCCAGCACCGCCTCCACATGGGCGCCACACCCGGCCCAGCTGGGCTTCCCGCACTGCTTGCACGTCACTCGTCGACACATACCCCCTAGGGTATCAGGCAGCGATCGAGTTTCCAGGCGCGACACGGCCCCTGACCAGGTGAACCTGGCCAGGGGCCGGAGAGGCGACGATGGGAATCGAACCCATGTGGACGGCTTTGCAGGCCGTTGCCTCAGCCACTCGGCCACGTCGCCATGCATCCGCCGGGTGGCCCGGCAGCGGCGCCTGCACGATAGCGGCTCGGCGCTCGTTCGGGCAGATCGCCTCCGACAACGCTCGGCCAGGTAGTGCATGGCAGGCTCGGCCGATGACGCCCCGCCGCCTCGCTCTCGTGATCTCCGCCGCGCTCGTGCTCGCCGCCTGCAGCGACGAGTCGTCCAGCTCCACGACACCCGCTGGCACCGACGCGGTCATCGCCACGACCGACACCAGCGAGCCCACCCCACCGGCCTCCACCGATCCCGCCACCACGGAGCCCCCCACCACTGAAGCGGTCACCACCACGACGGTGGATCCGGCTGCAGCGGCGACGGCCTACAGCGAGTACGGGCCGTACCCCGTGGGCGTCACCACGCTGCAGTTGGCCAAGGGTCCCCTGGTGGAGATCTGGTATCCGGCGGTGGAGGGCACCACCGGCACCGAGACCTACGACGTGCGCGACTTCGTCGGCGAGGGCATCCGCGCCGTGCTCACCGGCGACGTGCCCTCGACGTACAGCTACCCGGCGGGCCGCGATGCCGCGGTCGCCGACGGCGAGTTCCCGGTGGTGCTGTTCAGCCACGGCTACTCCGGTATGCGCCTGCAGAGCACGTTCCTCACCTCCAACCTGGCCAGCTGGGGCATGATCGTCGTCTCCGCCGACCACCCGTCGCGCTCGATGGAGCACGTGCTCGCCGGCACCGCCAGCGGCGACCGGGCAGACTCCGTCGACGACCTGCTGCAGGGCCTCGACCTGATCGTCGCGCAGGGTGCCGACGCGGCCGGCCGGTTCGGCGGCCATGTCGACGCCGAGCACGTGGTCGCGGTCGGCCACTCCGCCGGCGGCGGCACGGTGCTCGGCGCGGCAGAAGATCCACGCATCGACGGGTACGTCTCGCTCGCGTCCGGCGTGCTGCGCGGCAGCGCCGACGCCACCAGCACCACCACCGCTCCCCCGCAACTGCCCGCCAAGCCGTCGTTCTTCATCGGCGGATCGGTCGACGGCGTGGTGCCGTTCGAGACCGTCACCAAACCCTCCTTCGAGGCCGCCCCGGCGCCGAGCCTGCTGTGGGAGATCCAGGGTGCCGGCCACAACGCGTTCGACGACTTCTGCACCTTCGGCAACGGCACGGGCATCATCGGCGTCGCCGAGGCCAACGGCCTGGGCCCGTTCCTCGACGGCAACCCCCAGATGCGTGCGCTGGGCGAGGACGGCTGCGTGCGGCCGGCGATCCCGGTGGCCACCACGTTCCCGATCATCAACCACGCGGTCACCGCCTGGGTGCGCAACCTGTTCGGCATCGACACCGAGCCGGTCGGCCTCGGCGACGAGGTGGGTGGGCTCCACGACACACCCGTCACGATCACCAGCAAGTAGCTCACTCCCCCACGACGGCCGGGTCGAACGCGCCGCGGCCGAACACCTCGCGGACCATCGGCTGGAAGTGCTCCAACGGCTCCGTCGGGTAGTCGGGGTCGAACGACGACTGGTCCCACCGCTCGCAGAACCGCTCACAGCTGTCGAACCACTCGTGCCCGCGGTACGCCTCGCGGGCATCGGGGTCGAGCCCGACGTGCTGCCCGTAGTAGTGCTGCTGGAAGACGCCGTGCATGGCGACCACCCACGTCACCTCGGCGCGCACGTAGGGGCGCAGGATGGCGGCCGCCATCTGCGAGTGGTTCTCCGGCGCGAGCGCGTCGCCGATGTCGTGGACGAGCGCGGCCACGATCCAGTCGACATCGGCGCCGTCGGCCTCGGCGCGGGTGGCCGCCTGCAGCGAGTGGTGCAGCCGGCTGATGCGGTACCCGCCCAGCCCGTCGCCGAGCGCGCGTAGCCCGTCGAGGATGCGGTCCGGCAGGGCGGCGATGTACTCGCGTTCGTGGTGGTGCAGCAGTGCATAGTCGGCCTTGGCGCCGTCGCGCATCTGGGTGAACTGGACGGTGTCCATCGGGCCTCCCTGCAGCTCGTCGCCGTGCGACGCGCGCGAGCGTACGCGCGCAGGCCGATCACGCGCCGAGCACGGTGAAACCCATGGAGCGGGCCGCTTGGGCCTGGCGCAGATCGAAGGTGACGAAGGCGAGGCCTGCAACCTGCAGGCGGCGAGCGCATGCCAGGTGGATGGCGTCGAGGGTGCGCACACCGAGCTGCTCGCCGATCTCGGCGGCGGCCTCGCACACGACCTGGTCGACGGCGACGAGCGCGAACTCGTCGAGGTCGCGCTCGAACTGACGACGGGCATCGGCAAGGTCGGCGGGCGCCACCAGGCGCGCCAGATTGCGGCGAACCTCGACAAGCGTGACCCATGAGGTGACGAGCACCGGGTCGGCGGTGAGCAGACGGTCGGCGAGATCGGAGTCGGGCTCGGCGACATACCGCTTGAGCAGCGCGCTGGAGTCGACGTACGTGGTCACTCGCCGCGGTCGTCGCGCACGACCTCCGCGACGCGGCGGATGCCCTCGACCCTGCGGACCGGCGGCAGGCCGGATGTGGTGACCGCAGGCCGCAGCCAGCCTTCGTCGACACCTGCTTCCATCGCGCCCGCGCCGGGCACGGCAACGATCAGGACCTTCGGCACGCCTCGCTCGGTGACCTGGACGAGCTCGCCCGCAGCAGCGCGATCGAGGTACTGGGACAGGTGCTGCTTGAGCTCGCGCACGCCGACGTTCATGTGGACACACTATCATCTCGTTGTGCACACAATGCTCGGCGGGCGTGCTGGTGCACCCAGAACACGCCGCGCTCCTCCACCGTCGCCAGCACTCCGTCGGCGTCGACGCCGGCGTCGTGGCTGCGCTGCACGGCGGCGCAGATGTCGAGGTCCTGCTGGTGCACGAGGCGGTGGGCGGCGATCGTCGCCGCCCGCGCCGCGGCGTCGCCGCCGGGCACCGCGTACAGCCGGCGATGCACGATCGTGCGGCGGGCATCGAGCGACTCCATCCACATCGCCAGCGCCGCATCGGGGAACACGTTCAGCATCAGGTTCGGCCACACCGTCAGGTAGCTGCCCACGTCGTACGGCTGGTTCGCCGGCGCGCCGGCCAGCGCCTCCCACCCCGGTTCGCCCGGCAGCAACTCGGCCAGCAGCCGGCCCACTGCACCGGCGGGCTCCAGCGGGCGGTCCCACGCGTACAGGACCAGCCCGTCGCTCACCATCGGGTAGTCGTGCGTGGGCGAGGTGTCGATCTCGGGGTGCACGAAGGGCGTGTGGTAGTTCTCGCTGTAGTTCTCCAGCAGCACCTTCCAGTTGAACGGCCGCTCGTCGTCCTCGGCCAGCACCACGTCCATGCCCTCCAGCGGGAAGGCACCGATGGCCGCTCCGAGCGGGCCGAAGTCCGGCGCTGCGGCCGACGGGTCGGCATGCACGAACACCCAGCGCCGCCATGTCGCCAGCCCCACCGGGTGCAACGCGTGGTCGGCCGTGTCGAAGCGATCCGGATGGCCGACACCCTGCGCCCGCGCCAGCGAGCCGTCGAGGCGGTACAGCCACGCGTGATAGGGGCAGCTCAGCGCGGCGCCGCTGCCCGAACCACCGTGCTCGCACAGCGGTGCCGCACGGTGACGGCACACGTTCAGGAAGCCACGCAGCACCCCCTCGCGATCACGCACCACCAGCACGGGCAGGCCGGAGACCGTGAGCGACCTCCACGCGCCGGCGACCGGCATCTCCTCGGCGTCGCCGGCGCACACCCACTGCGCACGCCAGATCGCCTGCACCTCGCGCTCGTGGTGCTCGGCCGACGAGTACCACGCAGCCGGCAGCGTGCGCGCCGACCCGATGCCCGCGGGGTCCTCGATCTCACGCACGTGCATCGCCTGCCCTCCCGATCACCGCTCGCATGTTTGCTATTCTGACTCACGAGTCAAACAACTCTCTGGGGGAACACATGAACTCGTCCCGACGCGACTTCCTCTCCCGCTCGGCACAGCTCGGCGTGCTGCTCGGCGCCGGGGTGCCGCTGCTCAACGCGTGCGGCGGGAGCGACGACAAGCGCTCGAAGGTCACCAAGTCCATCGCCGATGGCCTGCAGCCCGAGAAAGGCCCGCTGAAGATCATCAACTACGCGGACTACGTGAACCTCGACGTCATCGCCGACTTCGAGGCCGAGTACGGCGTGAAGGTGGAGATCTCCACCATCGACACCGACACGGAGGCCACCACCAAGCTCGCCTCCGGCGCGATCAAGGCCGACGTGCACCACTCGATGGCCGGCACCTCGATCGGCAACCTCATCTCGGGTGGCCTCATCCAGCCGCTCAACAAGAGCTACATCCCCAACTTCGCCAACGTCATCGACACCTTCAAAGACCCGTGGTACGACCCCGGTGCCACGTACTCGGTGCCGTACACGTTCTTCGGCACGGGCATCGGCTTTCGCGCGGATCGCATCGACCCCGCCGAGGTGGAGGCCCAGGGGTGGGACACGATCTGGAACGCCACCGCCTTCAAGGGCCAGGTGTCGGTGCTCGACGACGAGCAGCTGATGCCGCAGGCTCGCCAGCTCGTCGGGGCTCATCTCGGCCAGCGAGTGACCCAGC
>CAYZFZ010000146.1:0-8821 GCA_964477795.1 uncultured Bifidobacterium sp.
TGATCACCTCGTCGTTGAGGCGCTCGCGGGTGATCTCGTCGACTGCACCGAAGGGCTCGTCGAAGAGGAACACCTTCGGGTCGAGCACCAGCGTGCGGGCCAGCGAGGCGCGCATCTTCATGCCGCCGGAGAGCTGCTTGGGGTACTTGCGCTCGAAGCCGGAGAGGCCGACGAGGTCGATCGCGGCGGCGGCCCGCTGGGCGCGTTCAGCCTTCGCCACGCCCTCCAGCTCGGCGAGCAGCTCGACGTTGCGTTGCACGTTGCGCCACTGCAGCAAGGTGGCGTCCTGGAACACGTAGCCGACGGACTTGCGGTCGACGTCGACGCTGCCCGTGGTGGGTGGGTTGAGGCCGGAGGCGATCTTCAGCAGCGTGCTCTTGCCGCAGCCCGAGGGGCCCACGACGGTGACGAACTCACCCGGGCGCACGTCGAAACTGGTTGCACTGAGGGCATGCGTTCCATCGGGGTACACCATCGACACCCCGTTGAAACTCAGTGCCGGGGCGAGCGCCGAGTTGTCCATCGGGGCAACCCTAGTGGGTGGGCTGGTGTCGATCTGTGTCGCCGTGTCCATCAGTGCATCACCATTCCGCCACTCACGTTCATTGCCTGTCCTGTGCAGTATCGGGCCTGGTCAGAGGCCAGGAAGAGGGCCATGTCGGCGACCTCGGACGGCTCCGCGCAGCGCCCCAGCGGCGACATCGCGGACCACTTCGCGACCATCTCCGGCGTGCGGGTGGCGGCGCCCATCTCGGTGAGCACGTAACCGGGGCAGATGCAGTTCACCCGGATGCCGTGGACTCCGAGCTCGATGGCCGAGACGCGGGTGAGGCTGATCACCGCCGCCTTGGAGGCGGCGTAGTGCGCCTGGTTTGGCGAGCCGAGCTTGCCGCCCATGCTGGCCATGTTGACGATCGCACCGCCGCCAGCACCCCCACTGTCCGCGGCGGCGATCATCGCCCTGGCCGCGATCTGGGTGGTGAGCAGCATCGCCCGCACGTTGATGTCGAACGTGCGGTCCCAGTCCTCGACCGCGATCTCCAGCAACGGTGCCATGTGGAGGATGCCCGCGTTGTTCACCAGCACGTCGATGCCACCGAGCGCGTCGATCGCGGCCTGGGTGACCGACGTCGCGCTGGCCGGATCGGCGAGATCGACGTCGAAGGCAACCGCGCCCAGCCGCTCGGCGGTGCGGCGGCACTGATCGCCCTCACGGTCCAGCAGCGCCAGCTGCGCGCCCTCGGCGGCGAAGGTCTCGGCGATCGCCGCACCGATGCCGCGCGCGGCCCCGGTGACGAGGACTCGCCGATCGGCGAGGCGGCCTTTTGCGGGGGCATCGCGTCGGGTCACCATGACGCCGTCATCGTACGACAGCAACTGTTGCCGCTCGTGCGGGCGGTGTGAACGCTCTGTTTCGTGTTGGCCGTGCCGTCACGCGCCGGCCACCACCCGGCCGGCGCGAATGACGCAACGGTCGGCGTGGGCGAACGCGATGCCGTCGCGGATCGTCCGCGCGTGCAGCAGGACGAGGTCGGCGACCTGGCCGACATCGGTGCCGGCCTCCGGTAGCCCCATCAGCCGCCGCACCGCACCGCTCACCATCGCGTACGCGTCGTCGGGCAGCACGTGGCCGGCGATCACCATCAGCCCGGCGGTCTCCAGGCAGTCGGCCCGGCCGACCGGGTTGAACGGGTCCTGCAGGGTGTCGGCGCCGGCCGCCACGTTCACCCCGGCAGCGCGCAGGGCGCCCACAGGGGTGAGTGCCCGCGGGCAGCCGACGCGGTGCTCGCGGCCCTGGAGGAACAGGTTGCTGCTGGGCAGCGCGATCACGTGCACGCCGGCGGCGGCCAACTTCTCGGCCACCCGCGCCTGCACCTGCTCGGTCTGCATCCCGAGGCTGACGCAGTGGCTGGCGGTGACGCGGTGGGGGAAGCCGCTGGCCACCACTCGCTCGGCGAGATCCTCCAGCGACAGGCGCGCCGGGTCGAGCGTCTCGTCGGTGTGCACGTCGAGCGGCAGCCCGGCCTCTGCAGCGACGGAGAGGAACGACTCGTTGGCGGCGACGGGATCGGTCTCCAGGTGGGGGCAGCCGCCGACGCCGTCCACGCCCATCGCGATCGCTTCGCGGAGCAGTGCGCGCTGGTCGGCGCCCTCCGGCCCGATCGAAGGGAAGCCGCACAGGGCGAACACCTCGACGTGCGCCTGCGCGTGCAGCAGCCGCTTCACCTCGAGCAGTGCGCGGACGGACGCCAGGCCGTTCGCCGTGGTCACGTCGGCGTGGGTGCGGATCGCCGTCGCGCCGTTGGCAGCGATCAGCCGGGCCGCGCGCTCGGCACGAGCACGGGTGTCGTGCTCGGTGATCCGCGAACGGTTCGCTTCCATGGCGAGGATCGCACCCATCAGGTCGCCCGTCGGGTTCGGCACCGTCTCGGAGAGGAACGCCTTGTCGAGGTGGGCGTGCGCCTCGGCCATCGCCGGCAGCAGCAGCCGGCCGCCCGCGTCGTGGACGACATCGCCGGCGACCGCCACACCATGGGCGACGACCACGCCGTCGACGATCCGCACCGACGTGACGGTGCCGTCCGCGAGCAGTGCGTTCGTGATCGTGAGGCCCAGCGGGCCCGGCGTGTGGTCAGCCACCGGCCACCGACCCCACTCGCGCCCGCGGGTCGCTGGCGCCGGCCCAGAAGTCGTCGTGGTCGCGCACGATCACCTGCGCATGGCCGAAGCCGCTGTCGTACGGCGGCAGCACGTGCACCACGTGGCCGCGAGCCTCCAGCGCCGCCGCCCACTCGGCGGGAGCATGGCCCTCGATCTCCACGATCGGGCCGGAGGGCGAGCTCCACGTGTCGAAGCCGGTCGTGGGGCCGCTGAGCGCCCAGCGGCCGGCGTGCATCGCCATCGCCGGCGATTGCCCGTGGTGGAACAGGCGGGCGGCGAGCTGCAGCAGGATCTGGGGTTGCGCGTCGCCGCCCATGGTGCCGAACACCGCCGCCAGCTCGTCGTCGCGCGTGGCCAGCGCGGGGGACAGCGTGTGCGGCGGGCGGGCACCGGGAGACAGCTCGGCGGGGTGGCCTGGCTGCAGGCTGAACCCGAGCCCCCGGTTGTGGAGGTTGATCTGCGTGTTCGGCTCGACCAGCCACGAGCCGAAGCCCGACGCGTTCGACTGGATCAGCGAGACGCCCATGCCAGTGCGGTCGGTGGCGCACAGGTAGGTCGTGTCGCCGGCTCGGGCCTGCACCGGCCACGCGCCGGCGCGCTGGGCGTCGAGCAGGTGGGCACGTCCGGCGATCGCACGCAGCAGCGCCGGACCGTCCGCGCCCGCGTGCAGCGAGGCCGGCCGGTCGTGACCGGCAAGCTTCGCGGCCTCGATCAGCAGGTGGGCCCAGTGCTCGTCGTGAGGGTCTGCGGGCAGCTCGAGGTTGTCGGCCAGCACTGCGGCGGCGAGCGTGAGGTAGCCCTGCGAGTTCGGGGGCACGGTCCACAGGTCGACGCCCCACGCCTCGGCGCGCAGCGGTGCCACCCAGTCGGCCTGCCCGGTGGCGAGATCGGCCTCCGTGAACCACCCGCTGCCGAGCTGCAGCAGCCCCTCGCCGAACGCACCGCCGTAGAACGCCTCGCGCCCACCTCCGGCGATCGCCCGCAGCGCCGCGGCGACACCTGGTCGGCGTACCCGCGCACCGGGTCGGTGGGCCTGGTCGGCGAGCTCGCGCAGCGAGGCGCGGCCGCGCTCGTCGAGGCGGGCGAGCGAGGCGACGAGCAGTGGGCTGGCCGGGAAGCCGTCCTCGGCGAGCCCGATGGCCGTCGCGAGCAGCTCGCCGAGCGGGCGGGAGCCGAAGCGCTGGTGCAGCGCCACCCACCCGTCCACGCAGCCGGGGATCGTGACGGTGCGGACATCGTGGCGGAACGGCATCTCGCCGAATCCCTCGGCGCGCAACGCAGCGGCCGACGCACCGCTGCCCGCTCGCCCGCTCGAGTTCAGGCAGTGGACGGTGCCGATCCCACCATCGTGGACGAGCGCGAAGAGGTCGCCGCCCATGCCGCACAGATGGGGGCCGGTGACCGCGATCGCGGCGTTCGTGGCGATCGCAGCGTCGACCGCGTTGCCGCCGGCGGCGAGGACGGCCAACCCGGCCTGGGTGGCGAGCCCGTCGGCGCTGGCCACCATGTGGTGTGGCGCGCGCGTCGTACTGAACGGTGCGTGCTGTGCGGTGCTCATCGCCAGATGCCCCGGTCCTGGAAGACCTCCCGCAGCACCAGCGGTCGGTCGGTCATGATGCCGTCGACACCGAGGTCGAGCAGCCGGTGCATCTCGGCGGGGTCGTCGATCGTCCACACGTGCACCTTGATGCCCAACGCGTGGGCGCGTTCGACGAAGCGTTCATTGACCACGGTGATCGGGCCCTGGGCGACGGGCACCTGCGCAGCATCGGCGCCCGGCCGTCGAGGCTTGCCGAAGCGCAGCGTGACGACGCCGCCCGGGCTGAGCGCGGCGCACAGGTTGTCGCCCATCAGCGCCTTGAGCTGCCGCATCCGCCGGTCGCTGAACGCTCCCACGCACACCCTGTCGAGTGCGTTGCAGCGGACGAGTGCGGCGGTGAGCGCATCGACCGCGGTGTTGGTCTTGCAGTCGATGTTCACCCGCAGCGTGGGCCACGTGCCGAGCATGTCCTCGAGCAGGGGGATGGGAGCCGCGCCGTCCACGAGCGCGGTCTTCACCTGCGCCCACGGGAGCTGGCTGATCCGGCCCGGGCGGCCGCACGTGCGGCTGAGGTCGTTGTCGTGGAACGCGACGAGCACCCCGTCGGAGGTGACCTGGACGTCGGTCTCCACGTAGTGGTAGCCGGCGTCGATCGCGTACTGGAACGCCGGCATCGTGTTCTCCGGGACGTCGCTGGCGCCTCCTCGATGGGCGAAAGGGATCGGGCCGTCCCAGTCGAGGTAGGGGTGGAGGCGCTGGCTCATCAGGCCCAGTATCGTCGCTGGACATGTCCGATGTGATCACTGTCCGCTCGCCCTACGACGATTCCGTCATCGGCGAGATCCCGGCGCAGACGGCCGCCGACGTCGATCGCGCCGTCGCGGTCGCGCAGGCCGCGCTGCGCACCAACCCGCTCCCGCTGTGGAAGCGCGCCGAGATCCTCGACCGCGCGGCCGCCCGGCTGACGGCCCGGCGCGAGGAGTTCGCGCAGATCATCGCGAGGGAGGCCGCCAAGCCGATCAAGACCGCGCGGGTGGAAGCCGAGCGCGCCGCCGGCACGTTCCAGTTCGCCGCCGCCGAGGCCCGCAAGCTGGGCGGCGAGATGGTGCCGCTGGATGCGATCCCCGCCGGCGAGGGCATGCTCGGCTTCACGCTGCGCATACCCATCGGTGTGGTCGGCGCGATCGCTCCGTTCAACTTCCCGCTGAACCTCGTGGTGCACAAGGTCGGCCCGGCGATCGCCGCCGGTTGCCCGGTGGTGCTCAAGCCCGCCAGCCAGACGCCGTTCAGCAGCATCGCGCTGGCGAAGATGCTCGTGGAGGAGTGCGGCCTGCCCGCCGACTACCTCCAGGTGGTCACCGGTGGCGGCAGCACCGTGGGCAACGCGCTCGTCGACCATCCGGACATCGCGCTGATCACGTTCACCGGCTCGCCGGAGGTCGGCTGGGGCATCCGTGCCCGGGCGCCGCGCAAGCGGGTGGGCCTGGAGTTGGGCAACAACGCGCCGTGCATCATCGAGGCGGATGGCGACTGGAAGGCGGCCGCGGCCAAGATCAAGGTCGCCGGCTTCAGCCACGCCGGTCAGAGCTGCATCTCCACGCAGCGCGTGCTCGTCCACCGCTCGATCGCGGAGGAGTTCACCGCTGCGCTCGTCGCCCACGTGGAGACGCTGGTCGTGGGCGACCCCCTCGACGAGGCCACCGACGTCTCTGCGCTGATCTCCAAGGGCGAGCGCGACCGCGTCGCGGCATGGGTCGACGAAGCCCGCGCCGCCGGTGCCACCGTCGCGACCGGGGGCTCGCTCACCGACGACGGCGTGCTGCGCCCGACGGTGATCGCCAACGCCACGCCCGATCTCAAGGTGTGTGCGCAGGAGGTCTTCGGCCCGGTGGTGGCCGTCACCGCCTACGACACGCTCGACGAGGCGATCGCGCTTGCCAACGACACCAAGTTCGGGCTGCAGGCGGCCATCTTCACCTGCGACATCACCAAGGCACTCAAGGCCGTGCAGTCACTGGACTTCGGTGGCGTGCTGGTGAACGAGGTGCCCACGTGGCGCGCCGACCAGCAGCCCTACGGCGGCCTGCGCGACAGCGGCAACACCCGCGAGGGGCCCGCGTTCAGCGTCAAGGAGATGACCGAGATCCGCATGGTCGTGCTGTCCTCGTGAACGCACCGACCCTCAGGTGGGGCGTGCTCGGCGCCTCCAGCCGCATCTTCCAGAGGAGCTTGCACCCGGCGTTCCTGGCGGCGGGTCACACCGTCGTCGCCGCCCCCAGCCGCGACGGCGATTCGCTGGCACCGTACGACGCGATGCTCGCCGACCCGTCGGTGGACGCGGTCTACAACCCGCTGCCCAACCACCTGCACGCGGAGTGGACACACCGCGCGCTCGATGCCGGCAAGCACGTGCTGTGTGAGAAGCCGCTCACGCTCACCGTGGCGGACACGCAGTCGGTGTTCGAGCACGCGGAGGCGGTGGGCCGCACGGTGCTCGAGGCGTACATGTGGCCGCACCATCCGCGAGCCCGGCGACTGCTGGCGCTGGCTCGTGCGGGCGAGCTCGGGTGGTTGCAGCACGGCAGCGCGGCCTTCAGCTGGCCGATGGACATGGCGTCGGGGGATCACCGTCTCGACCTGCGCGGCGCCGGCGCGCTGTTCGACGTGGGCATCTACTGCCTGGGGCCGTTCATGCTGATGGCCAGGCGCGACGCCGCTGCCGTCGGGGCCAACGCCGTGCGCAACATGGCCGGCGTGGACACCTCGATGACCGGCTGGGTGGACTGGAGCGGAGGGTTCGGCTCCTCCTTCGCCGTCTCGTTCGATGCCCCCGAGCAGCGCACGATGTCGCTGGTCGGCAGCGAGGCACTGGTCACCCTGCCGGGCTGGCATGCGCCAGGGCCGCTGGAGGCGAACGAGATCGTGATCCAGCGCCGAGACGGCACCGTCGAGCAGATCGCCTGCGAAGGCGCCGATGCGTACACGGAGCTGGCTCGCCACTTCGCGGAGGTCGTCGCCGGCGAGGCGCAGCCGGTGTTCGGGCGCACCGAGAGCCTGCGCATGGCCGCCACCCTGCAGCGCCTGCACACCGCCAGCGCCCACTGAGGCGACCGACGCAGGAGGCCCGTGTCACAGCCGTCTCCTATGCTGCGCCCGTGGACTCCGCCGCCCCGTCGCCCCTGGTGAGCACCCGTGTGCGCGCGCTCTCGGCGGAGGACGTGCTGCACCACCTGCGGCCGATGGTCGCGCTGATCGACGAGACGGGCACCTTCGTCGATGCCTGGGGCGCCCACGGGAAGTTCATCGGTTACCGCCCTCACGACCTGATCGGCCGTCAGTCGCTCGACTTCGTGGCGCCACGCGAGCAGGAGATGGTCGCCACGGTGTTCCGCCAAGCGGCCGAGCGCGGCGACTTCAGCGTCGACATCCCCGTCCCGTTCCAGCTCACGCTCGTCGCCGCCAACGGCGGCACGGCGCTCGTGGACATCAGCGCCGTCGCCGTCACGAACCACCCGGACTTCCGGGGCTGGGTGCTCACCTTCGTCCCCCATGCGACCCGGTCCACGCCCGTCGACGCGATCGAGTCGCTGCTGCGCGGTGGCACCATCGACGAGGTCTTGCAGCGCTCTGCCGACTCGCTGGTGGGCGACCGGACGGACAGCCGCCACCTGGTGGGCTGTGTGCTCAGCCATCCGGAGCACGGTGTGTTCACGCGGGTGCACGGCAGCTGGATCAGCGAGAGCCTCGTCGCGGCCGTCCGCGACCTGATGCACTCACCCGCCGCACCATGGGTCGGCGCCGCACCGCGGTCGGTCACCCTGCTGGGGCTCGACGAGGTGCCTCGCGCGACGGCGCGGGCGGCGGCCGCCGAGCAGTTCGAGGCGATGGTGGTGGTGCCGATCGACGTCGCAGGTGCCCCGGAGGCCGTGCTCGTCGGCTTCCTGGCGCCGCTGCGGCGGCCGATGCCGGGCTTCGTGCGCCAGCTGTTCGACCGCGTCGCCGGCGTCACCGCGCTCGCGCTCGAGCATCGGCGTGCGCAGGACGAGCTGCGCCGAGCCGCTCGCATCGACGGCCTCACCGGGGTGGCCAACCGCGCCGAGTTCGACGAGGTCGTGCTCGGCACCGACTCGCCGGACCTCACGGTTCTCTACATCGACCTCGACGAGTTCAAGGCGGTGAACGACCGCTACGGGCACGAGTGCGGTGATCGGGTGCTCGTCGAAGTCGCCCGTCGCATCCAGGAGGCGTGCGGCACAGAAGGGCTCGTGGCCCGCCTCGGCGGCGACGAGTTCGCGCTCGTACTGCCCGGCGCCGATCGCGACGAGGCCCGCCGGGTGGGCGAGCGCGTCCTGGCCGCCGTCGGCGCGCCGCTGCCCGTCGGCTGTGGCACCCACACCGTCACCGTCAGCGTGGGCATCGGTGTCGGTGCCGGCATCGACGGCGGGGTCGGCCGCGTGCGCGACGTCCTGGTCGCAGCCGATCGCGCCCTGCTCGACGCGAAGCGCACCGGCCGCAGCCGGGTCACCCTCGCCGACTAGTACGCGTCGACCTCCATCGTTCGTTCGCTTCGGCGCCAGGGGTAGTGGGGGAGGTGTGGAGGGGGCGCTCCGCGATCCCCCT
>CAYZFZ010000147.1:0-8431 GCA_964477795.1 uncultured Bifidobacterium sp.
GTGCGCGATCGGGCAACCGGCGAGGCGCTGTGCGACCGCATCGACGGGATCCTCGCCGAGCCCTACGCCCTGTCCGACGGGCCGGTGCGCGTGACCGCGAGCGTGGGGCTGGCGCTGAGCGCCGAGGACTCCACCGTCACCGGGCTGCTGGCCGATGCCGACCTCGCGATGTACCAGGCGAAGGCCGGCCGCCGCGGCGAGCCGTTGGGCCGCGACCCTCAGCGCCAGCGCACCGCCAACGAGCGCCGCCGCCTGGCCGACCAGCTGGCGATCGGCGTCCAGCGCGGTGAGGTGGTCGCCCACCTGCAGCCGATCGTGGAGCTGATCAGCGGCCGCACCGTCGCGGTCGAGGCGCTCGTGCGCTGGAACCACCCGACTCTGGGCGTGCTGGGACCGATGACGTTCCTCGACCTGTCGGAGGACGCCGGCCTCGACCTGCCGATGGGCGATGCCGTGCTGCACAGCGCGTGCCAGGCGATCGCGAGCATCGAGGCTCCGCTGCGGATGGGCGTCAACCTCTCGATCGCACAGCTCACCGATCGCGGCCTCGCCGAGCGGATGAAGGCGATCCTCGACCACTACTCGTTCCCGCCGGAACGGCTGACCGTCGAGATCACCGAGCGCGACACCCTCGCCCGCCGCGCCGGTGCAGGCCGCGCGGCACCGGAACGCACCCTGATGGAGCTGCGCGAGATGGGTGCCTCGCTGGCACTCGACGACTTCGGCACCGGCTACTCGTCGCTCACCCACATCCGCCGGTACACGCTGCGCACGTTGAAGATCGATCGCACCTTCGTGTCCGGGGTGTGCACCCACCAGGAGGACCGCGCGGTGGTCGCCGCCGTCGTCGGCATGGCCGGGGCACTCGGGCTCGGCGTGGTGGCGGAAGGCGTGGAGAGCCACGAGCAGTACGACACCCTGCGCGAGATGGGCTGCGCGATGGCCCAGGGCTTCCTCATCGCCCGCCCGATGCCGGGCGATGCGCTGCGCGAGTGGATCGGGCGGCACGGCAGGGAGTGGCGCCAGCGGGATCGAGTGGCGGCGGACGCACTCAGCGTTCGGGTCTGAGCGCCGTCACCTCGATCTCGATCTTCATCTCCGGCGCGGCCAGGCCCACGACCATCATCGTGGCCGCCGGCAGCGCCTCGGCGAAGTAGTCGCGCAGGGCGGGCCAGCAGGGCTCGAAGTCCGCTGCGTCGGGCAGCAGGTAGTGCACGCGCACCACGTCGGCCGCGCACGAGCCGGCCCGCTGCAACGCGTCGTCGATGTTGGCCAGCGCCTGGCGGGCCTGCTCCACCACGTCGTCGGAGATGGTCATCGTGGAGTAGTCGTAGCCGGTGGTGCCGGCGACGAACACCCACCGCCCGTCCACCACCGCCCGCGAGTAGCCGATCAGCGATTCGAACGTGCTGCCCTGTGAGATCCGTGTACGAGTCATGCGTCGAGTCTCGCGGGCGAGCGCGGCTCCCGGGGTGCGGGGTCTGTGTGGCACCGCCGAGGGAACTGTGTGAGACCCCTTTGGCACCATGCAGCCATGGCCCACAGCAACGACACCACCACCCCGGCCCCCGAGCAGCTGGCGCTGCTGTCGCCGGGCGAGCTGCCCCTCCAGTTCCGGCTCGACCAGGGCACACGCGCCCGTGGGCTCGCCCACGTCGCCGCCATCAAGGCCCAGTTGGCGGCGAAGGCTGCCGCCCGCCAGGCCGGCGACGAAGCCCGCCGCACTCCTGCCCGCCGCGCCGCCTGACGGCCTGTACGGCTAGGCGGCGGTGGGCGCCAGCGCCTTCACCGCGTCCCAGTGCTTCAGGTCCGGGTCGAGCGGCAGGATCGCCAGCGAGGTGGTGGTGACCCCGTTGTCGAAGTAGCGCTGGATGGTGGCCCGGCAGTGCTCGGGCGAGCCGTGCACGATCAGCTGATCCACCACCTCGTCGGGGATCGCCGCGAGGGCAGCCTTGCGGTCGCCGGCCTTCCACGCATCCCACATGCCCTGCAACGCCGGGCCGCGGCCGAGCCACTCCTGGAAGGCCGCGTACACGGGCACGTTCATGTAGGCCGCGATCGCGAAGCGGGCGGCGCCGCGCACCACCTCCGCGTTCTCGCTGGGGCAGCAGAAGATGCGGGCGACGATCTCCTTGTCCGCTCCACCCGCCGCGGCGCGCACCACACCTGCCACCTGCGGCACGTCGTCGGCGCCGAGCCAGTTGATGATCGCACCGTCGCCCTCGCGGGCGGCCAGCTTCAGCATCCCCTCGCGCAGCGCGGCCACCAGGATCGGGGGCTGCTGCTCGGGGCGCACGCCGAGGCGGAAGCCGTTCACCTCGAACGTGTCGTACTGCTTGGCCACCTTCTCGCCGCTGAACGCGTCGCGCAGGAAGCGCACCACGTCGCGAACCTTCTTGTACGGCTCCACGAACGGCACACCGTTCCAGCGCTCGACGATGACGTTGCTGCTGCTGCCGATGCCGATCGCGAAGCGGCCCGGCGCGGCATCGGCCATCGACGCGACGGACTGGGCGAAGCACGCCGGCGAGCGGGTGTACGCGGGGATGATCGCCGTGCCCAGCCGCAACCGCGGCTCCCACGCGGCGGCGAGGGCGAGCGGGGTGAAGCCGTCGGCGCCATCGCTCTCCGCCGACCAGATGTCGGTGTAGCCCATGTCGGCGAGCTCGCCGAGCTTGTCGCGGTGGCTGTGCAGCGGGCCGGGCAGCGGCACGGTCATCCCAGGACGGATCGGCAGGCTCATCGGTGGTTCCCCTTCGTGTCACGAGCGAGTGCCGACCGCGGCCGGCGCAGGGGCTAACTCTTCCAGAAACGGACGATGCAGCTCTGGCTGGCCGTCGCCAGCAGGGTGCCGTCCTCGGCGAACATGTGCACCAGCCCGTGCCCGAAGCCGCGCTCGACCGCGTGCACGCGGATGTCGAGCAGCACCCACTCGGTGGGCACCAGGTGCACCACGCGCAGGGTGTTGTCGAGGCTGTTGCCGCCACCGCGCACGCCCAGCGCCTGGCCCACACCCATCGGCACGAAGTCGCCCAGCACCGCCAGCGCGGTGGCGTCGACGGCTTCCAGCACGTCGGGGATGCGCGCCCACATCAGCACCTGGCCGTCGCCCTGGGTGCCGTCCATCGCCTCGAACGGGCGGCCCTTCACCATCCGCTGCTCGAGGCGATCGTGGATGGTGCCGTCGGTGGGCAGGGTGTGCCGGCGGGTGAAACCCTCGTTCGGGCCGGGCACGTCGGGCATCTGCTCCCACTGGCCGCGCTGCTCCATCGGGCGGTCGCCGAGCGCGGCATTGACGGTGAGGATCTCGCGGTTGCCCACATGGCACACGGCCCGCGCCTGGGTGATCTGGTGGCCCTCCACCGCGATCGTGACGTCGACGTCGAGGAACTCGCCCGGCTTCGCGTACGACAGGTACTGCGCGGTGGCCCACACCACCTCGCGCCCGCTGGTGCCCTCCAGCGCCGAGATGGCGGCGCCGAGCCCGCACCCGCCGAACAGGAAGCCGCCGGTGGTGCACAGGGATGGAGCGACCTCCATCGACCAGCGGTACGGGTTGTGGCTCTGCTGCAGACCGAGGAAGGAGCGACTGTCCATGAGGCTCCGACTCTACGTGCGCCGCCGCATACTGGACGGATGAAGTTCGGGTTCAGCTATGGCGGCCCTTCCCGGGTGCTGCTCACCGCGCTCGGCTGCGGGCACCGGTTCAGCTCCATCGAGGTCGACGACACGACCCTGCGCGTGCGGTTGGGGTGGGCGTTCCGGGCCACGATCCCGCGCCCCGCGATCACCGGCGCCGCCCCCGACACCCGCAGGCCGATCAGCCGCGGAGCCCACGGCTGGCGCGGCCGCTGGCTGGTCAACGGTGCCGGCCGCGACCTGGTGACGATCACCGTCGACCCACCCGCGCGCGGGTACTGCACAGGCGTGCCCATCCGCATCCGCGAGCTGACGCTCAGCGTCGACGCTCCGGCCGAGCTGATCGAGGCCCTCGCGGTAGGGTGACCCGTCATGGGGGATACACCGTGGCAGGGCGATGCCTGCTCGCTCGTCGAGGAGTTCCGCGCCGGCCGGCGCACACCGCTGGAGGAGCTGCAGGCCACGTACGCGGCCATCGACAGCAGCACGCTCAACGCGTTCTGCTACCTGCCGCGTGAGCAGGCCGAGGCCGCTGCGCGTAGCGCCGACGTGAGCAAGCCGTTCGGCGGCGTGCCGATCGGCGTGAAGGAGCTCGACCAGGTGGAGGGCTGGCCCGACACGCACGCGTCGGTGCCGCTCAAGGACCATGTCGCCACCTACACGGGCACGATGGTGCAGCGCCTGCGAGACGACGGTGGCGCCGTGCTCGCCGGGCTCACCACGGCCAGCGAGTTCGGCGGTGTCAACGTCACCCGCACGAAGCTGCACGGCATCACCCACAGCCCGTGGCAGCACGGCCGCACGCCCGGCGGTAGCAGCGGAGGCACGGCGGCCGCAGTCTCCGGCGGGCTCGTCACGCTCGGCACCGCCGGCGACGGTGGCGGCAGCATCCGCATCCCCGCCGGCTTCACCGGCATGGTGGGCCTGAAGGCCACCATCGGGCGCATCCCGCGCGGCCCGCAGGCGCAGTACGGCAACCTCACCGTCACCATCGGCTGCATCTCGCGTTCCGTGCGCGACACCGCCCGCTGGTTCGACGTGACCAACGGCTTCGACGCGCGCGACCCGCTCAGCATGCCGCGCGAGACCGGCTGGGAGGCCGGCCTCGGCACCCACCTCGAAGCCCTGCGCGGGGCGCGGGTGGCATTCGCCCCGAACTGGGGCACGGCCACGGTCTCGCCGCTGATGTGGGAGCTGCTGGAAGCGGCCGGCACCGCGCTCGTGGACGAGTGCGCGATGCGCCGCGTCGACGGTGTCGACACGGCGCTACCGCGCATGGGCGCGGCGTGGTCGCTGAGCGGCAACATCGCGATCGAAGCCCAGCTGGCCGACGTGTGGCCGGCCTGCGCCGACGACCTCACGCCCGAGATCCGCTTCGGCATGGAGCAGGCGGTGGGCAAGTACGACGCCGCGGCACGCGCCAAGATCGAGCGCCGGCGGGTGGAGCTCAACGAGGCGATGGCGCGCATCTTCGACCCTGCCGACGGCGTCGACTACGTCATCACCGCCAGCAACCCCGACGTCGCGTTCGATGCCGCCGGCCCGCTGCCCGGCGTGTTCGGCGGGCTGGAGGCCGGCGCGGGCAACAACGGCCGGCTGACGTTCCCCGCCAACCTGCACGGCAACCCGGCCATCTCCATCCCGGCGGGCACGCTCGACGGGCTGCCGATCGGCCTGCAGATCGTCGGCCGCCACTTCACCGAGCAGCTGCTGCTCGAACTCGCGCGCTCCGCCGAGCGCAACCGACCGTGGCCGCTGGTGGCCCCGGGCGCCCCGGTGTGAGCCCAGGCGCAGCCCCGAACGCGGCTGCCACGGCGCCGCGCACACCACTGAACGCCGAGCAGCGCCTGCTGGCCACCGGGCTGGTGCTGGCGGTGATGCTGGTGGCCTTCGAGGTCACGTCCGTGATCACCGCGCTGCCCACCATCACCGACGAGCTGCACGGCGACTCGCTGTACGGGCTGTCGCTGTCGGTGTACACGCTCGCCAACCTGGTGGCGCTCGTCGCGGCCGGTGAGATGGCGGACCGGCGCGGGCCGGCGCTGCCGTTCGCCTTCTGCATCGCAACGCTGATGGTGGGCTTGGTGGTCGCGGCCGCCGCACCGACCATGGTGTGGATCGTGATCGGCCGCGCGCTGCAGGGCGCGGGTACCGGCGGCTTCTCCCCCATCGCCTACATGCTGGTGAAGCGCGCCTTCCCCGACGACCGCCAGCCGATCATGTACGCCTACCTGTCGGCCGGGTGGGTGCTGCCCAGCCTGTTCGCGCCCGCGCTCTCCGGCTGGGTCACCGACACGTTCGGCTGGGAGTGGGTGTTCCTCGGGCTCGTCCCGTTCACGCTCGCCGTCGGCGCACTGGCCGTGCGGCCGATGATGCGCTACGGGGCAGTGGCCTTCGAGCGCGCCGGCAGCAAGGTGCCCGCCGCGGTCGTGGCGGCGGTGGGCGTGGGCATGCTGGTCACCGGGCTGCAGCTGGCGAACCCGTTCACCGCGATCGGCACCGCCGCCGCCGGCCTGGCGATGGCGACTCCCTCGCTGCGCCGGCTGCTGCCGCCCGGGGTGCTCACCGCTCGCCGCGGCCTGGCCGCGATCGTGCTCTGCCGCATCATCGCCACCGCCACCTTCCTCGGCGCCGACAGCTTCATCCCGCTCGCCGCCGACCGCATCCACGGCGCCCGCCCGCTCGTACAGGGCTTCGTCATCATCGGCGCCGCGCTGAGCTGGACAGGTGGGCAGTGGATCCGTGCGCACCGACCACCACCACGCCCTGCACCGGCGATGCGCACGGGTTTCGCCGTCATGCTGCTCGGCATCGTGCTGGTGGTGCCGGTGCTGTGGCCGTGGTGGCCGCTGTGGGCCACGTTCCTCGCGTGGAGCGTCGGCGGCCTGGGCATGGGCCTGCTCTACAACCCGGCCACGGTGGCGGCCATGTCGTACGCGGTGGACGGGCGCGAGGGCGAGGTCAGCAGCCAGGTCACGCTCGCCGACGCGGTGGGCTTCTCGCTGATGGGCGGCATCGGCGGCGCCACCGTTGCGATCGCGGACCGCACCTCGTGGTCGCTCACCGCCGCGCTGGGCACGAACTTCGCGCTCGCGATCGGCCTTGCCGCGGTGGGCCTGGTCGCCTGCCGCCGCGTCGCGCCTGCCCGTTGATCACTCCGGCCGTTGATCAGGCGGGCGAGTCGCTGACGATCCTCCCGTCGCCCAGCACGATCGTGCGCGTGCGGCGCACGTTGGACAGCAGCGAGCGGTCGTGGGTGACCAGCAGCACCGTGCCGGCGAACGTGTCGATCGCCTGCTCGAGCTGCTCGATGGCGGGCATGTCGAGGTGGTTGGTGGGCTCGTCGAGCACGAGGCAGTTCGAGCCCTTGGCGGTGAGCAGGGCGAGCACGAGCCGGGTGCGCTCGCCTGGCGACAGCGACTCGGCGGGGCGGTTGACATGCTCGGCGCCGATGCCGAACTTGGCCAGCAGGGTGCGCGCGTCGGGGATCTGCATGCCGGTGGCGGCCATGAACGCGGCGAGCACGGTGGGCTGCTCGGTGAGCTGCTGGCGGGCCTGCTCCAGCCGGCCGACCACCACGCCCGGGCCGCGCCACTGCACGCCGGCGGTGAGTGGGATCTCACCGAGCAGGGCACCCAACAGGGTGGACTTGCCGCTGCCGTTGGGGCCCTCGACCACGACCCGCTCGCCGTAGCCGACCTGCAGGTCGACCGGGCCGAGCGTGAACGAGTCGCGCTCCACGACGGCGCCCTGGAGGCGGCCGACGACATCGCCGCTGCGCGCCACCTCGGCGAGCTGCATGCGCAGCTGCCACGGCTCGCGGGGCTCCTCCACCACATCGAGCCGCTCGATCATCTTCTCGGTGCGCGCCGCCTTGCCGGCGAGCTGCTCGGTCTGGTTGATCTTGAACGCCTTGATGTTCTTGTCGTTGTCGGCCGGCTTCTTCTTCGCCTTCGACAGGCCCTGCGTGGCCCACTCGCGCTCGCGCTGCGCGCGGCCGGCGAGCGACGACCGCTTGCTGTCGTACTCGTCGTACGCCTGCCATGCCTGCTGGCGGGCGACCTCGCGCTCGTGGAGGTAGACCTGCCAGCCGCCCGCGTAGCGGGTGGCCCGATGCGTGAACTCGTCGATCTCGACGACGTGCGTGATGGTGCGCTCCAGGAACGTGCGGTCGTGGCTGACGATCACGCACCCGGCAGCGAGACCGGTGACGAACTTCTCCAGCCTGGCGAGCCCGTCGAGGTCGAGGTCGTTGGTGGGCTCGTCGAGCAGGAACACGTCGAAGCGAGCGAGGAACAATGCCGCCAACCCGACACGTGCGGCCTCGCCGCCGCTGAGCACGGGCAGCCGTTCGTCGAGCAGGCGCTCGGGGAGGCCGAGGTCGGCCCACACCTCGGCGATGCGCGAGTCGAAGTCGGCCGCACCGAGCGCCAGCCAGCGATCGAGCGCGTCGCTGTACGCATCGCCGGCATCGGGGTCGCCGGCCGCCATCGCCGCGGTGGTCGCATCCAGCGCCGCCGATGCGGCCGCCACGCCGGTGCGCCGCTCGAGGTGCTCGCGCACCGTCTCGTCGGCGCGTTCCGGCTCCTGGGGCAGGTAGCCGACGTTGCCGTTGGCGGGCGCCAAGGTGACCACGCCGCGGTCGGGCTGCTGCTGGCCGGCGGCGATGCGCAGCAGCGTCGACTTGCCGACGCCGTTGGGGCCGACGAGGCCGATGCGCTGGCCGGGGTCGACGGCGAGGTCGACGCCTTCGAGGATGTGTCGTGCGCCCAACGCGAGCGAGAGGTCGCGG
>CAYZFZ010000147.1:8441-8710 GCA_964477795.1 uncultured Bifidobacterium sp.
ACCGGTGATGGCGCGGCCGACGATCTCGCGCATGATCTCGCTGGTGCCGCCGTAGATGGTCTGGATGCGGCTGTCGGCCCACGCGCGGGCGATGGGGTACTCCAGCATGTAGCCGTAGCCGCCGTGGAGTTGCAGGCAGCGGTCGACCACCTTGTTCTGCAGCTCCGTGGTCCAGAACTTGGCGGCCGCCGCCTGCTCGGCCGACAGCTGCCCGGCGCCGAGCAGCTCGACGCACCGGTCGACGTAGACCTGGCCGATCTGCACCTCCG
>CAYZFZ010000148.1:0-8610 GCA_964477795.1 uncultured Bifidobacterium sp.
TGACCGATCCACGCGTGCGATGTCGCACCACCAGCCCAGGAACAGCGCCCACAGTGCGCCTCCGAGCAGAACCCAGCGGGCGCCGATGGCGTCGATCACCGGTGCGAACACGAGGTTGCCCAGGGGCACGGTGCCGCCGAAGGCCATGAACCACAGGCTCATCACGCGCCCGCGCTCGTGGTCTTCCAGGCGGCTCTGCAGCACCGTGTTCATCGAAGTCGTGGTGGCGAAGTAGGCGAAGCCGAGGATGGGCGCGACGACGAACGCTCCGACCGGTTCGCGCACGACGGCGAACGCGCCGAGCGCGAGCGCGAAGGCGACGAAGCCGTAGCGGATCAGCGAGCGCTTGTCCCAGGCGACGAAGACCGTGCCGATCGCGAGGCCGCCGAAGCAGGCACCGAAGCCCCACGTCGCGTACAGCCACTCGTACGTGCGCGAGTGCTTGTCGACACCGAAGTTGAGCCGCACCACGGCCGCGAACAGGCCGACATAGGGCAGCGAGAACAGCGAGAACGTGAACAGGGTGACGAGCAGCCGCCACACCGACGGGTTGCGGCGCGCGATGCCCACGCCGGCGGTGAGTTGCCGCCACCCGGCGGCGTGTGTCACTGGCACCGGCTCGGGCACCTTGGTGCGCAGCAGCGCCCCCACCACGAACAGATAGGTGAGCGCGTTGAGGACGAAGATCTGTGCGATGGACACGCCCGACGAGCGCAGCACGGCGACGATGATGGGGCCGACCACCCGTGAGCCGTTGATCATCGCCGAGTTGAGCGCCACCGAACCGGGGATGTCCTCCCGGCTGACGAGTGTGGGCAGCATCGCCGACCAGGCCGGCGCGTTGAGCGCGTTGCCCATCCCGACGCCGAGCGCGACGAGGAAGATCGACCAGATCGGCGCATCGGCGGCTGCGAGCGGTGCGAGCAGGGCGGAGAAGGTGAGCTGCAGCAACTGCATCGCGATCAGCCACTTGCGTCGGTCGAAGCGGTCGGCGATCACGCCGGCGGGGATGGACAGGAACAGCAGCGGGCCGAGCTGGGCGAACACCATGATGCCGACCGCCGACGCGCTGTTCGTGCGGTCGAGCACGTACACGGGCAGCACCACGTTCTGCATCCAGGTGCCGATGTTGGAGGAGAACGACGCCGTCCACATCCGGCGGAAGTCCGGGTAGGCGAGGGCGGCGCGTGCGCTACCAGGGGTGTGGCCGTGGTGGAAGGGTGCGGTGGTGCTCGTCGACATCTTGACCGGTCGGTCAAGAATACGCCGGCGGGTTCGCCGGTGACGGAGTGGCCGGTGTCACACTGGGTGCAGCCCGCGACGGAAGGACGGCCATGGACACCGCCGAGTTCGACACGATCATCGCCCGCGCCGACGGGGCGCGCGGCGAGCTGACGCTGAACCGACCCGACAAGCTCAACCCGCTGAGCAGCCACACGCTGCACGAGATCGAGCTCGCGGCGCGCTGGTTCGACGAGCACCACGACCTGAAGGTCGTCGTCGTCAGCGGTGCCGGTCGGTCCTTCTCCGCCGGTGCCGACCTCTCCGCGTTCTCCACGGCGGCACCGATGGAGGATCGCCAGGTCGGCTGGCGCATGGCCCGCGCGCTCGACGAGATGAGAGCGGTCACCGTCGCCCGCATTCAGGGCTGGTGCGTGGGCGGCGGGCTCGTCGTCGCCGCCGGCTGCGACCTGCGCGTCGCTGCCGACACCGCCCGCTTCTCCATCCCCGAGGTCGACTTGGGCATCCCCCTCGCCTGGGGCGGCATCCCGCGTCTCGTGCGCGAGATCGGGCCGGCGCTCACCAAGGAGCTGGTGATGACGTGCCGGCCGTTCGATGCGGCGGAGGCCAGGGCTGCCGGCTTCCTCAACCGGGTGGTGCCCGCGGCGGAGCTCGACGGCGAGGTGGAGGCACTCGTGCTGCAGCTGCTGGCGAAGCCGAAGCTGGCGCTGCTGGAGACCAAGGCGCACGTCAACGCCGTCACCGAGAGCATGGTCGGCACGGGTCGCAGCTGGTCCGACGCCGACGGCCTCTACGCCGGCCTACGCGACGAGGAGGGCCGCGCCAGCGCGCTCGCCTACGTCGAACGGCTACGACACAAGTCGTAGCCGTCCGGCGAGCAGGCTCAGACCGGTGCTGCGGCGAACCAGCCGTTGAGGTCGATCAGGATGTCGGCCGGCGAGCTGGAGTAGATGCAGATGGTGCCGGTGGCCGAGATGGGCGTGAGGACCGCGTTGGCCGATACGCCGCCGGCCGTGTAGTTGAGGTTGGACACCGTGTTGCGGGTGCCGCAGCTGTACACGGTGACGAAGCCCGCTGTCGTGGCATCGAGTGCCGTCACGTTGAGCGACACGGCGCTGATGCCGCCGGCGGGGGTGAGGCCGCCGGGCAGGTCGGAGACCTTGACCTCGAGGATGTTGCTCGGGCCGACCTTGGCCTTCGGCACCACTCGCAACCCGTTCGGCGCACCGACGCGGGTGTCGACGACGCGATCCGGGTTGACGGAGGTCAGGTCGCTGGGATCGGCGAACCAGCCGTTGATGTCGACGAGGACGTTGACCGGTGTGCTGGAGTAGATGCAGATCGTGCCCGTGGCGGAGATCGGCGTGATCACCGTGTTCGGCACGGTCGAGCCGGCCGTGTAGTTGAGGTTGGACACCGTGTTGCGGGTGCCGCAGCCGTAGACCGTCAGGAAGCCCGCAGCCGAGGCATCCGTGGCGGTGACGTTGAGTGAGACGGCGCGGATGCCGCTGGCGGGTGTGAGGCCGCCGGGCAGGTCGGACACCTTGACCTCGAGGATGTTGCTCGGGCCCACCTTGGCCTTCGGCACCACTCGCAACCCGTTCGGCGCACCCACGCGGGTATCCACGACACGATCCGGGTTGACCGAGGTGAAGCCGCCCGGCCCCTTGAACCAGCCGTTGATGTCGACGAGCACGTTGACCGGCGAGCTGGAGTAGATGCAGATCGTGCCGGTGGCGGAGATCGGCGTGATCACCGCGTTGGGCACGGTCGAGCCGGCCGCGAAGTTGAGGTTGGACACCGTGTTGCGCGTGCCGCAGCTGTAGACCGTGAGGAAGCCGGCTGCGGTCGCGTCGGTCACGGTGACGTTGAGCGAGACCGCGCCGATGCCGCTGGCGGGTGTGAGACCGCCGGGCAGGTCGGACACCTTGACCTCGAGGATGTTGCTCGGGCCGACCTTGGCCTTCGGCACCACTCGCAACCCGTTCGGGGCACCCACGCGGGTGTCCACGACGCGGTCTGGGTTGACCGGGTTGAAGTCGGGAGTGATGACCGGGGGAGCCAGTGGCGTCACCGGTGCGCTCGGTGCCGACGGCGGGCTGTTGCCGTCAGTGGTGGTGCCGACCACCGTGAACGTGTACGGCGTGCCGTTGGTCAGGCCGAGGACGGTGCAGGACGTGGCACCGGAGGTGGTGCAGGTGGCACCGCCCGGCGAGGCCGTGACGATGTACCCCGTGATCGTCGTGCCGTCGGGAGTGGGCGCGACCCACGAGACGGTGACCCGCGAGTTGCCGGCGACGCCGGTGACCGACGTCGGCGAGTTGCAGGGGCCGTCGAGGTTGCTCGCGATGAGCGCATTCGTGGCATCCACCGCGCCCGAGTTCTGAGCCGGAAGGGCACCTCCCGCCTGACCCCACCAGTTGCACTGAGCCGTCGCTGTCTCCGCGCGGAGGTTGCGCACGCCACCGCCGACGATCGAGTTGCGGGTGATCGTCAGCTGGGAGAAGTCGGTGGTCACCATCGCCGGTGGAGCGTCCAGCGTGATGGCGTAGTCGTTGGGGTCGACGAACGAGTTGTGATCGATCAGCACTCGGCCGCTGTTCCATTCGGTGCGCAACTGCACGATGTTGCCGGTGTCGACCTCGACGTCGTTGTTGGTGATCTCGACGTTCGTGGCCGCAATCGCGACGGAGAAGCAGGTGAACGTGCAGGCGTTGCGGATGGTGTTGCCGTCGATGAGGAAGTTGGCGGCAGGCGAGTCCGACTGGGCGGACGGTGCGTTCGGGAACGAGACCTGCAGCACCCGCGTGCGGTCGCCGTTGCCGGTGGGCGCGAACACGACGTTGTCCTGGAACGACGCGTGGTCGACCTGCCACAGGTTGAACAGCTGGCGACCGCAGGCACTGTTGGCCAACGCCGCCGCGCCGCAACCGGCGGCGCGGTCCGGGTTGGCGACGCGGTTGTCGTCGACGATGGCGCCATCGGTGGTGACGCTGCCGTTGAGGTAGAGCGCGATGCCGGTGATGCCGTCGAACAGGTTGTTGGTCACCTGCACGTCGTTGCCCTGGCCGCCGATGAGCGCGAGGTTCGACGTGCCCGTCGTGCCGGGATCGGTGAACGTGAAGCCATCGATCGTGACGTCGGCGGATGCCACCTGCAGGACCACGTTCGCTGCCGTTGCGTGCAGCACCGCTTCCGCCCCGCGAGCCGGGTTGGGGTCGAGCGGAGTGGTCGGATCGTTCGGCGAGATGCCGGTGTTGGGGCCGAGCAGCGAGACCGCCTTGTTCAGGTTGACGGCCGAGGCAACCGGGTAGTCGCCGGAAGTCACGTGCACGGTGCCGCCGGCGATGACGTCGGTGACGCCCTCCTGCACACGCGACGTGCTGCCGGTCTGCGCGCCCGCGGCGGTGAGGGTGAGCGATGCACTCGAACCCTGGAAGCCCACGTTCGCCGACAGGTCGGTGCCGACGTCCAGGCGGGGCGTGAAGTCGACGTTCGCAGACGCGGGGCCGGCGATGTCCGGCTGACCTCCTGGCGGAACAGCCGTGCCGCCGAACAACACGGGAATCTGGCCGGCGTAGGCGGGCTCCGCCGAGTTCGCGGTGGTGACGACCGGCGAGTTGGTGCCCCACCAGTTGCCGCTGAAGTCCTTGACGTTGGAGCCGGGCGCCGGCAACGAGCCACCCGACTGGCGGTCGACCACACCGCCGTACCAGTTGCCAGAGATGTTGTTGCCGCTGAACTCCGAGCCGGTCGCCGTCTGCACGGGGACGTTCGTCCCACCACTGGCGTCGAGGAAGACAATGCCGACGGCGTAGTTGTTGGTGACGAAGTTGCCGGTGAAGGTCGTGTCGTCGGTCTGGTTGCGGAAGATCGCACCCGTACGGTTGAAGTCGATGACGTTGTCGGTGACCTTGTTGCCGTTGCTGTTGTTGATGTCGATGCCGGTGCGCAACCCGGTGAGCGTGTTCTTGCGGATCTGCGTGTTGGTGATGGACTGGCCCTGGATGGCCACGCCCGCCGTGTTGAGGTTGGGGTTGCTCCAGTCCGTCGCGTTGTTGCCGTCGCGGGTGATGGTGAAGCCCTCGACCACGACGTTGCTGGCGGCGATGGTGACGGTCGAACCGGGCCCGCCGATCGGCCCGACGATGGTCGACTGGTCGGCGCCGGCACCGATGAGCGTGATGCTCTTGTTCACCGAGACGTCCTCGTTGTACGTGCCGTCGGCAACGTGGACCGTGCCGCCGCCGGCGACGGCGGCGATGCCGGCGTTGATCGTCTTCTTCGCGTCCGTCGGGCCGGTGCCGCCGTTCAGGTCGTTGCCGTCATTGGCGTCCACGTAGCACTCGGTCGTGCACTGCGGTGTGGGCTCGAAGTCGTAGTTGGTGACCGTGATGTTGCCCGCACCGTCGTCCACACCGATGGTCAGGTGGTCGACGTTGGCGGTGAAGGATGCAGGGCCGGCGCCGAGCTTGAACAGCACGGCGGCGTAGGCGGGGTTGGGGTTGATGCGGGCGTTCGGCCACAGCGTCAGGATCTGGGACCATGTGCACGGCGACGCCTGCACGCACAAACCACCGGATGCGCCACCGAAGTTGGTTGCCCACCATTTCCCGGCCAGCGTGTCCCAACGCTGCCACCCTGCGGGCAGCGTGCCCACGGTGTAGGTCGGCTCGTAGACGAGGCGCCCCTGGTACGGCGCGTTGGCAGCGGCGTTGTCGAAGCTGACGTTGAACTGCAGCGCCGCCGTGACCGAGCCGGACGGCTGGTGGCTGGAGTAGGCGAACTCGGTGATGTCGGTCAGCTTGGTGCCACCCAGCATGGACTTGGCCAGGATCTCGGACTGGTTGGTTGCGTTGACCGTGAACTCGGCGCTGCCGGTACCCAACGGTGCAGTGCCGGGGCCGGCGACGTACGCGCCGGTGCTGCCGGCGGCGCCCTCGGCGGCGAACACCCAGGTGGTGTCGACGGCCTTCACGACCTGCGTGGTCTCGGCCTCCGAGGTGGCGACGGTGTTGATGCGAGCCGTCGGGCGGTAGCCCGTCCAGTTGGTGTCGAATCGGTTGACGCCGACGCCACCGGTGCCGCCGTCGGTGTAGTTCGCCGCGTAGGTGGTGTTCCACAGCACCGAGTCGGCATCGAGGTCGGTGCCCGAGACGGGATTCGGCGTGATGTTCTGGGCGCCGATGTTGAGTGAGTCGTAGCCGCAGCCGCCGGCCGACGTGTAGCAGGGAGCGGACTCACCGATCGGGCTGTACCCGGCGTGCGTGGTGTTGTACGTGACCGTCCAGATCAGGTCGGTCGGCACGATCTCGTTGGCGAACGTGAAGGTGACCGGCACGGCCAGGCCGGACTTGCAGTTCGCGCCGTCCCACCACTGCTGACCGCTGGTGCAGTGGAACAGGTCGGATGAGGGTCGGTAGGGGATCGTGAAGGTCTGTGTCTTGGTGGCGACCAGCGCGCCGACGCCGGTGCCGACGCCCGGGGTCGAGCGGTAGATGTTGAGCGTCAGGCTGTGGGTGAACGACGCGCCCGGGGTCGTGGTGCACAGCGCGTTCCACCCACCGAACTGACAACCCCAGCTGGACAGCAGGAGATCGACGCTGGTCAGTTGCCGCGCGCCCGGCGCCAATTGCACGAGGTCGCCGAACTCCTTCGTCGCGGTTGCCTCGAAACCGACACTGGACACATTGCTCGGAACGGTCGCGCCGATCGAGTCGTAGACCGCTGCCGGCGCCGGCGCGGCGCCGGCGACGACCGGCGCAAACGTGGCGACTCCGGACGTGACCAGCGCGACAGCAAGTGCCGAGAACCCGAACCGCTTCATGAGGTTGTCTCCCGATCCGACTGCGCGTACCCGGCGCGCACCCGGTGGTGACCGTAGGCGGATTTGATGAATCACCGCAAGGTGACTCATCTGACAGCGGTCAGCGTTCGCCTCAGCTCATCTGGCTGTAGAGCGTGTCGCGCAGCACGACGGCGAGGTTCTCGACCACGTCCACGGACGCGACGTCCTTCTGCGACAGGTCCGGTGGGTTCGGCGACTCCGCCTCGGTGACCGCGGGCAGCTCGATCAAGACCGACGGGTGGCCGGCGATCACCCGCTCCTGCCCCTGCCACAGGTAGGCCTTGTCGCCGGTGGTGATGCGCCCCGCGTTGTAGGTGCCCGGCCAGCCGACGGCAGTCATCATCGCGTTGGCCACCTTCGTCGCGATGCCGCCGTTGTGCGAGCCGATCCACTGGTACGGCGAGTGGGTGTGGATCGTGAGCATCGGTTGGAAGCGCTGTGTGGCCTCCATCACCGCGCGCGCCTCGGGCGTCTCCAGGCGGAACCCGTCGCGGTTCGGGTCGATGTCCTGGGCGGTGCGGCGGGTGCCGGCGGCGAGGCCGTCGGGGTTGATCGTCGGTACCAGCCAGATGCCGAACGTCGCCGGTGGCTGCTCGCGGATGGCGCGCACGAACCATGCCGGTGCGCACTCGTCGCCGTGCACCTGGCCGAGCACGAGCACCTGCTGCCCGTCGATCGGGCCCCAGTGCTCGGCCCAGATCGGCCGCCCCTGGAAGCTGGTGCCGATCTGCTCGTACGCGTTGGCGAGCGTGCCCGTGTCGTTGCGGTAGCCGATCGCGCCGTCGGTGATCGTGTCGCACACGCCGATCGGGATGTCCGCGTACGACGGGTCGCCCTCGGCTGCCGGCCCGGTGGCCGTGGTGGTCGAGGTGGTGGTCGTGGTCGGTGCCGTCGTGGTCGGTGCCGTCGTGGTCGGCGCCGTCGTGGTCGTGGTCGGTGCCGTCGTGGTGGTGGATGTGGATTCGGACGTGGTCGCCGGGTTCGAGGCCGCGCTGGTCGAGGGGTCGGTGGTGGCCGGCGAGGTCGCCGCGCCGGACGAGCAGGCGGCGAGTGTGATCGCCAGCGCGGCGGTGACCCGCACCCCGGTGCGCGTCACCCGAGGATGAGGTCGGCGTAGACCGGCAGCACCTGCGCAGGGCCGCTGACCAGGAAGGTGGTGATGCACGTCTCCTTCCACTGCTCCAGCTCGGCGCGGATCTTGTCGGGCGGGCCGACCAGCGCGACGTCCTCCACCATCGCCAGCGGGATGGCGGCTGCGGCCTCCTGCTTCTTGCCCTGCAGGTACAGCTCCTGCACCTTCAGCGCGACGTCCTCGTAGCCCATGCGGGCGAACACCTCGAAGTGGAAGTTCGCGCCCCGCGCTCCCATGCCACCCGCGTAGAGGGCGAGGAAGGGACGCACGAAGTCGGCGCACTGCTCCGCGTCGTCGCCTGGGATGATGTAGACGGTGCTGGCCACCTCGAAGCGGTCGCGCTTGGTGGCGTCGCCGCACTTGGCAAAGCCGTCGTCGAGGCACTGCT
>CAYZFZ010000149.1:0-8605 GCA_964477795.1 uncultured Bifidobacterium sp.
GTGCGCCTGGCCGACCGGCTGGGCGGCCACCTCGTGCAGGGCCACGTCGACGGCGTCGGCGAGGTGCTGCAACCCGTGCCCGACCTGCGCGTGCGCATCCCGGCGGAACTGATGCGCTACGTGGTGGAGAAGGGTTCGATCACCGTCGACGGCGTCAGCCTGACGGTGGTGGCACCCACCGCCGACACGTTCACGGTGGCGATCATCCCGCACACGGCGGAGGTGACGAACCTCGGCGGCAAGCGACCGGGTGATCTGGTGAACATCGAGGTCGACGTGCTCGCCAAGTACGTGGAGCGGCTGCTCGCCGGGCACGTGTCGTCATGAGCGTGTTCGACGACATCCAGATGGCGATCGAGCGCATCGCCGCCGGCGGCATCGTCGTGGTGGCCGACGACGAGGACCGCGAGAACGAGGGCGACCTCATCATGGCGGCGCAGGCGGCCACGCCGGAGGCGATCGCGTTCTTCGTGCGCCACACGTCGGGCGTGATCTGCGCGGCGCTGCCGGGCGACCGCTGCGACGCGCTCGAGCTGCCGCTGATGGTGCCGCCGGCCGAGAACGCCGACCAGTTCCGCACCGCGTTCACGGTCACGGTCGACCTCGCCGAGGGCACCACCACCGGCATCTCCGCTGCCGACCGGGCGGCCACGCTGAGGGCGCTCGCCGACCCGCGCACCCGGCCAGGCGAGCTGCACCGGCCCGGCCACATCTTCCCGCTGCGGGCCCGCCCGGGCGGGGTGCTGGAACGGCCCGGGCACACCGAGGCGGCGGTCGACCTGGCCCGCCTCGCCGGACTGCACCCCGCCGGCGTGCTCAGCGAGATCGTCCTCGACGACGGCACGATGGCCCGCCTTCCCGAACTGCAGGTCTTCGCCCGCACCCACGGCCTTCCGCTGGTCTCGATCGCCGACCTCATCGCCCACCGCGCCGCCCACACCCTTTCCACCAACGGAGTACTCGTATGACCACCTTCCACGGCCGGCTCGACGGAACCGGCATGCGGTTCGCGCTCGTCTGCAGCCGCTTCAACGACCTGATCGTCGGCCGCCTGGAGGCCGGCGCCCGCGACGCGCTCACCCGCCACGGCACCGACCCGGACGCGATCGACACCGTGTGGGTGCCCGGCGCATGGGAGATCCCGATGGCGGCCGGCGCGCTCGCCGAGACCGGCCGTTACGACGCGATCGTCGGCCTCGGCGCCGTCATGCGCGGCGCCACCTACCACTTCGAGGTGATCGCCAGTCAGAGCGCCGCCGGGCTCGCCAGGGTCGCTCATGACTCCGGGCTGGTGGTGACGAACGGGATCATCACCGTCGACACGATGGACCAGGCGCTCGAGCGCGCCGGCAGCAAAGCGGGCAACAAGGGTGCCGATGCCGCGCTCGCCGCGCTGGAGATGGTCAGCGTTCTTCGTGCCGCAACAGTTGCCTGACGCAACGAACCCCCATAGCCTCGGCGGCATGCTGAACACCGACATCCGCGACCTCGCCAAAGGCAAGAACTTCGCCGCGCTCACCGTCATCCCCAAGTCGGGCCACCCGATGACCCACGTCATGTGGGTCGACGCCGACGACGAGCACGTGCTCATCAACACCGAGCTCGGCCGCGCCAAGGCCACCGCGATGGACAACGACGCCCGCGTCACCGTCGCCATCTGGGATGCGGCCAACCCGTACCACTACGCCGAGGTGCGCGGCACCGTCGTCGGCACCGCCACCGGTCAGGAGGCCGCCGACCACATCAACGCGCTGAGCCAGAAGTACACCGGCGGCCCGTACGCGTTCGGTGCCACCGACGCCCGCATCATCTACCGCATCGCCCCCGACAAGCAGCGCATCCAGTAGCACCCGCGAGCCGGCCGGCGCCGCTACGGGTTCGCGACCGCGTGGTCTTCGGTCGCGAGCACGAACGTGAGGTCCACCGTCACCTTGATGCCCCGCTCTGCGGACAGCAGCTCCGCCAGCCGCCACGCGGGCTCGGGCGTGCGCGGGCCGGTGAGCGACAGCTCCACCTGGGCCACCCCGTCGCGCACCGTCGCGTCCACCGAGGCCACGTGCACCGACGGGTCCCAGGTGCGCACGGTGTCGACGACCAGCTCCTCGTAGCGCTGGTCGTCGACGACGCGCCGCGAGTAGACGGTGAGCGGCACCGTCACCGCGGCGAGCACGAGCACCCACACCACCACGCCGAGGCGCACACGCCTGCTGCCCAGCGGCAGCCGGGTGTCGCGGTCGGCGAAACCCCACCACGCCATCGCAATCGTGGCACCGACGACGAGCGCACCGAAGTTCGTGGCCATCGCGAGAAGCGCCTGGCGCATCGCCGGATGGTTGCCGGCAGCCAGGAAGAGGCCGGTCGCCGCGAGCGGTGGCTCGATGGTCACCGAGACCGCCACGCCCGAGAGCGCCCCGCCGGCCTCGGTGCGCAGCGTCGCGTAGCCGGCGGCGAGCCCGGCGGCGAGCGCGATCGCGAGGTCGAGCACACCCGGCTGGGTGAGGGCACCCAGCTGCGAGGGCAGGTCGCCGTCGTCGAGGCGGGCACCGACGATCCAGCCGACCAGGAACCCGGCCGACACGCTCAGGGCGATCCCGACCACCGTCATCAGCGCGGCGCGAGCGAGCCGCCGCCCCCATCCCTGCACCAGCGCACCGGCCATTGCCAGCAACGGCAACATGAACGGCCCCAGCAGCATCGCGCCGATGACCGCGGGCGCGCTGTCGAGCAGCAGGCCGAGCGCGGCGATGGTGCTGGACAGCACGTTGAGCACCACGAAGTTGCGCGTCCCCGGCCCACCGAGGCGAGCCCGGTCGTACAACGGCCTCTCGATCGCCCGCCGCTGCTCCGCGGACAGTCGCAGGCGGGTGATCCCCAGCCGGAACAGGAGCGGCCCGAGAGGCCCGCGTGGCGCAACCTCGACGGGCTCGGCGGCCGGCGTGCTCGGCTCGGCGTCCATCGGTGTCATCCCTCCCTCGGCGTCGGGACGAGCGGCCAGGCGGCATCCACCGCTGCCATCGCCGTGCTCAACCGGCCGCCGCTGAGCCACACCGTCATCGCCGTCCAGAACGCATCGACGCCCACCTCCGGCGGCATCAGGTCGGAGGCATCGAAGCGCAACA
This sequence comes from uncultured Bifidobacterium sp., assembly GCA_964477795.1. GTDB lineage: Bacteria > Actinomycetota > Acidimicrobiia > Acidimicrobiales > Ilumatobacteraceae > UBA668. The sequence continues at coordinate 3,120 of CAYZFZ010000149.1, forward strand.
CCTGCGCGTCGCGCGCCCATTGCACCACGGTGCGGTTCAGCGCTGCCGGGTAGGCGTTCGTCTCGACGGTGTCGAGCGCGGAGACGAAGCCGCCCAGCCGCACCCGCTCGCCGGCGGCCTCGGCGGTCGTGAGGTAGGCAGCCAAGCGCCGGGTCTCGGGCCGGTCGTCGAAGCGCGCCGCCATGGTGCCGCCGACGATCATCGTCGGCGCCGCGTCGGCTGGGCCCGGGAACGGGAACACCCACAGGTCGCCGTCGGGCGACACGTCCACCTGGCGATCGAGGAAGTCGGTGAGGAAGCTCGCCTGGCGGTGCAGCAGGCACTTGGGCGACGAGCCGAGCAACTGCTGCGCGGCCTCCTGGATGGTGAACTCCACCGCCGCCCGGTTGCCGCCGTTGACCCGCCCGCGATCCAGGGCGATCGAGCCGAAGCGCTCGACTGCGTCCGTAATCGCCGGGTCGGTGAACGCGACGTCGTGGTCGATCCAGCCGTCGTAGACCTCGGGCCCGGCGAAGCGCAACACGAGGTCTTCCACCCAGTCGGTGGCCACCCAGCCGGTGGCTCCACCGTCGCGCACGCCGAGGCACCACGGCGTGGTGCCCGATGCCTCGATCTCGTCGGTGAGTGCGATCAGCTCGTCCCACGTCGCCGGTGGCTGCAGGCCACGCGCGCGGAACTGGGCCGGCGAGTACCACACCAGGCTCTTCGGCGTGACCGAGTACCACGACGCGTAGATCGCCCCGCCGACGGTGGCCAGCTCGACGAGGCGCGGGTCGACGTCGCGGGCAGCCGCGGTGGCCAGATCGGCGTCGTACGGCAGCGCCAAGCCGTCCTCGGCCAGGGACTGGAGCAGGCCTGGCTGCGGGATCAGCGCGAGGTCGGGTGCGTCGCCGCGGCGCACCCGCTCCGTCAGATCGGTCTCGAAGCGCGAGGAGCCGACGTAGCGCACGTCGATCCCCGTGTCGGCCTCGAAGCGCTGCATCGACGCCACGAACGCATCCGCGTCGCGACCGGTGAAGCTGCCGAACACGGTGACGACCGGCTGGTCGTCGTGCGCGCCGGACCGGTCGCAGGCGACGAGACCGGTCGCCAAGCCCGCGACGAGCAGGAATCCGCGCACTCTGCCCCGCTGGGTCGGCATCTCACGGAACCTACTACCGCGGCCTGGCATGTAGCGCTTGAGGAACGGCGCCGGCCGGCCGATGAACCCAGTGCATGACGTCTGCCCTGGCACCCGACCGCCCTCCCGCGCCCCATGGCGCGACGTCGCTGGCCGCGGCCATGACCGGGGCGATCGGATCGGTACTCGCCGGCCGGCACGAGCAGATCGAGGTGGCCACTGCCTGCGTGCTCGCCGGTGGCCACCTGCTCGCGGAGGATCTGCCCGGTGTGGGCAAGACGCTGCTCGCGCAGTCGATCGCCGCCACCCTCGGCGGCTCGTTCTCCCGCATCCAGGGGTCGGCCGACCTCCTGCCCGCCGACGTGGTGGGCTCGCTGGCCCCGAATGCCGATGGCTTCGGGCTGCACTTTCGCCCAGGCCCGGTGTTCGCCAACGTCGTGCTGTTCGACGAGCTCAACCGCTCGAACCCGCGCACGCAGTCGGCGCTGCTGGAGGTGATGGAGGAGGGCCATGTCACCGTCGACGGCACCACGCACGCGCTGCCCTCACCGTTCATCGTCGTCGCCACCCAGAACCCGGTGACGATGGCGGGCACCTATCCGCTGGCCGAGGGCGTGACCGACCGGTTCACCGCCGCGATCAGCCTCGGCCGGGCGAGCGCGCAGGAGGAGGTGGAGGTGCTCACCGGTCGCCGCGGCCGCGGGCGGCTGGGCGACATCGCCGCGGTGGCCGGCCCCGGCGACCTGCTCGACAGCCGCACCGCCGTGCAGCACGTGCACCTCGCCGACCCGGTGGCCGCGTACGCCGTCGCCATCCTGCACGCAACCCGCGCGCACCCGCGGGTACGGCTCGGCGCATCCACCCGCGGCGGGGTGGCGATGGTGTCGCTGGCGCGGGCGTTCGCCGTGATGGAGGGGCGCGACTTCGTCGCACCGCACCACGTCGCCCGGGCAGCGCACAGCACGCTGCCCCATCGCCTGCTGGTGGCCGGCCAGCCGGGACCGGCCGCAGCGGATGTGGTGGCGGAGTGCGTGGCGGCGGTGCCCGCGCCCCGGCGTTGATCCGCCCGGCCGGCGTCGCTCGCGGCGGCTCGTCGCTGGCCATCGCCTGGCTGGTGGGCGTCGCGTTCGCGCTGCTGACCGGCGCCTCCGCTGTCGAGATCCTGCTCGCGGTGGGGCTCGTTGCCTTCCTTGCGGCCGTGCTCAGCGGAGGGGTCGCCGCCCGGGCGACCTCCGTCGAGTCGGTGGCCAGTGCCGGGCTCGCCGACGACGGTGGCGAGCTGCAGTGGCGGGTGGAGCTGGCCGGGCCGGCTCGTGCCGTCGTCGAGCTGCGCGTGGGGTCGCGCGTCGTGGCGCAGGGATGGGCGCAGCCGGGGGTCAGCGCACTCGCCGGCACGGCACCGGCGCGCGGCGTGCACAACGCCGTGACGGCGCGCACCGCCACCGCCGGACGGCTGGGGCTGGTGTGGTGGCAGCGGCAGGCAACGCTGCCGATCGCCGAGCTGGCGGTCGCCCCCGTGCCGACCGACGCGACTGCGCCGGTGCAGCGCACCACCGGCGACGAGCACGACGAGCTGATCGCCAGCACGGCCCCCGGGCGCGACGACGTGGACGGTGTGCGCCAGTGGCGCGACGGCGACGAGCTGACCGCCGTGCACTGGCCCTCCACCATGCGCAGCGGGGAGCTCGTCGTGCGCCAGCGGCTGCGCGACCGGGACGAGTGGTGGGTGGTGCACGCGCGCACGGCCACCGGCGACGCCGACGGCGAGGCCGCGCGGGTACGCACGAGCCTCGAGCGTGGATTGGCGACCGGCGCCCGGGTCGCGGTCGCGGTCGACGGTGGCGCCCCCGTCGAGCTGGCGGGCGCCGACGCGGTGCGCCATTGGAGTGCCCGCTTCGACTGCAGGCCTGCGGCCGGTGTGCCCACCCGATGGTGGAGCCGGTCGATCACCCCGGCCTCGCCCGAACCGGACGACCCGGTGACCGCCCGCGCCCGCTGGCTGGTCGCCCTGGCAGCCATGACGCCGCAGGTGATGATGCTGGCGCCGCTGGGCTACGGCCCGGCCGAGATCGGCGTGGTCGTGGCAGCGATCGCGGCGGGCGCCGTCTCCACCACGGTCGGGCGCGGGTGGCCCCGATGGCTACGCCAGCTCGGCGGGCTGGCGGCCAGCCTGTGCGTCGCCGCCGCGCTCATCGACGTGTCCGCGATCAACAGCGTCGCCAGCTCGCTGCGCTTCCTGCTGCCGCAGGTGCTGGTGACGCTCGTCGTGCTGCAGGGCTTCGAGTGCACCGACCGGCGAGCTGCCCGTGTCTCGCTGGCCTGCTCGGCGATGCTCACCGCCTACGCCGCGGCGATCCGTGTGGACGCCCAGCTCGCCGCCTGGCTGGCCGTCGCCGTCGCCGGCCTCGCGCTGGGCAGCCGCGCCGTCACGACGGCACCCCGGCGGCGGCACGCAGCGGGGGCGACGCCGGTTCGCGGCCCACGGCTGGCCGTCGTGCGGCGGCCGCTGGCGCTGGGCGGCGCGGCCGTCGCCGTCCTCGCCCTGCTGGCGGTGGTGCCCGTGCCGGAAGGCCCCGCGCAGCTGACGCTGCCGAGCTGGCGGAGGACTACCGGCCAACCGCCGCAGACGGCCAACTGGTCGCCGCCGACGGGTCGCCGCTGCTGGGTGGCGCCCTTCCGGGGAGCAGCCGCAGCGGCGGTGGTGCGGGCGGCTACCCGGGCTTCAGCCCCGAGATGGACACGTCCGTGCGCGGCGCGATGAGCGACGCCATCGTCCTGCGCGTGCGGGCGCCCTACCCCGACTTCTGGCGCGGCCAGACGTTCACCGAGTTCGACGGTCGCGTGTGGCACGTGGACGATCGGACGGGCCGTCACTCCGCCGCGCCCGATCACCGCATCAACCTCGCCGAGGGCGACGTCGCGAATGCGAAGGACAACCGCTTCATCCAGACGTTCTACGCCGAGGTCGACATGCCGAACATCGTGTTCGCCGCGAGCCGCGCGGAGCAGGTGGTGCTCGATGCCCAGCTGTGGGCACGCCCTGACGGTGCACTGCGCGCCGATGTCGTGCTGCCCGCGGGCAGTGCCTACACCGTCGTCTCCCAGCGCTCGCGGGCGACCGCGGCGGGGTTGCGCGCGGATGGCGACGTCTCGCTGACGGCCTCGCCCGACAAGTACCTGGCGACACCGGACAGCCTCACCGACCGCACACGCGCGCTGGCCGGCTCGCTGGCGGCCGGCGCGGACTCCACCTACGACGTGGTGCTCGCCATCGAGGCATGGATCCGTGAGCATGTCGCGTACGACCTCGATGCGCCGGTGCCACCGGCGGGCACCGACAGCGTCGACCACTTCCTGTTCGAGTCGCAGCGTGGCTTCTGCGAGCAGATCGCGACGGCCACCGCGATGCTGCTGCGCTCGGTGGGCATTCCCGCCCGCATCGCCACCGGGTACGTGCCCAGCGAGCGCGACGACGTGGCCGGCGTGTGGATCAGCCGGGCACGCGATGCGCACGCCTGGGTGGAGGTGCGCTTCCCGAGCTTCGGCTGGGTGGCGTTCGACCCGACGGCGGACGTGCCGCTGGCCGGCGAGGCCGAGCGCTCGACCGTCGGCGGTGAACTGGCGAGGGCGATCGTGCAGGCGATCGGCGACCACCTCGCACTCGTGCTCGGCACCGCGCTGGCGGCCGCGGCCGTGGTGGTGCTGGCGCGCGCTGCCGCGGCGTGGTGGCGGCGCCGGCGGCGGGGTCGCTGGGGCGTGCTGCAGGACCGTTTCCTCGCCGTCGCGCTGCGCCGGGGCGCGGACGCGAACGCACCGAACGCCGGCCTGGCCGATGCGTTCGACGAGCGGCAACAGGCCGCCGCGGCCCAGGTGGCCACAGCGCTGGACGAATCTGCGTTCGCGGCCAGGTGGGCCGACGACGACGACCGCTACGACCTCGCGGCGGCCCAGCTGAACGTGCTCGAGCACTCCGGCTGACGGGTTGCGGCGGCCCGTTGCGGCCGGCCGGAGTCGGGCATGACGTGACCAACGGCGCTGGACGGATCGCCCGCGCGGGTGCACGCTGAAGGCGTGAAGGAACCGCCCGCGACCTTCCCCACCCGATGGTGGACGCCCCTCGACGATGGCCGGGTGCGCTGCGATGTGTGCCCGCGGGAGTGCAAGCTGCACGAGGGGCAGAAGGGCCTGTGCTTCGTGCGCGCCCGGGAGGGCGGCGAGATCGTGCTCACCACGTACGGCCGCTCCAGCGGGTTCTGCGTCGACCCGATCGAGAAGAAGCCGCTCAACCACTTCCTGCCCGGCACGTCGGTGCTCTCCTTCGGCACCGCCGGCTGCAACCTCGCCTGCCGCTTCTGCCAGAACTGGG
>CAYZFZ010000150.1:0-8594 GCA_964477795.1 uncultured Bifidobacterium sp.
TGAAGCAGGACAGCACGACCGCCGAGATGGCGTGGGACATGCACTACCTCGTCGCCGACATCGCCCGCCTGATCACACTGGTGCCGGGCGACGTGATCCTCACCGGCACGCCGGCGATCAGCCGCACCGTGTACCCGGGCGACGTGGTGACCGTGGAGGTGGAGGGCCTGGGCGCGCTCACCAACCACATCGTCGACGGGCCGGTGCCGGTGAGCGACGAGGTGGGCTCGCAACCCACCGAGACGGATGAGGTGCTGAGCACGGCGATGGGTGGCGACTGGCCGCCGCGGGGCACCCGCCGGCCGCAGCCCACGCCACGAGAGGCGCTTCCCGTGCCGCGGGTGCGGCCGAAGGCGCCGGGCTACTGACATGGGCGACACACCCTTCACGGGCGGCACCCGCGTCGACGTGGGCGGGGTGCCCGTCAGCACCGACCACTACGTCGGCGGTGAGCGCATCTCGTCGCCGTTCACGTTCGAGGACCGCTCGCCGCTCGACTGGTCGGTGAAGCTGGCCGACGTGTCGCGCGGCGACGCGCAGGTCGCCCACCTGGCGGTGCAGGCCGCCGTCGACGCGTTCCCCGCGTGGGCTGCCCTCGGCGCGGCCGGGCGGGCCGAGGTGCTGCACCGGCTGGCCGACCTGATCGACGCGCACGTCCCGTCGCTCGCCGCGGTGGAGTGCCTCGACATGGCGATGCTGGAGGAGAGCCTGCGGCTGCGCGTGCTGGCCCGCGGCGCCCGCAACTTCCGCGCCTATGCCGACCTTGCCTGCGAGTACGAGGAGCGCACCTGGTCGTCGAACGGCACGGCCAACCGCGTCATCCGCATGCCCGCCGGGCCGACGGTGGTGATCACTCCGTGGAACGCGCCGTTCATGCTGTCCACGTGGAAGTGTGCACCGGCGCTCGCTGCCGGCAACACCGTCGTGCTCAAGCCCGCCGAGTGGAGCCCGCTGTCGTGCAGCCTGCTCGCCGACCTCGCCCACGCGGCCGGCATGCCCGCGGGTGTGTTCAACGTGGTGCAGGGCATCGGCGAAGAGGTCGGCGCCGCGCTCGTGCACGACCCGCGGGTGCGGCGCATCAGCTTCACCGGCTCGCCCGAGACGGCCCGCCACATCGGCGTCGCGGCGGCGAAGAACATCGTGCCGTTCACCGCCGAGCTCGGCGGCAAGGGCCCCTTCGTGGTGTTCGCCGACGCCGACCTCGAGGCCGCGGCGAAGAAGGCGGCAGGCCAGTACGACGACAGCGGCCAGGTGTGCCTCGCCGGCACGCGCCTGCTGGTGGAGGCCGGCGTGCGCGACGAGTTCCTGCGCCTGTTCCACGGCTTCGCCGGCCAGCACGTGCTCGGCGACTCGCACGACCCGGCCACCACGATCAGCCCGATGATCCACCCCGACCACGTGGCCAACGTCGAAGGCTTCGTGGAGCGGGCGCGGGAAGGTGGCGACACGATCCTGCGTGGCGGGGCGCGCTCGCCGCTCGGCGGGAACGACGGGCTGTGGTACGAGCCGACGCTGATCGAGCCACGCTCGAACGACAGCGAGGTGGTGCAGCGCGAGATCTTCGGGCCGGTGCTCACGTTCCAGACGTTCACCGACGAGGCCGACGCGATCCGCCTGGCCAACAGCACCGCCTACGGGCTGAGCGCGATCGTGTACACGTCGTCGCAGGCGCGCGCCGAGCGGATGGGGCGGGCGCTGCGGGCGGGCACCGTGTGGACCAACTGCTTCCTCGTGCGCGACCTCACCGCCCCCTTCGGCGGCTGCGGCATCAGCGGCATCGGCCGCGAAGGCGGCGACTACGCGCTCGACTTCTACAGCGACCTCAAGATGTTCCAGGTGCTCGACGGCACCACCGGCTGACCGATCGCCGATGCCGACGGGTGAGGTGTTCGCGAGCGTGCACGAGCCGCTGCTCGGCACTCGTGTCACGTTGAGGTTGCGGGCCGTCGACGAGGTGGGCGCCCGGGCCGCCGAGCACGCGGCGATCGGCGAGATCGAGCGGCTGGAGGCTCTGCTCTCCGCCTACCGGCCGGACAGTGAGTGGTCGCGCTGGCGGCGCGGTGAGCACGCTGCGGCCGGGCCCGAGGTGCGTGCCGTGCTCGCGCTCGCGGCGCTCTGGCACGAGCGCACGGGCGGTGCGTTCAACCCGCAGGCGGGCGTGCTGCGCGAGCGTTGGCTGCGGGCGGTCGCGGAGCAGCGCGTGCCGTCGCGCGAGGAGCTCGCCTCGTTGGCCGGCGGCATCGCACGGCTGCCGTACGCGATCGAGGGCGACCGCGTCGAACGCGTCGGCGAGTGCGGCCGGCTCGACCTGCACGCGATCGCGAAGGGCTGGATCGTGGATCGCGCGGCCGCGGTCGCGGCGGCGTGCCCGGGTATCCACGAGGTGCTGCTGAACGCGGGTGGCGACCTCGTGCACCGCGGCGACGGCGAGGCAGTCGCGGGGATCGAAGATCCGCGCCGGCCATTCGACAACGTGGCACCGATGGCACGCGTCCGGGTGGCCAACGCCGGGCTCGCGACCGGCAGTGCGGCGCGCCGGCCGTACCGGATCGGGGCTCGAACGTTCAACCACACGCTCGACCCGGCCACCGGGCAGCCGACCGATCATGTGCGCAGCGCCAGCGTCGTCGCGCCCGACGCGGCGACGGCCGACGCGCTGGCAACGGCCGTCGCGGTACTGCCCATCGCCGACGGCCTCCAACTCACCGACGCGACCGCGGGTGCGGGCTGCCTGCTGCTGGACGCCGATGGGCAGCTGTGGCGCAACGAACGCTGGGCAGCGCTGGAACCGAGCTCAGGCTGAGGTCAGGGGCACTTGGCGATCAGGTCGGCGATGCGCGCCGGCTGGTTGAGGAAGTCCTCCGGCTGCATCTGCGGCTCACCCTGGCTGACGATCGGGAAGGTGCCGAGCTGGATGACCTTCGGGTTGGGAGCGATCTCGACATAGAGGTGCCCGCAGGCGACGCTGGTGGTCGCGTCCTCCATGTTGGCGAGCACGCCCACGCGCAGGTCGTAGGCGACACCGTTGGGATCGAGAGTGGCGTCGATGAGCAGCAGCGACAACCGGTCGGACGCCCGCCACTCCGCCTGGAGCTGCTCGGGTGTCAGCGGCGTCTCCACCTCGCCCGGGGCACGGAACAGGAAGCGGGAGAGCGCATTGAACCAGTCGTTTGCTGCCAGCTGATCGAACACCCCCTGGGCGAACAGCAGCGACGGCTGGGCGGTGGCCCCCGGCAGACCGCTGGCGAGCGGCTCGGACACCGCGTACGGGGCGCCGGGACCCGTGAAGACCGGCGGGTTGGGCGGCACCGGCGGCACCCACGCCGGCGGGGCTTCCGTGGTGGTCGGCGCGACGGTGGTGGTGGGTGCCACGGTGGTGGTTGCAGCAACGGTGGTGGTGGGCGCCTCCGTGGTGTCCGGGACGGTGGTGGCCGGCACCGTGGTGGGGGGCGCCGAGACCGTAGTGAGCACGATCGACACACTGGTGGGGATCTCGGGAACCGTTGGAACGGCGGCCTTGGGCTCGTCGTCGCCACGGAGCGCCAGCCAGGCGCCGACGCCGCCGAGCAACGCCACCACCACGATCGCCGGCAGCAGCCACTTCTTGCGGCCGCCTGGCTGATCTCCGGGCGCGACCACGGTGCTCGACCCAGTGGGTGCGCCCGGCATCGCTGCCGCGGGCGCGGCCAGCGGGGGCGGGCCGGTGGGGACGGCGCCGATCACCGGCTCGCCGACCGGTGCGGGTGGCTGCAACGGCGGCATGCCAGCAGCCGCGACCGGGGGCGCGAGCGTGGGCGGCGCGAACGGGCTGGGTGCGACCGGTGGAGCCGGCTCGCTCGCGGCTGGATCGCCCATGCTCTGCGAGCCGGGGATCGGCAGGTTGGTGCCGCAGGATCCACAGATCCACTGGTCGGGCCCCACCGGGGCGTGGCACTGCGGGCAGAAGTCGTTGCTCATGGGGTGTCCGTCCGTTCCGTCGTGGGACAGTGTCGCCGCGAGCGCGGTGGGCTCGCAAGGGCTGCGGCCCGATCAATCGGACCACGCCGCGCGATCAGCCGATGCCGGCGTACAGCAGGATGACGGTGGCGACGGTGGCGAGACCGGCGATGATCAGCGCTCGTGTGCGTCGCTTGCGCTGGAACAGCTGGATGCCCAGGCCGGTGAGCGAGACGACGACGAGCAGGATCGCCGACGCGTCGATCACCCACCGCCAGGTGCTGGTGGTGTCGCGACCCTTGTGCAGGTCGTTCATCACGCCGACGAATCCCTGCTGCTCGATGACCAGTTGGTACTGGCCGGTGTCGACCTGGAAGAACAGGTCGGCCGAGTAGCCCGCCGCCCGATAGCTGATCGACCCGTCGTTGCCGGTGACGGCGAACTCGCTGATCGACCCGCTCACGTCGTACGTGTCGCGGATCAGCTCGCTGATCGAGAGCAGGTAGTCGTTCGACGCGGGGTCGAGGTCGGCGGGCAGGGTGCCCGTGTAGGTGGTGCGCTCGACATCGTCGCCGAGGGTCCAGGACGGGTGGTTGAGGGTGAGCCCGGTGATGCCGAAGAACAGCACGACCAGCAGGCTGATCATGCTGGTGTACACGTGCAGCCAGCGCATCCACCGGTTGGTGGTGGCAGCGCGCCGGCGGCCCGGAGTCGAGGTGCGGGAACGAGGTGCAGGCGACGTCGGGTCGCCAGGCTCGCCGTCCGCGTCGGCATCCATCTCGTCGTCCGCGTCGAGGTCTGGATCGTCGAGGTCTGTGTCGACGTCGATGCCGGCCGGGTCAGACAACGAAGGCTGCCGATGCCGAGAAGAGCTCGCCGTCGTCCGGCAGCGCAGCGGTGACGGCCTCGCTGCCAAGGGTGACGGTGCCGGTCGTCAGGCTGTACGGCCCGTGCTCACGGGCGGCCTCGATGCACACGACATAGTCGCCCTGGCTGACGGCGGCGCCGGTCACGTCGGTGCCGTCCCACAGCAGCTGGAAGTCGCCGGCAGCTCGGGTGGCGCCCGAGATGGTGTCGGTGTTGTCCACCCCGCCAGCGTCGAGCAGCGAGGACTCTGCGTTGTACCAGCGCTTCAGGTGGCTGACGTACTTGCTCTCACGCTGGCTGTACCAGAGGCTCAACGTCTGCACCAGATCGCCCGCCGGGGTCTCGATCCAGACCGCGATGTAGGGGTTGCGCACCCGACCGCCGCCGTCGGCGACGGTGTAGGTGAACGACACCTCGAGCTGCGCCCCAGCGGGCAGTGGATCGCCCGAGGGAGCCGTCGATGCCGCGGTGGTCGTGTCGACAGCCGCGGTGTCGGCAGGCGTCGTGCCGCCGGCGGTCGTCACGGTGGTGGCGGGCTCGCCAGTGGTCGGCGCGCTGGTGGCGGCCGTGGTCGATGCGCTGCCCGCCTGCAGCGTCTTCGCGTCGTCGGAGCTGTCCGAGCAGGCGATACCGGGCACCAATGCGACGGCGCCGACGAGGAGCGAGCCCTGCAGGAAGCGCCGGCGCGACACGGCTTCGAAACGGGGGAGCTGGGGGAACATCGTGGTCTCTCGCCTTCGGTCGACGGTGTGCGGCCACGAGGCTATGAGTCGCTTCCTGTGCGAATCCTGAAAGCAGTCCGTGAATTCGGTAAGAACTGGTCGGCTCGGTTCCACGCCCGACGTCGATCCCCTGTGACCGGACCGGGGCACGGCACCACGGTGCGCGGGGGTGCGCGCACCGTGGGGCGTCGGGGTGCTTCACTGAACGGGTGCAGTCGGAAGGCGTCGAGCGATGAGCGGTGTGGGTGCGCGCCTTGTGCTCGTGGTTGCCTCGCTGGCCGCGGGCGGGGGCGGGTTCTTCGCCGCGCAGCAACTGGGTGACGACGAGGCTGCCACGGGCACCGCGGTCGCGACCGCCGACTTCTTCGGCTGCGACGTCACGGTCGACGACGCCGTCGCCGGCGCCACCTCACTCGGGCAGGTGCACGCGGGCGACCAGGTGTGGCTGCTCGGCGTCACCGGCGATCGGTGGGCCGTGATCCGCCGGCCCGGCCAGCCGCTGCAGCCGGTGTGGCTGCCACTGGCGATGGTCGCCACGGGGGCCGACGCCGGCGACCTGCCCGACCTGTCGTGCGCGGCCGCGGCCGACGTCGCCGCCGCCACCACCGTCCCGACCGCCACCACGCCGACGACGGCCACCGCGCCCGGCGCCGTTACCACCATCGGGCTGGACACCACCACCAGCTCGTCGACGTCGACCACCAGCTCCACCACCACGACGCTGCTCGCCGACGTCACCCCGCCCACCGTCACCGTCACCACTGATCGTGCGTACCTCTACGTGATGACCGATCGCGAGCCGTGCGCGAGCGAGACCTCGTTGGAGGTCACGATCGTCGTGGCCGATCCCTCCGTGCCGCTGACCATCCGCTCGATCGTCGCCACCTGGTCGGCGCCGAGCGGCCCGCAGACGGCCAACCTCGTCCCGGTCGGCGGCACCCGCTTCCGCCTGGAGGTTCCGGCCAACGGCCCCGCGGGCGGCGAGACCCCACTCACCCTCACCGCCGCCGGCTCGGACGGGGCCGGCAACGTGGGCACCGGCACGGCCGTCGTCTCCCTGCGCGACCCGGCAAGCTTCGGGTGCGGCGGATGAGCCGGCGCCTCCCGCTCGCGGCCATCGTCGGCTGCCCGCTCGTCGCGCTGCTGATCGGCGGCGGCGCCGGATGGTTGCTGCGCGACGATTCGTCGGGCAGCACGGGCACGGCCACCCCGGCCGCGACGGTGGTGGGCGCGACGCTGCCCGCCGACCTCGACGCGGTCGCGCCGCAGCAGCCGCTGCCGCGACCCGCCAGCCCGGCCGTCGTCGACCCGGCGACCATCGTCGGGCTCGACACCCTGCCGGTGGGGCTGCTCGACGTGCCGCCCGCTACCGCCATCGACCTGCCCCTCGTCGCCGGCGGCAGCGCCACATTCGTCGATCCGGCGACTCGCGCGCAGCTGACCGAGCCCACTCCCACTCCCACCGTTGCGCCCGCCGAGCCGGTGGCGATCGACGGGCTCACCGCCCTGCCGCCGGCGCAGAGCACCCTGCCGCCCAGCGAGGACGCGATCCCCACGACGACCGCGGCCGCCGCGACGCCAGCGTTCGTCGACCCGTGCACCACGTCGACCACAGAGTGCCCCGGTGCCGCGGCGACCGTCCGCGACGCGCTGCCCACCGACACCGGCCGCCAACTCGACCCGCTGCAGGTGTCGGTGCCGGTCGCCGGCGCCGAGGGCTACGCCGGGCTGTGCGACGCGGTGGAGGGCGGCGACGTACCCGACCCGCTGCTCTCGCCCGCCACCCGCCCCACGGTGGCGGTGCTGGTGAACCAGCCGGCAACGCTCGCACTCACCGGCACGTGGGCCGACGGCACCGCGCTGGAGAAGACGACGATGGTGACGCTGCCGGCGCACGACGCGGAGTGGCAGCGGGCGTGGGATCAGGATCGAGTGCAGCGGCGCATCATCGCCTGCGTCACCCTGCCCCTCGACGACGTGCGCGCCCATGCCGGCGGCGGCAGCGCCCAGCTGCGAGCCGACGTGCTCGCGATCAGCGCCACCGGGCGGGCCGACATCACCGGTGAGGTCACGCTGCACATCCCCATCGACGGCGACGACCCGGTCTTCGCCGAGCGTCTCACGGTCGCGGATCGCGGCGAGCAGCGGCTCGTCGACGGCCTGCTGCACCCGGCGGTGCACGTGCACTACGCGCTGTTCAGCGACGCGCTCGTGCCCGCCGGCTCGGGCCTCGACCCGGCGGCGCTGCACGTGTACGACGAGCACGCGTTCGTGGAGGGCGCCGACTGCGCCGGTTGGGCCGTCAACCAGCAGGGCCGCGACCGCAGCAGCGGCAGCGCCTACACGGTGGTCAGCGAGCAGCGCACGATCGCCGGCCGCGTCCGCACCGTCACCGTCGTGGACGGTGACGTGTTCCTCGACCCGTCGCTCACCCCGGGCTGGGAGGGCTACTTCTGCGTGCGGTTGTCCGCCACCGACGAACCCGACGACCCGTCCACCGAGCTGGTGACCCTCGCGTTGCGTGGGAGCACCGTCCGCAGCACTCGGGCGGCCACGTACGACGTGAGCGTACTGCTCGACGACAACGCCTCGGCCACAGTCGGGATCGAGTGGGCCACCACCAGCGGCACGCCACTGTGCACGCCGACGACGCTGAGCACCGATGCCGATGGCAGCCGCGGGGCGACGTGCACCACCTCGGCCCGCCTCGCCCCCGACGGCATCCGCGTCGCGCTCACCAGCGAGGCCGACGGTGCCGACGGTATTGGCGAGCCGCTGCTGACCGCGCTGGTGCCGGTGAACACCGCGTTCTGCAACCCCGACGATCCGTACGCCGCGATCGCCGACGGGTGCGCTACCGGCTTCGCGCAGACGTTGGAGCTACCGCTCGCCGGTGGCACGGTGCGCCTGGCCCTGCAGGTGCGACGAACGGCTGCTCCCGGCAGCCTGCTGCAGGACCCTTCGCACGCGTGGCGGCTGGGCTCCCTGACCTCGTTCGCGTTCTAACCCGGTGTTTCGGGGTCTCTCGCTCGCTGCGCTCGCTCCGTTCCCCCGATGAAGTTGGACCGC
>CAYZFZ010000151.1:0-8532 GCA_964477795.1 uncultured Bifidobacterium sp.
GAGTTCACGGCGAACCTCTCCACGAAGGATCCGAACAAGTACGTGGGCGACGACGACGCGTGGGATGCCGCCACCGAGGCGCTGCGCGCGGCGCTGGAGAAGTACGGCCTGGCCTACAAGATCAAGGAGGGCGATGCCGCGTTCTACGGGCCCAAGATCGACATCGACGTGAAGGACGCCATCGGCCGCACCTGGCAGCTGAGCACGATCCAGTACGACTTCAACATGGCCGCCCGCTTCGAGCTGGAGTACGTCGGCGCCGACTCCGCCCGGCACCGCCCGATCATGCTGCACCGTGCGCTGTTCGGGTCGATCGAGCGCTTCTTCGGCGTGCTCGTCGAGCACTACGCCGGCGCGTTCCCCACCTGGATGGCACCGCTGCAGGCACGTGTCCTGCCGGTGGCCTCCGCCCACCAGGAGTACGCCGACGCCGTCGCCGCTCGCCTGCAGGCCGAGGGCTTCCGTGCCGATGTCGTCGACGCCAACGACCAGCTCGGCAAGCGCATCCGCACGGCCAAGCTGGAGAAGCTGCCCTACGTGCTCGTCGTCGGCGACGACGACGTCGCGGCCACCACACTGGGTGTCAACCAGCGCGGTGGCGATGTGGAGCGCGGTGTCGGCCTCGACGCGTTCGTGGGCCGGTTGCACGCGGAGATCGCCGCCGAGCTGGCCAACACCTGACCTCTGCTACGCACCGCGCTGCGTGCGCAGCAGTTCGTCGCGCAGCTCGTCGGGGTCCGCGTGCACGCCGCGTGCTTCGAACCAGGTGCAGATGTTGCGGCAGTCGCGCTGCAGGTACTCGAAGCCCTGCGGGTTGCCGACGAGATCCACCGCCTGCGGCAGGTCGATCAGCACGAGACGGCCGTCGTGCACGAGGATGTTGTACGCCGACAGGTCACCGTGGGCATAGCCGGCCTCGGCGACGGCCAGCAGCACCGAACGCAGCTGGCGGTAGAGATCCTGCGCCGCTCGGCGCTCAGGGCGCAGCTGGGCGAGGCGGGGTGCGGCGATGCCGTTGCCGTTGCCGTCGTCATCGCCGATGAACTCCATCATCAGCTCCGTGCCGTCGAGCTGCACCGGGTAGGGCACGGCGGCACCGCTGCTCCACAGCCGGCCGAGCACGGCGAACTCGGCCGCCGCCCACTGGCCGGCGATCAGCTCGCGGCCGAACGCGGTGCGCGTCGCCATCGCGCGGGTCTCACGGCTGCGCCGGACGCGGCGGCCTTCCAGGTAGCCGGCATCGCGATGGAACATGCGGTGCTGCGCGTCGCGGTACTGCTTGACGGCCATCAGCGAGGAGCGGCCCTGGTGATCGCGGCGCACCAGGGAGACGTCGGCCTCCTTTCCCGACTTCATCACGCCCAGGTCGGTGTCGGTGGCCGCGGCCGAGGTGATCACCCACTCGGGCAGGGGTTCGGGCCCGTGGGCGGCGTCGGGGTACGTGCTGAGGTCGGGCCCGCCGGCGAGGTCGTCGTCGTCGGGTTCGACGCGGTGCTCGTCGGGGTGGGGGAGTCGAGATGGGGACAGGGGTGGGGTGTAGTCGTCGTCGTCGAAGCGGCGGCGGGTGCGCGTGGTCACGAGAGGGTCCTTGAGCGTCGGTGTGCGGTGGTCGTGCAGTGCACACGTCCGCCCGGCACAGCCGATGGCGGGGGAGGGGCGCTGCCTAGGAACGAGCGGGGGCGCGGAGCACGGAGGGCGTGGTGAACATTGCGACCCCCTCAACCTCACGCGCCACGGGCGCACCCGATGTGAACGGCACCGACGCTACTGCCCGGAACGCGGTGGTGCCAGGTAATTTCGCTGCGTGACACAACTCGACCGGATCTGGAACGGCTGGCGCTCGCAGTACGTGAACGACGCCGGCGGGCGCGAGGTGGGTGCCGAGGGCAGCGTGTTCACCCAGTTGCTCGCCTGCGGCCTGCCCGATGCCGAGACGCACATCCTGGCGCGGCAGGCGCACACGTTCGCGATCCTCAACGCGTTCCCCTACACGTCGGGGCACCTGATGGTGCTGCCATACCGTGAGGTCGCCAACCTCGAAGATCTCACGACGGAGGAGACAGCCGAGCTGTGGCCGTTGGTCACCGACGCCGTGCGTGCAGTGAGGGCCGCGTACCGCCCAGGTGGCGTCAACGTCGGCATCAACATGGGCCGCGCCGCGGGTGGCAGCATCAGCGAGCACCTGCACGTGCACGTCGTGCCCCGCTGGAGCGGCGACGGCAACTTCATGACCGCGATCGCGGAGGCGCGCACCCTGCCCGAGCCGCTGTCGTTCAGCGCCGAGAAGCTCCGCGCGGCGTGGCCGCAGCCGGTATGACGGTCGAGGTCAGGCTGCTGGCCGACGGCGACGACGTCGCAGCCGCCGGCGCGCTGGTGCAGCAGGCGTACCTCGCGCTGCCCGGCTACCCCCGCGACGACGAATACGACGCGATCATCGGCGACGTCGGCGGCCGGGTCGGCGACGCGCAGGTCGTGGTCGCGTTCGACGACGGCCGTTTGGTCGGCTGCCTCACCTATGTGCCCGACGAGTTGAGTCCACACGCCGAGTTCGACGACGAGCATGCGGCCAGCTTCCGCTACTTCGGTGTCGACCCGGCAGCGCAGGGCAAGGGCATCGGTGAGGCGATGGTGCAGTGGTGCATCGACACGGCCCGCCGCGACGGCCGGCACCGGCTGCGCATCCACACGCTGGAGAGCATGCCGGCGGCGCAGCGGCTGTACCTGCGCATGGGGTTCGTCCGCGAGCCCGAGCTCGACGAGAACTGGGACGGCATCATCGGTCTCGCCTTCGCCTACCACTGCTGACTGGCCGGGTGAGTGGGCGGGTGAGACGTAGTACGGTCGCAGCACGTCCCAGACGAGGGAGGCGCGATGGCCGCCACGTTTGCAGCCCCCGGCCCAGGGCAGTGGGCCCTCGATCGTTCGCACCTCCCGCCGGGCAGCACCCCGCTCGTGCAGGAGCTGATGCTGGCCAGCGAGCCGGAAGGCATGCGCCGCGTGTTCGAAGAGCTGGGCGCCCCGCTCGAAACGATGTCCGTGGCGTTCGTGCACGGCCACATGTACACCCGCCTGCGGCCGCTGCTGTCGCCCGATCGGCCGGCTGTCCGCTTGCCGCCGGCGTGGCTGATGAAGGCGGTGATGCGAGTGCACCCCGCGATCCGGCGTCGTGCACGCGCGGCCAACATCGCGCTCGCCACAGCGCCGTGGAACGACGTGATCCACGACTGGCACCACGGCGGCAGGGCGCGGATCGTGGCCGGCAACCTGGCGCTGCAGGAGGTACGGCTCACCGAGCTCGACGACGCTGCGCTGATGGAGCATGCGCACGCGTGCTGGGACAACTGCACGCGGAACTGGACGCACCACTTCTGGTTGCACGGCTACGACCTCGGCCCGCTGGGCCTGTACTTGCACGGCGCCGAGAAATGGGGCGTGCCTGCCGACGATCTGCTGTCGCTGCTCGAGGGTGCGTCGCCGTCCACCAGCGGCCCCACGCGCGACGCGGTGGAGATCTGCACGATGGTGGCCGCCGCAGGAGCCGAACCAGCGACGCTGGACGAGTTGCGCGCCGTCTCACCGGCCGTCGCCGAGGCTCTCGCTCGCTACCTGCGCGAGCGCGAGTGGGTGCTGTTCACGCGCTACGACTTCGATGGGCTCACGCTCAGCGAGCGCCCGGACATCGTGCTGGCGACGATCCTGTCCGCCGCCGCACACGACCGGTCGGCTGAAGTTGCCGCCCGCACCGCCGCCGTGCGCGAGTCCGTCCCGGCGCGGCACCGCGGCACCTTCGACGAGCTGCTCGCCCGGGCGCGCGAGGCGATGGACCTGCGCGACGACAACGGCCCGGTCACCGCCGAGTGGCCGGCGGGACTGCTGCGCCGCGCCCTGTTGGAGATCGGCGACCGACTCGCTGCGCGGGGCCGCATCGATCGCCGCCAGCTCGCCATCGAGCTGCTGCCCGCGGAGCTGGCGGCGGCGGACCTCGACGGCATGCCCGACGGGGGAGTGCTGCAACAGCGTGCCGATGCCCGCGCGGCGCAGCGCCTGCTCGATGCGCCGGCGCTGCTGGGACCGGCCGAGCCGGTACCACCGCTCGAGGTGCTGCCGCGAGGGATGGCACGCGTCGTGGGCGCGGTGCAGGCCGTGGTACGCCACCTGGGAATGGACGGTGAGGCGGGGTCCGGCCTGCACGGTGTCGGCATCGGCACCACGCCGATCACCACGACCGCACGGGTGGCGTCGTCGCCCGAGGAGGCGCTCGACCGGTTGCAGCCGGGGGAGGCGCTTGTCGTCACGTGCACGACGCCCGCCTACAACCTCGTGCTGTCGTTGGCCGGG
This sequence comes from uncultured Bifidobacterium sp., assembly GCA_964477795.1. Classification (GTDB taxonomy): domain Bacteria; phylum Actinomycetota; class Acidimicrobiia; order Acidimicrobiales; family Ilumatobacteraceae; genus UBA668. Next base: position 4,339 of record CAYZFZ010000151.1, read on the forward strand.
GCGGTGGTCACCGCTGCGGGCGGCCCGATGAGCCACGCCGCGGTGCTCGCCCGTGAGATGGGCATTCCCGCCGTCATCGGTGCGCAATCGGCGCTCACCGCGATCCCCGACGGCGCGCTGATCACCGTCGATCCTGCGGTCGGCCTGGTGACCGTCCTGTCCTGATCGGCAGGCGGGGTGCGCCGCGCTGCGGGGCATGTGAGACTGCCACCATGCGTGCAGTCGTTCTCCACACCCATGGCGGCCCGGAAGTTCTGACGATCGAGGAGGTCGCCGACCCGGTACCCGGCCCCGACGAGGTGCTGGTGCGGGTTGCCGCCACGGCCTTGAACCGGGCCGACCTGCTGCAGCGGATGGGGCTGTACCCCGACCCCCGGCGCACGCAGCCGGAGATCCCCGGCCTCGAGTTCGCCGGCACCGTCGAAGCTGTCGGCGCGAGGGTGACGATGTGGCGGGCGGGCGACCGGGTGATGGGCATCGAGGCCGGCGGTGCCTACGCGGAGCTGATCGCGACGCACGAGCGGCAGCTGCTGGCGGTGCCCGCCGCGCTCGACCTCGTCGACGCCGCCGCGATCCCGGAGGTGTTCCTCACCGCGTGGGACGCGCTCGTCGTGCAGGGTGGGCTCACCAGTGGGCGCTGGGCACTGGTGCACGCCGGTGCGTCGGGTGTGGGCACCGCCGCGATCCAGATCGCGAAGGCGGTGGGCGCCCACATCGCGGTCACCTGCTCGGCGGGCAAGGCCGACCTGTGCCGCTCGCTGGGTGCCGACCTGGTGTTCGGCCGCTCGCCCAACGACTGGCTGGCGGAGGCGAAGGCGGCCGTGCCGGCCGGGTTCGACTCCATCCTCGACGTCGTCGGCGGCGAGGAGATCGACCGCAACCTGCAGGCGGTCGCCCAGCGCGGCTCCATCGTGCAGGTGGGTCTGATGGGCGGCGGCAGCGTGCCGGTGAACGTGGGGCTGCTGATGGCGAAGCGGGCGCACTGGATCGGCACCACGCTGCGAGCGCGGCCGATCGAGGAGAAGGTGGCGGTCACCCGCCGCTTCGCTGCCGAGATGCTGCCCATGTTCGACACCCAGCCGGGCGAGGCTGCGCCGCGCCTGCGCCCGGTGATCGACCGCCGGTTCGCCTTCGCCGCCATCGCCGAGGCGCATGCGCTGATGGAGGCGAACGCGAACGCGGGCAAGATCGTCGTCGTCGTCCAGGATTGACGCGTGAACGGCCGCGGTGAGTTGTCCACGTCACGCGACGACCCTGGTGTCATGTGGAGGGTGGCGCGACATGGAGGGCGCGAGGTGGGGCGGCTGGAGGCGCGGGTGGTGGAGCCGAACACCATCGCGATCGACTCGCTGGCCGCCGATGCGGGCCCGGAGACGGACACCGAGGGAGTCGTCGACGAGTTGCTGTCGGCCGTGGAGGGCTGGGGGAGGGAGCGCGGCTACCGGACGTTGCTGCTGGCCGCCGACCGAGTCCCGTCGGCGATCGAGCGGCACTGCCGGGCCAGGGGCTTCACCGCCGTCGATGCATCGTCGCTGCCCGCCGAGCTCGGCATCCTCGCGGCGACGGTGCTGCGCCGCGACCTCGCCGGTGTCGTCGCCCTGCGCGACCCCGATCCCAGCTGGCCGGCCCAGTTCGAACGCGAGCGGCAGCGCATCGCCGGCGCGCTCGGTCCGGCCGCGCTCGCCATCGAGCACACCGGCAGCACGTCGGTGCCCGGGCTCGCAGCGAAGCCGATCATCGACATCACGCTCACCGTGCCCGACCCGGCCGACGAGGCCGCCTACGTGCCGGCACTCGAACGTGCCGGGTACACGTTCACCCTGCGCGAACCGGAGTGGTACGAGCACCGCCTGCTCAACCGTGATTGGCCGCGCGTGAACCTGCACGTGTTCGGCGATGGCTGCCCGGAGGTGCGCCAGATGGTGGGCTTCCGCGACTGGCTGCGTGCCCACCCGGAGGACCGCGACCTCTACGAGACGGCCAAGCGCACCCTCGCCGCTCGCGAGTGGGCGATCGTGCAGGACTACGCCGACGCGAAGACCGACGTGGTGATGGAGATCAAGCGGCGAGCGGGGCTGCTGGCCGGCTGACGCGCGTTCAGTCCACTCTCACGCGAATGGTGTGGTAGCCGGTGGCGCCGTCGGGTGCCACCGGGCTGGTGTCGGCCGTCTGCGTCTCGCCGGTCTTGTCCGTCGCCCGCACCCGTAGCCGGTAGGTGCCGGGGGCGGGGTCCCACTCCAGCAGCCACTGGCGCCAGGCGTCGTCGGTGACGTCGGCGGCGAGCGTCGCCTGCTGCCAGTCGCCGTCGTCGATCTGCACCTCGACCCTGTCGATGCCACGATGCTGCGCCCACGCCACCCCGGCGATGATCCGCTTGCCCGCCGCCCCGGACTGCGTGCGGATGACGTCGATGCGCGACTGGGTCTTGATCGGCCCGTCGCGCGACCAGCCACGCGGCACCCAGTAGCCCTGCTTGGCCCATGTCGTGAGCTCGATCTTGCGTAGCCACTTGGTGGCGCTCACGTAGCCGTAGAGCCCGGGCACCACCAGCCGGGCCGGGTACCCGTGCTCCAGCGGCAGGGTGTCGCCGTTCATCCCGATCGCGATCATCGCGGCGCGGCCGTCGAAGGCGGCGGCGGTGGGGAAGCCGCACGTCCAGCCGTCGAGGCTGGTGCTGAACACCTGCTCGGCGTCGTCGTGCACGCCGGCCTGGTCGAGCAGGTCGCGTAGCAGCACGCCGCGCCACACGGCGTTGCCGATGTACTCGCCGCCCACCTCGTTCGACACGCAGCACAGCGTGATCACCCGCTCCACCTGTGGCATCGCGAGCAGGTCGGCGTAGCTGAACTGCAGCGGCGTGTCCACCTTGCCGGTGATGTCGACCCGCCATGAGTCGACGTCGACATCGGGGAACGAGAGGGCGGTGTCGATGCGGTAGAACTCGCCGTTGGGGGTGAGGAACGGCGTCTCGTCGAACAGCTCTGCGTCCGGCGGGATGTCGGGCACCTCGCCGGCGGGCACGTTCGCGGGAAGTGGCTCACGCGTGGCCTTGCGGATCTCGTCGACGCGCCGGTTCTCCAACGCTCTGGCGAGCCCGGCCGCGGTGGCGGCGCCGGCGGTGGCCGCGCCACTCGCGATCAGGAAGCGGCGCCGATCCCAGCCGAGTGGCACCCGCGACTCGCCGGGCACCTCGATCGGCCGCGGCCGCAGCAGCCGGTGCAGCACGATGCCGCCGACCACTGCCCCGAGGATCGATGGCACCGCGGCACCCGCGCCCTCGCCCGGCCGGTGTGCGGCAGCGAGCGCCCCGATGAGTCCGAACACGCCGATGCCGGCGACGCCCAGCCACACCCGGCGGGCGGCGAGCACGCCCAGCCCGGTGGCCGCGATCGCCAGGATGCAGATGATGCCGATGCGCAGGGCCGCCTTGTCGTCGGTGCCGAACCACTGGATCGCCTGCTCCTTCACCCAGCGCGGCACGCGATCGATCACCTCGCTGCCGACCGCGTCGATGGGCGACACCACGTCGGTGATCGACGCGGCGAGCATGCCGACCGTGACGGCGAGCGCGCCGGCGACGAGACCGGCGAGCGCGGCGAAGCGGGTGGGCGGTGGAGGTCGGCGCGGGCGCGCAACCCGAGGAGGGTCCACGCCGTCCGGTTCGGAGCCGATCACGTCGTGGAGCACCGGTCGTCAGCGGCTGCTGATCGGCACGTACTCGCGCGTCTCGGCGCCGGTGTACCACTGGCGCGGGCGGCTGATCTTCTGCTCCTTGTCGGCGAGCAGCTCCTGCCAGTGCGCCAGCCAACCGACGGTGCGCGGGATGGCGAACAGCACGGTGAACATCGCGACCGGGAAGCCGAGCGCCTGGTAGATGAGACCGGAGTAGAAGTCGACGTTGGGGTACAGCTTGCGCTCGACGAAGTACGGGTCGCTGAGCGCCGTCTCCTCCAGCTTGAGCGCGATGTCGAGCAGTGGGTTCTTGCCGGTGACCTCGAAGACCTCGTAGGCGACCTGCTTGATGATGGTGGCCCGCGGGTCGAAGTTCTTGTACACGCGGTGGCCGAAGCCCATCAGCCGGCTGCCGTTGCCGCTCTTCACCTCGGCGATGAACGCCGGCACGTTGTCGATGTGGCCGATCTCGGTGAGCATGCGCACGACGGCCTCGTTGGCGCCGCCGTGCAGCGGGCCGTA
>CAYZFZ010000152.1:0-8524 GCA_964477795.1 uncultured Bifidobacterium sp.
GAGGCGCTGCAGGTTGCAGTTGACCACGAAGATCAGGTTGTCGAGCTTCTCGCGGCTGGCGAGCGACAGCGCACCGAGGGTCTCGGGCTCATCGGTCTCGCCGTCGCCGAGGAACGCCCACACGCGGCTCTGGCTGGTGTCGGCGAGCTGTCGGTTGAGCAGGTAGCGGTTGAACCGGGCGTGGTACAGCGCGGTGAGCGGGCCGAGGCCCGTCGACACCGTGGGGAACTCCCAGAACTCGGGCATCAGCCGCGGGTGCGGGTAGCTGCTCAGGCCCTTGCCCGGGCGGCCGATCTCCCTGCGGAAGTGGTCGAGATCGGATTCCTCCAGCCGGCGCTCCATGAACGCGCGGGCGTACACGCCGGGCGCGGCGTGACCCTGGAAGTAGATGTGGTCGCCGGCGTTGCCGTCGTCCTTGCCGCGGAAGAAGTGGTTGAAGCCGATCTCGTACAGGCTGGCCGAACTGGCGAAGGTGGCCAGGTGGCCGCCGATGCCATCGGCGCGGTGGTTCGCACGCACGACCATCGCCGCCGCGTTCCAGCGAACGAACCGGCGGATCCGGCGCTCGATGTACTCGTCGCCGGGGAACCACGGCTCGGACTCGCGAGGAATCGTGTTGACGTAGGGCGTGCTGACGGTGGCGGGGAAGCTGACCTGGGATTCGCGCGCCTTCTCCAGCAGCTTGCTGAGCAGGAAGCGGGCCCGCGTCTTGCCGTGCACATCGATGACAGCATCGAGGCTGTCGAGCCACTCTTGGGTTTCGCCGGGGTCTGCATCGGGGAGTTGGTTGACGTATCCGTCGAAGATCATGGGTGGCAGTCTGCCACCGCTACCAACGGGTAACGTCTCGACGCGTTCGCTTCGCTCGCGCGTCGACCTCCATCGTTCGCTCGCTGCGCTCGCTCTCTCCTGTCGGTCGAGGATGTGGACGGCCTTCGGCCGGCCCAACCTCTCTGCGTCTCACGGGGACCGTGTCGACGCATGGTGGAGGGGGATCGCGGAGCGCCCCCTCCACGCCACCCCCACCGACCCCCGAACGATGGGAGGTCGGCGCGGTCAGCCGTTTCTGGTGTCGACCAGGCGAGCGGGAGTCAGCGGCAGGAACGCGGCACCCGACCAGCCCGAGACGTCGAGCAGGACGTGGCTGGTGGTGCTGCTGTAGAGGCACACCGTCCCGGCACCGTCGATCGCGGGGATCACCGCGTTGGTCTGCTCGTGGTTGGACACGACGTTCACCATCGACGTGTTCGGTTGCCCGCCCGCACAGGGATACACAGTGGCCCAACCGGGCCCGGCCGGGTTGAGCAGGGTGAGCGTGAGGATCGCGCCCGTCGGCAGCGGGTCGCCGGGGACGCCGGCGAGGCCGGTGATCTGCTGGGTGAGCGGCTGGCCACCCGACAGGGGGAAGCCGCCGCGCGTGTCGAGCAGGCGCTGCGGCGTGATCGCGTGGAACGACGCCGACAGCGGGAACGCGCCGAACAGATCGACGAGCACGTGGCCGGGCTGGGTGAGCGTCACGCACACGTCGCCGTTGCCGTCCGTCGCCGACACCATCGTGAGGTTCTGGGCGAGGCCGGCACCGATCGTGCGGGCTGTCTGCGCAGGCGGTGCCACGTCGCATGGGTAGAGGCGCACGCCGCCAGTGGTGTCGCCCCCGATGACGGTGAGGTTGAGCACGGCCGTGAACGCGCCGGCGGGCGCGCCGGCGATCGCGGGAAGGTGCACCACGAGCGGTGTGTTCGCCGGGAGCTGCCCGCCGCTGCGAGTGTCGACCGCACGCCCGGGGACGAGAGGGATGAAGCCCGAATCGGCAGCGAACGCACCGTTGAGGTCGACCAGGACGTGCGCGTCGGAACTCTGGTAGACGCAGATCTTGCCGTTCGCACCGATGGGCACGACCGATGCGCTCGCGATCGTCTGGTCCGGCACGAAGTTGAGGTTGCTGACGATCGGCATCAGGACGCCACACGGATAGACGGTGAGATACCCGGCCGTGCGCGGGTTGACGGCCGTGATGTTCAACGACACCGCCGAGGCTTCGGCCGGCACGCCCCCGACGCCGGCGACGGTGAACTCTGTTGTGGTGCCCGCCTTCGGCCGGCTCGACGCGTTCATGATCGCCCCCGCCGCGAGCCCGGCGTAGAGCGCGGCGCCGGTGGGGTTGAGGTGGATGGCGTCGTACGTGAGCCCGAACTGATCGGTGGTGGCCGCCCAGTCGATGATGGACAGCTCGGGATGGCGGTCGAGCGCCGCTCGCAGCCGGGAGTTGGCCACCGGGTACAGGCTGTAGAGCAGCTTGTAGTTGCCGGCCAGCGAGTTCCACCCGCTGTAGTACTGCGGCTTCACCTCGCGCAGGGTGTACCAGAAGATGTGCTTCACGCCCTTGGCGAGCAGCGAGTCGACCATGCGGTCGATGGCACGGTCGAAGCGGGGCACGTCCCAGTAGGTGTAGTTGTAGCCACCGGCGACGATCGCGAAATCACCGAACGACGACGCCGGCATCGGGTTGACGTACCGATCGATCAGCTGCTCCACGAACTGCGCCGGCTTGCCGGTGACCGTGACATCCCACCCGGGGAAGGCGCGCTGCATCGCGCCGACCGCGCCCAGGCCGACCGAGTCGGAGACCATGAACACCTTGCGGTTCGCCGCCACCTCGGGTGCCGGCGGGCGCGCCGGTACGCCCGCGGCCGCGGCCGCGGTCAACGGCGCCTCGGCCGACACCGCCGGCACGGCCGTGCCGATCGCCGCCGCCACCAGCGCCGGCAGCACCAGCGCCCACGTGAACCGCCCTGCACGAGACCTCATCAGAATGCTCCCACCCACCAGCCGACCACGTCGAACAAGGTGTTCGTGTTGTTGTACGAGAAGATGCACACCGTCTGCTGCGCCGGATCGAGCCCCACCGTCACCGAGTTGGCCATCGCCAAGCCGGCGCGAGCGTTCACCGACGAGGTGGGTGGCAGCGCCTGGCCGCAGGGGAAGGCGGTGAGGTAGCCGCTGAACGTCGGCCGCACGATGGTGATCGTGCCGGTGACCGCCTGCGCGCCGGCCGGCGCGGCCACGATGTCGAGCGTCTGCCCGCTGCCGTGGCGGCCGATCCAGCCGCCGATCGCGTTGCGCGTGTCGAGCAGGCGTGTCCCGAAGGCGGGCACGAAGCCGAGGCCACCGGCCGCCTGCTGGAACGTGCCGGTGATGTCGACGATCACGTCCACCCATGTGGTGTCGGCGGTGGCAAGGTGGACGCAGATGGTGCCGGCGGCAGACACAGGGACGAACGCGGCACCCGCGATCGTCTCGTTCGGTTCGAAGCTGAGGTTGGCGACGGAGGGCACCGTCGCATCGCAGCCGTAGACGGTGGCGGTGCCACCAGCGGACTCGCGCGTGACGGTGAGCGTCACACTCGCAGCGGCGATGCCCGTGCCGGGTACGGCGATCACCAGGTCTTGGGCGCGGCCGGTCTGGCGGGTGTCGAGCGGGCGTACCGGGCTGATCGGGTGCAGCGTAGGGCCCGCCGTGGGGAGGAAGCTGCCCTGCAGCGACAGGATCACGTCGGTGGCGGTGCTGGCGTAGACGCACACGTGGCCCGTGTCCGTGATGCGGGTGAGCACCTGTGCCGTGCGGAACGCGCCGGTCGCGAAGTTCACGTTGGAGGTGGGCGGCATCGGGTCGCCGCAGCGGTACACCACGAGGTACCCGGCCTCCGCCGGGTTCTGCGCGCTCACCGTGAGCGCCAGCGCCTGCGCTGCGTCGGGCACGGCGGGCGCAGCGCTGAGGTCGATGTCGCGCGTCTCGCCGGCGGCGAACCGGGCGCCGTTGGCTGGGGTGCTGTAGATCGTGAGCTCGGGCGTCGCAGGGGTGTAGGACAAGGCGCTAGTGGCGGGCGACGGGAGCGGGGTGCGCGGGCCGTCGTAGCGGGCGCCGCCCATGTGCGTGGTGATGTGCTCCGCCATCAGCGAGCTGCGCTTCACGTACTGCGTGCCCGAGACCGGGTGGATGCCGGCGAGATCCGTGACGATCGCCGGGTCGGCGTTGGCGAGTGCCGTCGGCCAGTCCCACACGAGCAGGTTCGGCCACTGCGACTCCGCCTGGTCGAGGGCGAGGTTCCAGCCCTGCATGCCGGAGCTGGGCGAGCCGTAGGGGAGCGTGCGCTGCACGACCTTGGCCCACCACACCGTGGCATCCGGGAAGTACAGGGAGATCTCGTGCAGCAACTGGTCGATCTTCGCCTTGCAGACGGCCACCGACCCCGGTGTGCACGTGCCGAGGTGGTTGGCGCCGAGGTTGACCACGATCACCTTGGGGATGAACCCCGCGTCGCGCCAGCGGCTGAGCCAGTGGAATGCCGAGGCGTCGCGCTTGGACGTCGCGCCGTTGTACGTCATCATGCCCAGCGTCGTGGAGAGGTGCACCGGGCCGAACCCGTTGCCGCTGAGCATCGTGGGCAGGCTGGGCGTGCTCATCCCGGTGGCGGAACCGAGGAGCACCGAGTCGCCGAGCAGGCCGATCGCGCCGCGCGAGCCCACCGTGTCGATGTGCTGGTCGCAGAACTCCACGATGCCGCTGGAGTTGCTGCGGCAGCCGGCAGGCGCAGCCAGCGCCGGCGCAGCGTGGAAGGTGGTGGCCGCCAGCGACCCGACGAGGGACATGGCGAGCAACGCGGCACGACGGCGCATCATCGCGCCAGTCTTTCATGCAGCCGTGGGCGCGACCGCCTCGGGTTGGCGTCGCGCGCTGGGGAGATATACCCCCTGGGGTAGTAGAGTGTGGCGCATGAACACGCCGTCCTCGGGCTCTGCCAGCGAATCGCTCCGTCGTGCGAGGCGGTGGCCGGCCGCCGTGCTCGCAGGTGCCGCACTGGTCGCAGCCCTCTCGTTGTCTGCCTGCTCCGACGACGACAGTGCGGCGTCGAGCACAGCGGCGACGACGGCCCTCGCCGGCGATCCTCCCGTGGCTGCCGCCGAGGAGATCACCCCGCAGGAGGGCCAGGCGCTGATGGCCGAGGCGGGTGACGCGCTCACCGTCATCGACGTGCGCACGCCCGCGGAGTACGCCAACGGGCACATCGACGGCGCGATCAACCTCGACGTGCAGGGCGGCACGTTCAGTGCGGACATCGCCGCGCTCGACCCGGCCGCGCCCTACATCGTGTACTGCCAGTCGGGGCGGCGCAGCGCCATCGCGGCGGCCACGATGGTGGCCGCCGGCTTCACCCAGGTGCACGACATGGGGGGCATTCAGGCCTGGATCGACGCCGGCCTGCCGGTCGTCGCGGCCTGACCGACCCTGCTCGGCGCCAGACCGACAAGTCGCGGGCCGGAGCCTCTACCATCGCTGCGATGGCTCGGCAGACGATCGCGTACCAACCCGCGCTCGACGGCACCCGCGCGCTCGCGGTGACGGCCGTGCTGCTGTTCCACGGCGGTGTCAGCTGGATGAGCGGCGGGTATCTGGGCGTGTCGGTGTTCTTCACGCTGTCGGGCTACCTGATCACGTCGCTGCTGCTCACCGAGCACGCGCGCACCGGCACCGTCAACGCGGCGGCGTTCTACACCCGCCGCGCCCGCCGCTTGCTGCCGGCCAGCCTGGTCTGCATCGTGAGCGTCTGCCTGATGGCGTGGGCCGGCTGGTTCGAGGGCGTGGTGAGCCTCAAGCGCGACGTCATGGGGGCCGTCTTCCAGGTCTTCAACTGGGTGAAGCTCGCCTCCGGCGAGAGCTACGCCGACCTCACGGCCGCGCAGGCGGGGATCAAGAAGCCCCTCGACCACTACTGGTCGCTGGCCATCGAGGAGCAGTTCTACTGGCTGTGGCCGGTTGCGTTCATCGGTCTGCTCGCGCTCGCCCGCCGCCGCCGGGTCACGCCGTTCGCACTCGTGGCGGTGCTCACCGGCCTGTCCGCGATCGCGGCGCCCGTCATCGCGCAGGTGTGGGGGCCCGACGCGGCCTACTGGGCGACGCCGGCGCGCATCTGCGAGATCCTCGCCGGTGCGCTGATCGCGTGCTGGCTGCAGGGCAGGTCGGTGCCGGGAAGGGTGGGCGCGCTGGCGCCGATCAGCCTGGCCGTCCTGGCTGTCGCCTGCGTGCTCTTCCCCGACGGCCATGGCCCGGCCTACCAGGGGGCGCTGCCGCTGGTGGCAGCGGTGAGCGCAGCGCTGATCCTCGGCCTGCAGGCGCAGGGCCCGGTGCGGCGGCTGCTCAGCCTGCCGCCCTTCGTCGGCCTGGGAAGGATCAGCTACGGCGTCTACCTCTACCACTGGCCCGTGTTCGTACTGATCGATCGCAAGGGGTGGGCGCTGCCGGTCGGTGCGTCCCTCGCCGTCAAGTGCGCGATCACGCTGGCCGTCGCGCTCGCGTCGTACTACCTCGTCGAGCGCCCGATCCGCACCGCCACCTGGATGCCGCCGCGGCGCACGCTGGTGGCGGCCGTCGGCGGCACGCTCGTGGCGGCGATGGTGGCCGTGATCATCGTGCCGACCCCGACGAAGTACTACGGCGTCGACGCGGCCGCCGCCGAGGTGGCCGCCATCGACACCGGCTCCGTCGAGCCGCTCGTGCCGGTCGCTACCGCGACCACGCTGCGGCCCACCACCACGGCGCCCGCGGCCCCGTCGTCGGTGCCCTCGATCTCGCTGGCCGCGACCACCGTGCCCGAGCCCACCACGACGGTGGCGCTCGTTCCGGCCCGCCCGGTGCGCATCCTGGTGGTCGGCGACTCCACTGCCGAGGCTACCGGTGCCGGCCTCGTCGCCTGGGCAGCGGCCCACCCCCAGTTGGCTCAGGTGACCGTCAACGCGGGGCCCGGTTGCGGGCTCGTGCTCGGTGGCTACCTGGAGCTCACCACCGGTGAGCGCGATGTGGACGCGGAATGCGGCCCGTACGTCACGGAGATCGTCCCCGAGGATGTCACCGACCTCCACCCGGACGTGGTGGTGGTGCTCACCACCGTCTGGGACATCCAGGATCGGCGGCTGACGAAGGACGGGCCGCTGCTCCCACCCACCGACATGCGTGTCGAGGTGGCCATGGAGAACTCGCTGGGCGCGTTCACCGACAACCTGCTCGCCCTCGGGGTGCCGCGGGTGATCTGGCTGAAAGGCCCGATCCCGCTGCCCTCGCTGGGTACCGGCCCGGATCAGCAGGCGCAGCCGGAGCGCCACGCGGTGCTGCACCGGGTGATCGACGGCGTCGCCGCCAGCCGGCCGGCTGTTCGTGTGATCGACCTCGCGGCCTGGCTGGAGACCCAGCCGGTCGGCACCGACCGGGCGGCGCGGGTGGACGGTGTGCACTGGACGAACGACGCGTCGCTGCTCATCTCCGAGCAGTTCCTGGGCGCGGCCGTCGTGCAGGCGGCCCTGTCGTGAGGGCTCGCGTCGTGAGGCTCCTTGTCGTGAGGGCCGTGTCGTGACGGCCCACGACATGACGGTCGTCTTCACCGACGGGGCGTGCGCCGGCAACCCGGGCCGCGGCGGCTGGGCGTGGGCGGTAGCCCCGGAGGGCCGGCCGTGCGGCAGCGGCGGGGCGGCGCACACCACCAATCAGCGCATGGAACTGCAGGCCGTGCTCGAGGCGCTGCGCTCGCTGCCCGGCCAGCTCACCATCGTCAGCGACAGCACCTATGTGGTGCACTGCTTCCGCGACAAGTGGTGGGTGAAGTGGAAGGCGAACGGCTGGAAGAACTCGCAGAAGCAGCCGGTGGCCAACACCGACATCTGGATGCCGCTGGTCGAGTTGGTGCAGCAGCGCCAGCCGGTGTTCCGTTGGGTGAAGGGGCACAGTGGCGACCCGATGAACGAGCTCGTCGACCGGCTCGCGGTCGCGGCCAGCGCCGGCCCGTTCGACCCGCCCCCGCCCGCCACCCCGGCGGCGGCACCGACTCCGCCGGCGGCCAGCCAGACCAGTCTGTTCGACTGAGCGAGTGCGCCCACGCCGCCGATCGGGCAGTGGGCCTCCACTTGGAGCCCACACGGCGTTGCCGCCTAACGTCGGCGGCATGGATATCAACGGAGTCAGCGCAATCGTCACGGGTGGTGCCTCTGGCATCGGGGCGGCCACCGCCCGCCTGCTCGCCTCGAAGGGGGCCAAGGTCGTCGTCGCCGACCTGCAGGAGGACAAGGGCAACGAGCTCGCCGCCGAGATCGGCGGCGCGTTCTGCAAGGTCGACGTCACCAAGACCGACGACATCGTCAATGCGGTCGAGATGGCCAAGAGCATGGGCCCGCTGCGCGTGCTGGTGAACTCGGCCGGTATCGGCTGGGCGCAGCGCACGGTCGGCAAGGACGGCCAGTACGAGTCGGCCGCCAACCTCGACGCGTTCAAGAAGGTCATCGCCATCAACCTGATCGGCAGCTTCGACTGCATCCGCCTCGCGGCGACGGCGATGAGCACCACCGAGCCGCTGGAGTACGGCGAGCGCGGCGCGATCGTCAACATCGCCTCGGTCGCCGCGTTCGACGGCCAGATCGGCCAGGCCTCGTACTCGGCGTCGAAGGGCGGCGTCGTCGGCATGACGCTGCCGATCGCCCGC
>CAYZFZ010000153.1:0-8515 GCA_964477795.1 uncultured Bifidobacterium sp.
ACCAAGCTGCTGCTGTGCGACGAGCCGAGCCTCGGCCTGGCGCCGCTGATCACCCAGGAGCTGTTCCAGGTGATCGAGCGCCTGAACCGTGAAGAGGGGCTCTCCGTGCTGCTCGTCGAGCAGAACGCGAACCTGGCGATGCACATGGCCAGCCGGGTGTACCTGCTGGAGACCGGCCGCATCGTCGCGGCGGGCAGCGCCGCCGAGCTCAGTGCTGACGATGCGATCCGAAAGGCCTACCTGGGGTTCTGATGGAACTGTTCCTGCAACGACTCGTCGACGGCCTCAGCGAGGGCAGCGTGTACGCCCTGATCGCGCTGGGCCTGGTCATCATCTACCGCGGCACCGGCCACCTCAACTTCGCCCAGGGCGAGATGGCGCTGTTCTGCACCTATGTCGTCTACCAGCTCGGCGAGTGGGGCATCCCGATCGGCATCGCCGTCCTCCTCGGCATGGCCGTCGGCTTCGTCATCGGCGCCACGGCGGAGGTGGTGCTGGTGCGGCCGATCGCGAAGAAGTCGCCGTTCGCGGTGTTCATCGTCACCATCGGACTGTTCCAGTTCCTCAACTGGCTCGACGGCGCGATCTGGGGAGGCCAGCAGCTGCCCAACACGGCCGTCGGCAGCAAGCAGCTGCAGTACCCCAGCCTGTTCCCCAACAAGCCCGACGACTTCGTCACCCTCTTCGGTGCCGACATCAAGATCCAGTCGCTGGGTGTGATCGGCCTGCTGGCCGTGCTGACGGTGGTGCTGTTCCTGGTGTTCAACTACACCAAGCTCGGCCTGGCGATGAGGGCGGTCGCGTCCAACGCGGAGAGCTCGAAGCTGATCGGCATCCGCACCAGCACCGTGCTGATGGCCAGCTGGGGCCTCGCCGCCGCGATCGGTGCCCTCGGTGGTGTCGTGTTCGCCGGCATCAACACCAACGTCAACCTGGGCCTGATGTTCACCGTGTTCATCTACGCCTCGGCGGCGGCCACGCTCGGCGGCTTCGACAGCCCCGGCGGCGCCGTGCTCGGCGGCCTCGCCATCGGTGTCATCCAGAACATGGCGGCCGGCTACGCGGACGAGTGGGTGGGGCAGGAGATGAAAGTCGGGGTGGCCTTCCTCGTGATCGTCGCCGTGCTGCTCGTCAAACCGTCCGGCCTGTTCGGCACGTCGAAGGTGGAGCGGGTATGAAGCCGCTGTTCACCATCAAGTCCGGCGGCGCAGCCAGCTGGGCGATCCGCATCGTCGTCGGTGTGCTGCTCGCCGCGATCCTGCTCTGGATTCCCACCCGCGGCAGCGACAGCCTGATCGAGACCTGCACCACGGCCTTCACGCTCATGGCCGCGGCGCTGTCCCTGAACCTGCTGCTGGGCTACGCCGGCCAGATCTCGATCGGTCACTCGGCGTTCTTCGGCATCGGCACGTACACGACGGCCATCCTGGTCACCCGCTGGGGCTGGAGCCCGTTCTTCACGCTGCCCGCGTCGTTCGTCGTCGCGTTCGTCGTGGGCGCGCTCGTCTCCCTGCCGGCGCTGCGCATCAAGGGCGTGTACCTCGCGCTCGTCACGCTCGCGCTCGGGCTCGTGTTCCCCCAGTTCATCAAGTGGCCGAAGGTCGCCGGCTTCACCGGTGGCTCCAAGGGGCTGGACAAGACCGGCTTCCGCTTCACGAAGGACAACCCGACGTACGAGATCTTCGGCTGGAACCCGTGGGGCAACCTGCGCGGCCAGAACGTGAAGCCGTTCTACTTCTGGGTCGGCCTGATCATCGTCGCCATCGTGTACTTGATCTGCCGCGGCATCGTGAAGAGCCGGGTGGGCCGCTCGCTGGTCGCCATCCGCGACAACAGCACCGCCGCGGCGGTGATGGGCGTGAACCTCGCGCTCACCAAGGGCATCGTGTTCGGCCTGTCGGCGGCGATGTGCTCGCTGCCGGGCTGCTTGTCCGCCATCCGCACGGGAACCGTCACCCCCGACACCCAGCTGCTGACGGTGGCCGGTGCGATCACGTTCCTCGTGATCATGGTCGTCGGCGGCGCCGGCTCGCTGTGGGGCCCGATCCTGGGTGCGGTGGTGTACCAGTTCATCACCGAGAAGACGGGTGACTGGACCGACGCGGACAACATCCCGGGCATCCTGCGGCCGCTGTTCAGCTGGTCGAAGACCGCACCTGGCGGTGGCATCTTCGCGTTGGCGCTGATCCTGCTGATGTTCTTCGCCCCCTTCGGCATCGCCGGCCTCTGGAACATGCAGTCCGCGCGGCTCGTCAGGGTCGTGCCCAAACCGGCGGGCACGACTACGCTCCCTCCCACATCCGTGGCCGCAGCCGCGGAGTAAGACAACCAAGAGGGAGACGAACCATGCGCAAGTCCGCACGGTTGCTGGCGGCTTTGACCGTCGGCACGATGCTGATCGCCGCGTGCAGCGACGACAGCAAGTCCGACAGCACGACGGCCCCGGCTGAATCGACGGCCGACACCACGGCCGACACCGAGGCCACGGAGACCACCGAGGCGACGGACACCACCGAGGCCACGGAGACCACCGAAGCGACGGAGACCACCGAGGCCGCTGCCGAAGGGTGGGCGGTCAACACCGACGACTGCATCGACCCGGCAGCCGCAGAGGCTGTCATCGAGGGCACCATCAAGATCGGCTCGGTCATGCCGCTCACCGGTGAGTCGTCGGCCGACGAGGCGTTCGCCCCCGTGAAGGACGGCTGGCTCGCGTACATGGACTACGCCAACGAGAAGGGCATCCTCGGCGACCTCACCATCGAGGCCTCCGTGGAGGACGACCAGTACAGCAAGGACCTCACCCCCGGTGCGGTCTCCAAGGAGCTCGACGCCGGCGTCAACCTGTTCTCCGGCATCATCGGCTCGCCGAACAACCTGGCCGTGCGCGACACGCTCAACGAGGAGTGCGTGCCCCAGCTCAGCGCGCTCACCGGTTCGCCCGCGTGGGGCGAGGTCGCCGAGTACCCGTGGACCACCGGCCAGCTGGTGCCCTACGGCACCGAGTCGAAGATCTACGCCAAGCAGATCGCCGAGCAGTACCCGCAGGGTGCCAACGTCGCCCTGTTCTACGTGGACAGCGAGTTCGGCCAGGTCTACGCCGACGCCTTCAAGGAACTTGCGCCGGACTACAACCTCACCATCGTCGACGAGCAGACCATCGCCGCCGGCGACAACGCGCCGCCCACCTCGCAGATCACCAGCATCGCCGACAAGGCGCCCGACGTGATCATGGCCGTGCCGCTGGGCGTCGGTTGCGTGACGTTCCTCGGTGAGCTCGCCTCGAAGAAGGCGCAGACCGCCGGCTGGGCCCCAGCCACCTACATCACCAACACGTGCGCCAGCTCGCTGATCCTCGCCGCCGCCGGCCCCGCCGCCGACGGCATCTACACCTCCGGCAACCTGCTCGACGTCACCGATCCGGCCAACGCCGCGCTGCCGCAGGTGAAGGACTACGTGGACTACATGACCGCCGCCGGCAAGGCCGACATCATCACCACGGCCACCGCCGGGTGGGCCACCGCCGAGGTGACGGTCGCGATCATCAAGCAGGCGATGGAGTCGCCCGACGGCCTGTCGCGCGCGTCGATCATCAACGCCGCTCGCAACTTCACGTTCACCCCGTCGCTCGCTCGTGACGGTGTGGTGCTGAAGTCGATGGGTGAGGAAGACCCGTTCCTGGCCGAGTCGCTGCAGGTGCTGCAGTACGACGCCGACACCGCGACGTTCACGAACATCGGCGACCTGATCACCGAGTTCGAGAGCTGAGCAACCCCTGCGGGCGCCAGGTGCCCGCCGCAGCCTGAACAACTGAGGAGGTGGCCCGCCCCCTGGGGCGGGCCACCTCCGCGTCCGGCCCGCGCCCCGGGCCGCTGACGTCGGTGGGTCCGGTGTGCTCGCTGAGAGGATGACAACTGGGCTTGCGGGGGGTGGCAACTGGGGTTGTCGTCGGCGTGGAGGCGAGGTCTCCGGCTCTGTCGGCCTCCCGGCCGCCCCGGCGCGATCGACCCACCCGGCCCCACGGCCTCGCCTACGTGCGGGTGAGGCGGGCGCGGCGCAGGGAGTCGGCAGTGAGCACGATCAGGCCCACCCACACCAGTGCGAAGCCGATCAGCCGGGTCGTGGGCAGCGCCTCGTCGTAGAGCAGCCAGCCGATGACGAAGTTCATCGAGGGCACGATGTACTGCATCGGGCCGATGATCGTCAGCGGCATCCGCTGCGCGGCATAGGCGAACAGCATCAGCGGCGCGACGGTGGCCAGGCCGCTGAGCACGGCGAACGCGAGCTCACGCCCGCTGGCGCTGTTGGGGATGCTGCCCGCCCGGCCGGAGAGTGCGATGGCCAGCGCGGCGGCTGGCACGACGAGGATGAACGACTCGGCAGCCATGCTCTCCACCGGGGTGAGCGGCACGCCCTTCTTGATGTACCCGTACGCAGTCCACGAGCCGGCGATGGCCAGCGCCAGCCACGGCACGCGGCCGTAGGAGATGGTGAGCACCACGACGGCCGCGCTCGCAAAGACGAGGGCGATCTTGAGCGCCCGGCGCAGCGGCTCGTGCAGCACGAGCACGCCGACGGTCACCGTGCCCAGCGGGGCGATGAAGTAGCCGAGTGCGGTCTCCAGCACATGCCCGTGCACGACCGCCCACACGTACGACGTCCAGTTGACGGTGAGCAGCACCGATGCGGCGGCGACGCGGGCGAGCAGGGCGCGGTCGCGCAGCACCACGCGCAGGTGCGGCCACCGGCGGGTGGCGGTGAGCACGATCGCCATCACCACCGCCGAGGCCGAGATGCGCCAGCCGATCAGCTCGAACGCGTCGAAGCGGTGCAGCTGCTTCCAGTAGATGGTGAGCAGCCCCCACACGACATAGGCGGTGATGCCGGCGATGATGCCGGCGCGCTGCTCGTGGTGCGCGGCCGCAGGGCCGGCCGTGGGTCGTTCGGTGGTGCGCGTCACTGCAGCGACGCGAGCGCGAGATCGTTGAGGTCGGCGGCGCGGCGGAACTCCACACGCGGATCCTGGTGCAGCGTGTCGTGCAGGAACGCGAAGCTGAGACCGGAGGCTGGGTCGGCCCACACGAGCTGGCCGCCCGCGCCGGCATGGCCGAACGCGCGTGGGGCCGCCGGCATCCAGCGGTGCAGGTGGTAGCCGTCGTTGCCCGACACGTACCCGGCGATCGTGCGGTTGGCCGGCACCATGTCGGTGACGCTGACGCTGGCGTTGCGGATGGTGCCGAGCGCGTCGGCCAGCCAGTCGTCGGGCAGGGCACCGCCGAAGTTGTGCAGGAAGTGCTGGTAGATCTGCGCCACCTCGGCAGCGGTGGCGACGGCGCCGCCGCCGGGGATTCCGGCCACCTGGGCGCGGCGGTCGTTGATGGACAGCAGCGCGTCGACGCCGATCGACGCGACCGGGACGAGTTCCGCCCTGCCGTAGGTGGCGGCCAGATCCGCGATGTCGGTGGGGTACTCACCGATCGACCGCACCGTCATCGCGGCGGCGACGTCGGGCCCGAGGATGCGGCCGACGCCAGCCGGTTGCACCACCCGCGCGTGCACCACGTCGAGGTAGTTGCGCCCGTTCAGCGTCTCCAGCAACTCGGCAATCACCCAGTGTGCGGCAGTGGGGTGGTACTCGGTCTTCGAGCCGGCGGGGTAGTCCAAGGACCACTCGGCGAACTGGGCGCGGCGGCCCTCGCTCGTGCCCCAGCGGGCAGGGCCGATGGGCGCCTGCGGGAAGCCGCCCTGCATCGTGAGCAACTGCAGCACGGTGACGTCGTCCTTGCCGTGGTGCCCGAACTCGGGGATGTAGTGGGCGACGGGGGTGGTGAGATCGAGCGTGCCGTCGGCGAAGTGGGGCAGCAGCGCCATCGCGACGAGCGCCTTGGTGGCGGAGAAGATGACGAAGCGATCCGTGTCGGTCGCCGCGCCGAACGCCTGGAAGTGGACGACCCTGCCGTCGAGCCCGATCGCCACCTGCGCGGCGGTGATGTTGCCGGTGTCGAGCTCGTGCTGGATGCGGTGGGTGAGGGCGTCGAGTCCGGTTCGGGAGAGCGTGGTCACGGCTTCTTACAGTAGGGGCCGAGGAGGCACTCATGGCAGATGTACGGGTGGAGCGGGTCGGCCACGTCGACGTGGTCACGATCGATCGGCCCGAGGTGCGCAACGCGTTGCGCTTCCAGAGCTACGACGAGCTGGAGCGAGCGGTGCGCGAGACCACCGCCCGGTGTGTCGTGATCACCGGCACCGACCCGGCGTTCTGCAGTGGCGACGACGTGCGCGAGGTGATGGGCGGCGGCAACAGTCCGAAGCCCACCGCCGTGCTGCCGCGGCTCACGCCCGCAGCCGACGCACTGCTGCACACCGACGTGCCGGTGATCGCCGCCGTCAACGGCGCGGCGGTGGGCTGGGGCATGGAGCTGGCGCTGATGGCCGACCTGCGGGTTGCCTCCGAGCGTGCGAAGTTCGGTGAGCTGTTCGTATTGCGCGGCCTGTGCAGCGACGTCGCCGGGCTGGGCCGGTTGGCGCAGCTGGTCGGCCGCGAACGAGCCACCGAACTACTGCTCACCGGCGACGTCATCGACGCGCCGACGGCTGCACAGTGGGGGCTGGTGTCGCGCGTGGTGGCCCACGACGAGCTGCTGCCCACGGCGATGGCGCTGGCGGAGAAGATCGCGTCGCGCCCACCGCTGGCCGTGCGCCGGCTGAAGGCCGGTCTGCGGGTGGCGCTCGACCCGGACTGGACCGAGCTCGGCGAGTGGGTGTCGCGCTCGCTGGGCGAGTTGTTCCGCACCGCCGACCACCGTGAGGGTGTGAAGGCATTCCTCGAGCGCCGGGAGCCGCACTTCACCGGCGAGTGAGCGCGATGGCACCGGTGCGTTGCCACGGTCTGGCAGGCTCGTCGGTGTGGACATCCGAGTCGCCCCCGATGCCGAGGCGGCAGCGGCCGTCGCGGCCGACTGGGTCGCGTGGCAGCTGCGCAACGCGGCCCGGCGTCGGGGTCACGCAACGTTGGCCGTCAGCGGCGGTACCACGCCGGCGCTGATGTTCCACGACCTCGCCCGGTGCGACGTGCCGTGGGACCGTGTGTGGGTGTGGCAGGTCGACGAGCGGTTGGCTCCCGACGGCGACCCCGCCCGCAATGCCGGTCTGCTGTCCGCGCTGCCGCTCCCGCGGACCAAGCTGCGACTGATGCCGGTGACCGCCCGCCACCTGCCGTCCGCCGTGCGCCGGTACGCAGCCAGCCTTCCGGACCGCTTCGACGTGGTGCACCTGGGGATGGGCGACGACGGCCACACGGCGTCGTGGCCGCCGGGCGACCCCGTGATCGACGCGGCAGAGCCGGTGGCGCTGAGCGCGCCGTACGCGGGATACGCACGGATGACGCTGACGCCGGCCGTCGTCAACACCGCCCGGCACCGTCTCGTGCTGGCACCCGGTGCCGCCAAGGCGCAGCCGATGTCGCGCTGGCTGCTCGGCGACCATGCACTGCCCATCCAGCGCGTCCGCCGCGCCGGCACCGTGGTGGTGCTCGACGTAGCAGCGGCCGCACTGCTGCCAGCGGCAGCTGAGTAGCGTCGGCGGTGATGGACATCACCAGGACACCCGAGTGGGAGGCACTGCAGGCCACCCCTCGCCCCGCCCCGCTGCGCACCCTGTTCGCCGACGACCCCGCCCGCGCCGATCGCTACGTCCTCACCGCCGGCGACCTGCGCATCGACTTCTCCAAGCACCTGCTCGACGACGCCGTGCTCGCGGCCCTGCTCGCGGTTGCCGCCGCCGCCGGCGTGGCCGAGCGCCGCGACGCGATGTTCGCCGGCGAGCGGATCAACACCACCGAGCAACGTGCGGTGCTGCACACCGCGCTGCGGGCGCCGGCGGGCAGCAGCGTGCTCCTCGACGGGCACGACGTGGTGCCCGACGTGCACGAGGTGCTCGACTGCATGTCGGTGTTCGCCCGCCAGGTGCGCAGCGGCGAGTGGGTGGGCGCCACCGGCCAGCGCATCGCCACCGTCGTCAACATCGGCATCGGCGGCAGCGACCTCGGGCCGGCGATGGCCTACCTCGCCACCGAGGCATTCGGGCGGCCGGGCCTCGAGTGCCGTTTCGTCAGCAACGTGGACGGCGCGGACATCACCTCCAACCTCGCCGGGCTCGACCCGGCGACGACGTTGGTGGTGGTCAGCTCGAAGACCTTCACCACCATCGAGACGATCACCAACGCGACCGAGGCTCGCCGCTGGCTCACTGGCGGCCTGGGCGACGATGCGGTCGCGAAGCACTTCGTGGCCGTCAGCACGAACGCCGAGAAGGTGGCCGAGTTCGGCATCGACACGGCCAACATGTTCGGCTTCTGGGACTGGGTGGGCGGCCGCTACTCGGTCGACTCGGCGATCGGTCTGTCGCTGATGATCGCCATCGGCCCCGAGCGCTTCCACGACTTCCTGGCCGGCTTCCACACGATCGACACCCACTTCCGCGAGGCCGCAGCGGGGGAGAACGCACCGATCGTGAT
>CAYZFZ010000154.1:0-7424 GCA_964477795.1 uncultured Bifidobacterium sp.
TGCGGTAGCCCATCTGGCCGCGGCTGTTGTAGCTGATGTTCCACCAGCCGATGTCGTCACCCCACAGGATCAAGATGTTGGGTTGCTGAGTCGCCATGGGTTACCTCCGGGAGCACGGTCGTTCGCTGATCTTCGTCCAGGTCGAGTGCAGCGGCATCACCCGGAACGGACGATTGCGGGCACGCCGCACTCGCTGCCGCCTGGTGATCGCTCAGGTCTCGACGCCTGGGCCGAGTCTAAGCTCGCCGCATGGATGGGACCAGCGAACGGGGGGCGCCTGGTCGCACCCTGGGGCCCGCGTCGTTCCAGATCCGGCGCACACGGCTGCTGTCCGCGCTCGCCGAGGCGCCGCCCGACATCCTGGTGGTCCTCGCGCCGGTCGGCTACGGCAAGACCACGCTGCTGCACCAGTGGGTGGAGGCGCAGCGTCGACCGTGCTGCTGGCTGCAGCTGGGTGCGGCCGATCGCTCGCCGGAAGCGTTCGGCGCTCGCCTCACCGCCGCCGTCGAGTCGCTCACCGCTCCCTGGGTGCTGGTGCTCGACGACGTGCACGAACTCGCCGCCGACTCGCTGCAGCAGCTGAAGGAGCTCGCTGCCGACCTGCCCGCCGGGAGCACGCTGGCGTGCGCCGGCCAGACGCGCCCACCGTTGTCGCTGGGCGTGCTGCGCGCCCGCCGGCGGGTGATCGAGCTCGACCTGCGCGACGTGGCGTTCGACGCCCGGGAAGCTGCCGAGCTGCTCGCGGCTCGCGGCCTCGACGCGTCGCCGGCGCAGATCGATGCGCTCGTGGCCCGGACGGAGGGCTGGCCCGCGGCCATCCAGATGGCTGCGACGACGGCGGCGAGCGCACCGGACCCGCACCCGGCCCTGCGCGACTTCGCCGGCGACCATCGCACGATGGTGGAGCTGCTCGGCGCCGACGTGCTCGGCCGGCTGGGCGCCACGGAGGCAGTGCAGTTCCTGCTCGCCATCGCGCCGCTGCCGCGGGTGTCGGGCGCACTCTGCGACGCGGTGTTGCACCGCACCGGGTCGGCCCGTTTGCTGGAGCAGCTGGCCACCGACACCCTGCTGGTGCTGCCGCTCGACCAGAACCGCCGGTGGTACCGCCTGCACCCGGCGCTGCAGGCGTACCTGCGCGCGGAGCAGCGGCTGCAGCCGCTCGCCGGCACCGACGGCGGGCAGGGGCCAACACCGGAGGAGGTGCTGGCGCAGGCGAGCAGGTGGTTCGAGGGCGAGGGCGACATCGACTCGGCGATCGTCCACGCCGCCGCCGCCAACGACCCCGACCGCGCGACCGAGCTGGTGATGCGCCACTTCTCCACCCGCGTCGGGAACGGCAACCCCACCGCGGTGCTCGCATGGCTGGAGCAGATCGACAACACCAGTGTCACCACCAACCCGATGTTGCAGTGCGTCGCCGCGCTCGTGCGCATGGGCCTCGGTGACGCCGACGGTGCGCAGCGCTGCATGCAGCGGGCCGAATTCGGGCTGGACGAGCGCTATCCCGAGCAGGCGCCGGCGAACCCGCCGGCAGCCTGCGCCGCCGCGCTGCGGGCGTTGCTCGGCCGGGTCACCGCCGAGGAGATGCGGGTGGACGCACGCTACGCGCGCCGGCACACCACGTCCCCGATGTGGTTCGCGGTCGCGTGCCTCGCCGACGGCGGCGCGTCGTTCATGCTCGGCGACCTCGATGCCGCCGAGGAGGCGTGGCGTGCCGCCACCGCCGTCGCCGAGCCGATCAACCACACGAGCTGGGTGATCGCGCACGCCTGCCTCACGCTGGTGCACGAACGCCGCGGCGATCGCACGCTCGCGCACGCGACGGCGAGGGACGCCCGCCGGCTCCTCGCGGAGCTGAAACTGGAAGCGGTGCCACAGCTGTACCAGGTGCACCTGTTCGGTGCCTGGCAGGACATGTTGGCGGGTCGCGAGGCGGACGCCGCGCGCCAGCAGGCGGCAGGCCTCGCCCTGCTGGAACGCTGCCGCGGCCTCGCGCCGTGGGGCTCGATGCAGGCGCACGTCACCCTCGCGACCATCGCCCACGTGCGCGGCGACGCGCAGGGGAAGTCGCGCTGGCTCGACGAGGCGGAGGCGACGCTGGCGAGGATGCCCGACGCGATCATGGTGAAGCACCAGATCGCCGACCTGCGTGCGCTGGTGACGATTCCCCGCGACGAGGCCGACGGGGCGCTGGCTCTCAGCGCGGCCGAGCGGCGCGTGCTGCAGTACCTCCCCACCCACCTCGCGCTGGCGGAGATCGCCGAGCGGCTCTACCTCTCACGCCACACGGTCAAGTCGCACGTCGTCGCGGTCTACCGCAAGCTCGGCGTGGCCAACCGCAGCGAGGCCGTCGAGGTCGCCACCCGCGGCGGCCTGCTCGACCCCACCCCGCTCGAGCCGCGTCAGGAGGCACGATGAGCGAGCCCCTCTCACCCCCGTTCGACCGCCGCCTGCGCACCCCGCGCTCGGCGGCCGCCGCCGGCATCCTGTTCGCGCTGCTGCTGGGCACGGCGTACGTGCTGCTGCGGCTCGGCATCCCCGCCGACCAGCGGGCGGACGAGAAGTGGCTCGACGCCAACCGCCGGACCGTGACGTTCGCGCTCTCGCTGGTGCCCTTCGCCGGCATCGCCTTCCTGTGGTTCATCGGCGTCGTGCGCGACCGCATCGGCGACCACGAGGACCGCTTCTTCTCCACCGTGTTCTTCGGCAGCGGCCTGCTCTTCCTGGCGATGACGTTCGTGGCTGCGGCCGTCGGCGGCGGCATGGTGGCCACGTACGCGGTGCAGCCGGCGCAGATGATCGAGAGTGGGCTCTACCGGTTCAGCCGCGACACGATGTATCGCATCGCCAACGTCTACGCGATCCGTATGGCGTCGGTGTTCATGATCTCGCTGGGCACCATCTGGGTGCGCACGCGCACGATGCCCAAGGCGATGGCCGTGGTCACCTACCTCGGCGCGCTGGTGCTGATGGTGAGCGTCTCGTTCAGCCTGTGGGTGGTGCTGGTGTTCCCGTCGTGGGTCCTGCTCGTCAGCATCTACATCCTGTTCGGCAACCTCCGGTCGCGCCCGCCGGCCGAGCCCGCCGCGGCCTGACCGGGTACCGCCGGCCGGTTTACGCTGGGGCCATGGCGAACGACTCGGTGGTGACGGGCAGCGCAACCTACCGGCAGCGAATCGCGCTGCCCGCAGAGGCAGTCCTGCGGGTGCGACTCGAGGACGTGTCGCGCCAGGACGTGCCGGCAGAGCTGCTCGCCGAGTGCGAGATGCCCAGCGAGGGCCGCCAGGTGCCGCTGCCGTTCCGGCTGGAGTACGACCCGGCCACCATCGTCGAGTCGCACCGCTACACCGTGCGCGCCTCGCTGCGCCTCGCCGACCGCCTGCTGTTCACCACCGACACCGCCCACCCGGTCATCACGGGCGGCGCGCCCACCGACGTGACGATCATGATGGTGCCGGTACCCGCGCGCGACACGGAACCGGCCGAGCCCTCGCCGGCCGACCTCGTCAACACCTACTGGAAGCTGGTGGAGATCGGCGGCACTCCGGTTGTGGTGGCCGACAACCGCCACGAGGCACATCTGATCCTGCAGCGCGACGACCACCGCCTGGTCGGCTCCACGGGCTGCAACCGCCTCGTCGGCTCGTACGAGGTCGCCGCGGATCGGCTGACGTTCTCCCCGGCCGCCACGACGATGATGCTGTGCACGGACGACCTGATGCGTCAGGAACGGTCCGTCACCGACGCTCTCGCGGCGACCACGGCGTACCGCATCGTCGGCCAGGTGCTCGAGCTGCTCGACGGGGCTGCCGTGGTCGCGCGACTGCAGGCGCAACACCTGCGATAGCCCGAATCGGGCGATTTCCCTCTCGCCGCCTCGCGGCTACCTTGAGGGCATGAGCGAGGACGTGGCACCCACGCGCGCGCAGCCGGGTGTGCCCGCCTGCCCGCCGCTGCCGGCCGACGCTCCGCCCGCGTTCCACCTCCTCGCCAAGCCCAGCGGCAGCACCTGCAACATCGACTGCACGTACTGCTTCTTCCTCTCCAAGGAAGCGCTGTACCCCAACGAGAAGAGCCGCATGTCGGCCGGCACGCTGGAGCAGTACATCCGCCAGCTGCTGGAGGCGCACCGCACGCCGCACGTCACGATCGCCTGGCAGGGCGGCGAGCCGACGCTGATGCGCCGCGAGTTCTTCGAGCACGCCGTCGAGCTCACCGCCAAGTACCTACGGCCCGGGCAGACCGTGCAGCACACGTTCCAGACGAACGGCATCCTGCTCGACGACGACTGGTGCGAGTTCTTCAAGGCCAACGACTTCCTCGTCGGCCTCAGCGTCGACGGGCCGCGCGAGCTGCACGACACGTACCGCCGCGACCGCCTGGCGCGCGGCACGTTCGACCGCGTGATGGACGGGTGGCGGCTGCTGCGCGCGCACGGGGTGGAGTTCAACATCCTGTGCACGGTGAACGCGGCGAACGAGCACCACGGGCGTACCGTCTACCGCTTCCTACGCGACGAGCTGGGCGCGAGGTGGATCCAGTTCATCCCCATCGTCGAGCGGGCCAGCCCGGAGACGCTGGAGATCGCCAACCAGGGCTGGAGCGACCGGCCCGGCCGCAAGCGCCTGCTGTACACCCAGTCGGGCAACCTCGTCACCGAGCGTTCCGTCGGCGGCGAGCAGTACGGCCGCTTCCTGATCGACGTGTTCGAGGAGTGGGTGCGCCACGACATCGGCGAGGTGTTCGTGCAGTTGTTCGACGTGACGCTGGAGGCGTTCTTCGGCCGCCACCTGCTGTGCATCCACGCACCGACGTGCGGGTTCGGGCCGGCACTCGAGCACAACGGCGACCTGTACAGCTGCGACCACTTCGTCGAGCCGGATCACCTGCTCGGCAACATCAACCAGACCCACATGGTGGAGCTGATGGCGTCGCCGAAGCAGCGGGCGTTCGGCGAGGCCAAGCGCGACACGCTCACCCGGCAGTGCCAGGAATGCAAGGTGCGCCACCTGTGCAACGGCGGCTGCCCGAAGGATCGCTTCTCGCTGTCGCGCGACGGCGAGGCCGGGCAGAACTACCTGTGCCCCGGGCTCGAGCTGTTCTTCATGCACACCGCGCCGGCGTTCACGGCGATGGCGCAGCTGCTGCAGCGCGACCTCGCCCCCTCGTCGGTGATGGCCACCGTGCGCGCCGAGGACGATCGGCGCGGGCCGTACGCGCCGTGCCCGTGCGGCAGCGGTAGGAAGTTCCGCTTCTGCCACGGTCCGAAGGCGCCGGCCTCGGAATTCAGCTCCGTCGGCTAGCGTCGGCGAGGTCGGGCAGGCAGGTGCCGAGACGGCACGGGCCGAGACCAGAAGAGGGTGGAATGATGATTGCGAACGTCGGACTGGGCGAGATCCTGTGGTCGCTGCTGCTGATCTACCTGATGGTGATGTACATCGTCATCGTGTTCACGGTGTGGCTCGACATCATCCGCAGCGACGACCTCTCCGGTGGGATGAAGGCGGTGTGGGTGCTCGGCCTGCTGATCTTCCCGATCATCAGCCTCGTGGTCTACCTGCTCACCCGTGGCGACGGGTTGGGCATGCGCAACCTCGAGCGCGACGGGGGCCGCGCCCAGAGTGCCACTGCGCCACCGGCCGCCACGCCGGCGACCGAGCTCAACGTCGCCAAGCAACTGCTCGACTCCGGTGCGATCAGCGCAGCCGAGTTCGAGCAGATCAAGGCCCGCGTCCTGTCGTGATCGCCGTGACGATTCACCCGGTGTGGGTGATGGCAATCCCCGTCGCCTGCGGCACAGTGCACGTCGGAACGCACCGTCGGCAATCCGTGTCGGCGTGCATCAACCGAGGAGTGAATGAATGATTGCCGTTTTCGGTGTCGGGCAAGTGCTGTGGTCCATCATGTGGTTCTTCCTGTTCTTCGTCTGGATCATGCTGCTGCTGCAGGTGTTCGGCGACATCTTCCGCAGTGAAGACCTCGGCGGCGTCGCCAAGTTCCTGTGGGTGCTGTTCGTCATCGTCACCCCCTACCTGGGCGCCTTCGTGTACCTCATCGTCCGCGGCGGCAAGATGGCCGACCGCCAGGTCCGCGCGGTGCAGGCGCAGGACGCGGCCGCCCGCCGGTACATCGCCGAGGCGGCCGGCACCCAGCTCAGCCCGTCGGCCGAGCTGGCCCGCCTGGCCGAACTGCGCGACAAGGGCGTCATCGACGCCAACGAGTTCGCCGCCCTCAAGGCCAAGGTCCTCGGCTGACACGTCCTGGGCTTCGGCTGACTACAGTCAGCCACTGATCTTGCAGTCTCCCGTCCTGCAAGAAGGCACCCCGATCGGCGTCAGCTGGTCGGGGTGCTTGCGTTTTCCACCCGCGTGCGCCCGCTGCGCTGCTCCAGCCAGCGCGAGATCGGGCTGGGCAGCGCAGCCGCGCGATCGCCCCAGTCGATCACTTCGGCCGAGCCGGCGGCGAGGTCGTGCAGCGTGCGCCGTTCCCGGCCGAACACCGCACCGACCAGACCGAGGCCGAGCAGGGCGAGGCTGAACGGCAGCACCAGCACGCGCACGACGGCTTGCCGGGCCCGCAGCGGGTGGCCCTCGCGCGTGACGACGCGCAGCCCCACGATCGCCTTGCCCAAGGTGCGCCCGGCGATGGCGAGCGGGACGGTGTAGTAGGCGAACATCCAGAGCACGAGCAGGGCGGTGGCCAGCGGTGCGGCGAGCACATAGGTTCCGTCGCGCCGCAGGATCAAGTCGATGGTCCAGTTGACGATCGCGGTGCCCATGCCGAACATGAACACGACGGCGAACATGTCGATGGTGAGCGCCGCCAGGCGCGCCACCGGCCCGGCGTAGTGCCCGCTGATCGACGGCGCCTCCGGCTTGCGGTGCGGGCGGGCCGCGCTCAGCTCGGCTGCCGCAGCGGCCTCGGCTTCGGCTGCGAGCAGGAGCGCGGGCGGTGCGTCGGGGTCCGTGTTGGGGTCGCGGCGGGCGACGCGGGCGGCGACCCGGGTGAGCAGCTCGTCGACGCCGGCGATCTGTCGGCGCACCAGGTCGAGGGTGCTGGCGGTGATGCCACGCGTGCTGCGGGCGATGATGCCGGCGATGTCGGCGCGCTGCATGATGTGGTCGACGTCCACCCGGTCGATCACTGCGTCGATGTCGACGCGAGCGAGCACGGCGTCCATGTCGACGCGGCCGACGATCCCGTTGACGTCGACTCGCGCCAGCAGCGCATCGAGGTCGAGCCGGCCGGCCAGCACGTCGATGTCGATGCGGGCGAGCAACTCGTTCGCGTCGACCCGGGCGAGCAGCGCGTCGATGTCGACGGTGGAGAGGAGTTGGTTGGCGTCGACGCGGGCGACGAGCGCGTTGACGTCGACGGTGGAGAGGAGTTGGTTGGCGTCGACGCGGGCGACGAGCGCGTTGACG
>CAYZFZ010000154.1:7524-8507 GCA_964477795.1 uncultured Bifidobacterium sp.
TCGACGGTGGACAGCAGCTCGTCGGTGTCCACGCGGGCGAGGAGCGCATTGACGTCGACCCGCGCCATCAGCGCGTCGATGTCGACGCGGGCGAGCAGGCCGTCCATGTCCACACGGGCGACGAGTCCGTCGATGTCCACGCGCGTGATCAGCGCATCGACGTCGATCTGGTTGACGACGTCGTCGACGTCGATGGCGTGCACGACGTTGGGGACGACCGCCTCGACGATCCGCCCGAACGGGTTGGGGAGCGAGCGCCGGCGACCGCCGTTCGGCGAACCGTTGTCGTTCCCCTCGGCCATGCCCTGGCCTCGCTCAGCTCCGGGAGCGGGCGCGGATGCTGCGCCAGACGACCAGCACGATCACGGCACCGAGGATCGACCCGATGAGGCCGCTGGGGCGGATCTTCAGCCCGTCGCCGGCGATGAGGCTGGCGAGCAGGCCCCCCACGAACGAGCCGACGAAGCCGGCGATCAGCAGCTCGGCCCAGTCGGTGGGGCGCGCCTTGCCGCCCGTGATGAGGTTGGCGACCCAGCCCGCGAAGAGGCCGAAGAAGAGGATGGTGAGGATCAGCACAAAGGCTCCTGTTCAGTGCTCGGCGTGCAGTCTCGCACAGCGGCCGAGGGTTGGCATGGGGGCTGGTGCCCCGCAGGTCGTGGTGACGGCAGCGTCAGTCGGTGTCGGTGGCCTGGGCGCCGATTGCGATGGGGGCGGGCGGGTTGGCCAGAGCGCGCTCGCCGGCCTCGATCGCGTCGAGCACATGGATCGAGATGTCGGCCACCTTCACCTCGGTGTCCTCCTTGCCCGCTGCCTTCACACCGTCGTCGAGCATGATGTAGCAGAACGGGCAGGCGGTGGCGACGCGGCTGGCACCGGTGGAGATGGCCTCGATCGCACGCTCGTCGTTGATCTTCGTGCCGATGTTCTCCTCCATCCACATGCGGGCGCCACCGGCACCGCAGCACATGCCCTTGGTGCCGTTG
>CAYZFZ010000155.1:0-8499 GCA_964477795.1 uncultured Bifidobacterium sp.
GAACGGAGCGAGCGCAGCGAGCGAGAGACCCCGACACCACGTGTCAGAGCCGCTCGATGATGATCGCCGGGGCCATGCCACCGGCTGCGCACATCGTGACCAGGCCGTAGCGACCGTCGGTGCGCTCGAGCTCGTCGAGCGCGGTGCCGATCAGCATCGCACCGGTTGCCCCGATCGGGTGACCCAGCGCCATCGCGCCACCGTTGACGTTCACCTTCTCGCGATCCAGGTCGAGGTCGCGAATGAACTTCTCGGCGACCACCGCGAACGCCTCGTTGATCTCCCAGATGTCGATGTCGTCGATCGTGAGGCCGGCCTTGGCCAGCGCTTTCTGCGCGGCAGGCACCGGCGCGTTGAGCATCAGCGTCGGGTCGCCGCCCACGTTCGACATCGCGACGAGCCGCGCGCGGGGCTTCCAGCCGCGAGCCTTGGCGGCCTCCGGGCTGGCCCACAGGATCGCGGCGGCGCCGTCGACGACGCCGGAGCTGTTGCCGGCATGGTGCACGTGCACCACGTCGAGGTCGGGGAACTTCTGCTGCACGAGGCTCTTGAAGGAGGTGCCCTCCTCCGTGAGCGGGAACGCGTACATGCCCTCGAACGACGGGGCCAGCGACTGCAGGCTCTCCAGCGTGGTCTGCGGGCGCGGGAACTCCTCGCGGTCGAGGATGACGGTGCCGTCGTCGGCCACCACCTTGATCAGGCTGCGGTCGAAGCGGCCCTCGGCGATGGCGCGTGCAGCGCGCTGCTGCGACGACAGGGCCAACTCGTCGAGCGCCAGGCGGGGGATGCCCTCCAGCGTGGCGATGACGTCGGCGCACACGCCCTGGTGTGGCTGGGGGTGGATGGCGCGCAGGTGCTCGTTGCCGGCGTCGAGGAACGGCGCCGCAGCGGGGTGCCGGTTCGGGCCGTAGGTGGACATCATGTCGGTGCCACCGGCCACGATCACGTCCTCCAGGCCGGACATGATCATCCCGGCGGCGAGGTTCGACGACGTGATGCCGCCGCCGCAGAAGCGATCCAGCGTCACGCCGCTGGCCTTCACGTCGTAGCCGGCGTCGAGCGCGGCCATGCGGCCGAGGTCGCTGCCCTGCGTGTTCGACTGGTTGCTCGTGCTCCAGATGATGTCGTCGACGGTGGAGGTGTCGAGCTCGTTGCGATCCGCGATCGCGCGCAGCACGGACGCGCCGACCCGCTGCGGGTGGAGGTGCGCGAGCGCACCCTTGCCGACCTTGCCGATGCCGCGCGGGGTGCGGCAGGCGTCGATGATCCAGGCCTCGGACATGTGCAACCTTTCGAGGAAGTGTGGGGGAGCCGGAAGGCTCGCAGACCGCGCGGCCGCTCGCCGAACGGAGCGCCCGAGGAGCCGCTCGAAGCGCGTGCCGACAGCGGCCGCAGCAGCCGGTGTCGATACTGTCGCCGCATGGACAGGCCCCACCCCGACGCAGCACCGGCACCGACCGAAGGCGGCCCGCGCCGGCTGGACCTCGCCGGTCGCGGCGGCCTGCGGTTGGCCGCCGATGCGGCCGGCGACCCGAGCGACCCACCCGTGCTGCTGCTGCACGGCGGCGGGCAGACGCGCCACTCGTGGCACTCCACCCTCCACCAGCTGGGCAGCACCGGCTGGTACGCGGTCTCCATGGATCTGCGCGGCCACGGCGACAGCGAGTGGGCCCCCGACGGCGACTACGGGCTGGACGCGTTCGCCGGCGACGTGATCGAGGTGGCCCGCCACCTCGGCAACCCGGTGCTCGTCGGGGCGTCGCTCGGCGGCACGTCGGCGCTCAACGCGCTCGGCCTCACCCGCGACGCACCCGCCGGCCGCGCGCTCATCCTGGTCGACGTCGCACCCCACATCGAGGTGGCTGGGGCCAACCGCATCCTGTCGTTCATGGGTGAGCACATGACGACCGGCTTCGCTTCCCTCGAAGAGGTGGCGGATGCGGTGCAGGCGTACAACCCGCACCGGCCGCGCCCCAGCGACCTGACCGGGCTGCGCAAGAACGTGCGCCAGCGCGGAGACGGTCGCTGGTACTGGCACTGGGACCCTGCGTTCATCACCAGCCGGCCCACCGACGACGAGGCGCGCACCTCCCGGCACCGCAGCGACACGCTCGTCAGCGCGGCCCGGTCGCTCACGGTGCCCACCCTGCTCGTGCGCGGCCGGCAGAGCGACCTGCTCAGCGAGGCCGGCGCACAGGAGTTCCTGCAGCTCGTCCCCCACGCCCGCTTCGCCGACGTCGGCGGCGCCGGGCACATGGTCGCCGGCGACAAGAACGACGCGTTCAACGACGCCGTCGTGTCGTTCCTCGCCCACGTCCGCGCCGACCACTGACGCACGCGCGGACCGCCGCCTCTCACTCGCGCCGCATCTACAGTTCTCGCCATGACGACCCGGCACGAGGAGCGCACCCAGCGCTGGCAGTTCGGCGAGATCGCCGTCACCTGCGTGGTGGAAGGCCAGTTCGAGCACATCCCGCCCGAGCTGTTCTTTCCCGCGGCCACCGCCGAGCAGGTCGCCGCGCACGACTGGGTGAGCCCGACCTGGGCCGACGAAGCCGGCCGGATCGGCCTGCGCGTGCAGGCGCTCGTGGTGGAGACGCCGACCCGCCGGATCCTGGTCGACCCCTGCGTCGGCAACGGCAAGACGCTGACACTGCCGTTCTGGAACGACCAGTCGTTTCCCTTCCTCGAGCGCTTCCATGACGCAGGGTTCGATCCGACGACGATCGACGCCGTCCTGCACACCCACCTGCACGAGGATCACATCGGCTGGGACACGCACCGCGTGGGCGACGACTGGGTGCCCACGTTCCCCAATGCTCGCCACGTCTACGTGCGCGAGGCCCTCGACGCGCTGCGCGTCTCCGACCGACCGGATGCGGCAAGCTCGTTGCACGAGTCCATCGACCCGATCATCGCCGCCGGCCTCGCCGACCTGATCGACGACCCCGTGTCGGGGCCGCTCGACCTGGGCGAGGGCCTCAGCTTGGTGGCGACGCCGGGGCACATGGCGGCCCACGTCTCGCTGTGGATCACCCCGGCGGGCAGCAGCGAGCGGGTGCTGGTGACGGGCGACTTCGTGCACCACCCGGTGCAGCTCGGCGAGCCAGAGTGGGCCGAGATCGGCGACGTCGACGCCGACGTCGCGCGCGCCACCCGACGGCGCATGTTCACCGAGGCGGCCGCATCGGGCGCCTTCGTGATCGGCACCCACTTCCCCACCGAGCCCGCCGGTCGCATCGTCGCCCACGGCAACACCTGGCGCTTCGTCGCCGCCGACGGCCCGCCGGCGGCCGACGGCCCCTGACCCGGTGACACAGCCTGCTGCACCGGTCGCCGGACGGGAGCGCGTGTCAGTGGGCGTGGCGGTGGTGGATGTCGGGAAGGTGCTCGTGCTCGTGGGTCAGCGGGAGGTGGCGGTGGCGCGTGCCGGAGAGCACCACGATCGCTCCCGGGCGGTGGTGCAGATCGGTCTGGTCGATCGGGTGCGCATGCTCGAACGTCTCGTGACGGTGAGCGTGCGCGTGATGGCCGGTGGCCACCACGATCACACCGGTGAGCGAGACGGCGAAGGCGATGGCGGTGGTGGCGGTGGGCCGGTCACCGTTGACGGGCCAGGCCAGCAGGGCACCGATGAACGGTGCAAGCGCGAACACCACCTGCCCGCGCGCCGCGCCGACGAGGCGGGCGCCGGTGATCCACATGGTGATCGAGAGCCCGTAGCCGAGCGCACCGATGGTGAGCGCGGCCAGCGTCACCGGCAGGGTTGGCACACCGTCGAGGACGATGCCGAGCAGCAGGTTCACCGACCCGGCCACGGCACCCTTGGCGAGCGTGATCTGCGCCGGCGTGTAGCTGTCGAGGCTGGCCGTGATCGCGTTGTCGACCCCCCAGCAGATGCAGGTGGCGGCGACGAGCAGCGCGCCGGCGGCGACGCCCGCCTCTGCCGTGCCGGCGAGGATCACACCGCCGAGCACGACGACCACGATGCCCAGACCGGCGCGCCGGCCGATCTGTTCCTGCAGGAAGACCCGGGCGATGACCGCCGTCGCCACCAGCTCGAGGTTCAAGAACAGCGAGACGGTGCCCGCCGGGGTGCGATCGAGTGCGAGGACGAGCAGCACGGGTGCCAGCCCACCACCGAGCCCGACCGCGACGAGCAGGCGCGATCGCTGCCGTACCGTGGCGGGCAGCCTCCGCTCGCGGAGCGCGAACGGCGTGACGGCTGCCGCCGCGCCGAGGTAGAGCAGCCCCGCCAGCGCGACCGCGCCGATGTCGTCGACCACCAGCTTCGTCGCCGGCGTCGCCGCCCCGAACAGCACTGCGGCGAGCGCGCACCACACCCACCCGTTGCGTTGCGACGCGTGTCCGGTCGGCGAGCTCAACCGAGGTCCGCGAGAGCGGGGACGACGCGCTCGACCACGGAGGCGGTGTACGCGACCGGGTCACCGTTCGGCATCAGCTCGACGAGCTCCACGCCGAGCGCGGCGACCCCGGCCATCGACGAGACGAAGCCGTCCGGGTCGTCGAGCGGGTTGCCCAGGAACAGGATCGTGCGTTCGATGGTGGCGGGGTCGCGGCCCTCGTCGGCGCAGTGCCGTTCCAGCACCTCCAGCTTGCCCCGCACGTCGTCCGCCGAGGCGGCGAACAGGTTGCACGAGTCGGCGTAGCGGGCCACGAAGCGCAGCGTCTTGCGCTCACCGCTGCCGCCGATCAGGATCCTTGGGCGCGGCGAGCTGACCGGGCGCGGGTAGCAGATCGTCTCCGCCAACTGGTAGTGCTTCCCCTCGTAGGGGCCGTCGTCGTCGCTCCACATCTGCAGGCAGATCTGCAGCGTCTCCTCCAGCCGCTCGAAGCGCTCGGCGAGCGGCGGGTACGGAACACCCAGGGCCAGGTGCTCGCGCTCGTACCAGGCGGCACCGATGCCGAGCTGGGCACGCCCGCCCGACAGCACGTCGAGCGTGGTGACGATCTTGGCCAGCAGGCCCGGGTGGCGATAGGTGACGCCGGTGACCAGCAGCCCCAGGCGCATCCGCTCGGTGATGCCGGCCAGGTAGCCGAGCGAGGTGTAGCCCTCCAGCATCGGGTCCTGCGCCCTGCCCGCGAACTCCATCTGGAACCAGTGGTCCATCAAGGTGAAGTTGGTGACGCCACCCTGCTCGGCGATCCGCGCCGTCTCGGCCAGCGTGCCGGCCAGCGACTGCGGCTCACCGGGAAGCGTGAAGTTGGTGAAGTGGATGCCGACTCGCATGTGGTGCCCCTCTCGGTCCGCCGGCTCGGGACCGGCTGCGAGGCCCATCGTGGCAGCTGCGCTCGGTCGGGTCGAGCCCTGGGAGGCAAGATCATCGCGGGCCGCGATTGTGCAGCCACAGAAGCCGACCTTGCGACCGGCGTGGGCACAGATCGCCGAGCGCGAGCGGCCCCGGTCAGGTCACCGGGGCCTTCCACCGGTTGAGGAACGTGACGTCGGCGGCCGGCCGGCGAGGCGCCGGCGCGAACGTGTCGCCGGTGTAGTAGCCCACGGCCAGCAGGCACACCTGGGTGACGGTGGCGGGGATGCCCAGCAGTTCAGCGATCTCCGTCTCGTGCTCGAGGTGGAAGGTGGTCCACGCCGAACCGACGCCGCGAGCACGGGCCGCGAGCTGGAAGCTCCACACGCCCGGCAGCACCGAGCCGTAGTAGGCAGCCACCTGACCCTGCGAGGCAGCCATCGGTGGCCGGTCGAGGCGCATCGACAGCACCAGCGCAGGCACCTCCGCGAGGTGGTCGACGAGGAACATCGCCGAGTCGATGACGCGCTGGCTTCGATCGTCGGCACGCACCTCCGCGTTGGCGGCCAGGTACGGCCGCCCGACCTCGGCGAAGCGGGTCGCGATGGCGGCCTTCGTGGCCGGGTCGTCGATGATCATCCACCGATTGCGCTCGAGGTTGCCACCCATCGGCGCGTGGCCGGCGAGATCGATGCACTCCAACAGCACCTCGTGCGGCACCGGGCGGCCGAGGTCGAGCCGCTGCCGGACCTGCTTGGTGGTGGTCAACAGGCGATCCACCTCGGCGAGGTCGAATCCTGTTCGTGGATCGTTCGGCATCGCGAGTCTCCCTGGGTAGTGCGTGAGCGCCCATTGTGACCCAACGGCAGCTGCCCGCGTCACGCCGTGATCACCGGCCGAGCCGGTCGAGCACCTCCGGGATGTCGGCAACGACATGGTCCGCGCCGATCAGCTCGATCATCCCGAGACGATCCGCCTCGGCCCAGAGGTCCGCGTGCGCGTGCGTCACCCAGATGTCGATGTCGCGCTCACGCAGCCAGTGGAACAACGCGGAGATCATCTCGACGCTCGTCACGTCCAGACCGTGCTGCACCTCCGGGTTGAACACGACGTCGTGCACGGGCGGCTGTGCACTGGTGACGGCAGCCTTGAACGCAGCAAGATTGGCCGCCGCGTTCGCGTAGTACAGCGGGGCGTCCAGGCGCAGCAGGAGGATGCCGTCGAGCACGGTGGCACCGGGGTTGCGATCGACCGCGCCGAAGGCGCCGGGCCGCCCGGGCAGCTCGCCGAGCACGGTGACCGTGGCCTTGCTGGACCGGTAGATGACGAGCAGCAGCGAGGCGGCCATCGCGATGAGCAGACCCTGCAGCACGTCGAGCGCGACCACCCCCACCAGCGCGGTGACCCCCAGCCAGAACTCCACGGGCGCGACGCGGTAGACCGCCTTGAGCTTGGCGGCGCTCATCATGTGGCTGACGGCGTGGATGACGAGCGCCCCGAGGACCGCTTCCGGCAGGTTCTTGAACAGCGGAGTGAGCGCCATCACCGTGATGAGCGCGGCAACCGCGGCGACGATGCCGGACATCTGGGTCTTGGCGCGGGCGCCATCGTTCACGGCGGTCGCCGACATGCCGCCGCACGCCACCAGGCCTCCGAGAAGACCGGAGGCGAGGTTGGCGGTACCGAAGGCAATCAGCTCCTCGTTCGGGTCGATCTCGTAGCCGTGCCGGGTGGCGAACGACTGGGCCACCCCGAGCGCCTCGCTGTAGGCGACCAGCACGATGCCGGCGGCTGCGGGGATCAGCGTCCACATCGTCGACAGCCCGACCCCGTGCAGGGCCACCGAAGGCAGGCCCTTCGGCAGCGTTCCGACGACCTCGACGTCGTGCCGATCGGCGAGGCGAAGGGCGCCACTGAGCGCGATCGCACCGGCCAGCACGACAAGACCCGACGGCAGGCGCCGCGACAGGCGGGGCAGACCGAACAGCGCCGCGAGCGCGACCGCGCCGGCCGCGAACGACCACCAGTTCGTGTCGTCGAGGTTGACGATCACGCGGCCCAGCTTGCGAAACGTGTTGCCGCTGCCCTTGGACACACCGAACAGCTTGTTGAGCTGGCCCACCGCCACGAAGATGGCCAGACCGAACACGAACCCCTCCGTCACCGGGCGCGACAGGAACTGGGCCACGAAGCCCAACTTGGCGACACCGGCGAGGAGGAAGAGCACCCCCACGATCAGCACCAGCGCGGCCGCGTCGGCCGCGTACTCGGCGGCATCGGCAGGCCTCAGTGCCGCGATGCTCGACCCGACCAGTGCCGCGGTCGCGGAGGTGGCGACCACGATCAGATGCCTCGACGTTCCGAGCACCGCGTACGCGAGCAGCGAGACCAGGATCGTGTAGAGCCCGGCCTGGGGTGGCAGCCCGGCGAGGCCGGCGTAGGCCATGCCCTCGGGCACGAGCAGGCCCCACACGGTGAGCCCGGCGACGAGGTCGCGTGCCAGCCAGGGTCGCTCGTAGTGGCGGATCCAACCGCTGATCGGCACTGCTCGACTGCGGCTCACGGCTGCCTCACCTCCTGGGCGGCATCGACTGGATCCGCAGTCTCGCACGCCATGTTCGTGATGGCCCCGACCGCGGCGCGGCTGTTCCGCGGGTCAGACGTTGCGGCGGTACTTGCCGCCCACCTCGAACAGGGCGTCGGTGATCTGGCCGAGCGAGGCGTGACGCACCGTGTGCATCAACTCGGCGAACACGTTGCCGCCCGCGAGCGCCACCTCGCGCAGGCGCTGCAGCGCCGGCTCGCACGTGTCCGAGTTGCGCTGCTGGAACCGGCGCAGCCGGTCGATCTGGTCGTGCTTCTCCTTGTCGTCGGAGCGGGCCAGCTCCAGCGTGGCGGGCACCTCGTCGCCCTCGGGGTTCTTGAACGTGTTGACCCCGATGATCGGCAGCGAACCGTCGTGCTTGCGCTGCTCGTAGAGCATGCTCTCGTCCTGGATGCGGCCTCGCTGGTAGCCGGTCTCCATCGCTCCCATCACGCCACCGCGCTCGGAGATGCGGTCGAGCTCGGCGAGCACCGCCGCCTCCACCAGATCCGTGAGCTCCTCGACGATGAAGCTGCCCTGCAGCGGGTTCTCGTTCATCGCCAGGCCCCACTCGCGGTTGATGACGAGCTGGATGGCCAGCGCCCGGCGCTCGGACTCGTCGGTGGGCGTGGTGACGGCCTCGTC
>CAYZFZ010000156.1:0-8450 GCA_964477795.1 uncultured Bifidobacterium sp.
GGACAGGTCGCTGGTCGGTGCCGGCACCCTGCTGGAGCACAGCATCCACGACGTCGACATGCTGCGCTACTTGGTCGGCGAGGTGCGCCGGGTGAGCGCGCACACCGAGAACCATCACGGCTACGACGGCATCGAGGACGTCGCCACCGCGTCGCTGCGCTTCACCGGTGGCGCCACCGGCACGCTCACCAGCGTGTGGCACGACAACCTGGCCCGCCCCAGCCTGCGCCGTGTGGAGGTGTTCTGCGAGCGCCGCCACATCGTCATCGAGGGCGACGACTGGTTCGGGCCCGTCAGCTGGACCGACGCCGACGGCACCACCGGCTCGCTCGCCGACGACGCGCTCGCCACCGCGGTGGCGCCGATGCGCGACGGCAGCGACAACCCCGACGGCGAGTTCGTGCGCGCGATCCTCGAGGGCCGCGCGGCCACGCCCGACCTGTTCACCGCGGTGCGCGCCCACCAGATCGTCGACGCGATGTACGCATCGGCGTCGGCCGACGGCGACACGGTCGACGTGCCGGCTGACGTGCGCGTCGACGTGCCGCTCGACGGCGCCGCGGGCGCGCACGGCCCGAGCGCTCCCAGCCGATGAGCGAGCCGACCTTTCTCGAACTGACCGCCGAGCAGACCCATCCGCTGCGCCTCGCCGTGCTGCGTTTCGACACCGCCTCCAAGCAGGTGGTGTTCCCGCAGGACGATCAGCCCGGCGTCGTCCACCTCGGCGTGGCGATCGACGGCGAGCTGGTCGGCACGTCCACCTGGGTGCCCAGCGAGCACGACGGTGCTCCCGCCGTCCAGCTGCGCGGCATGGCGACCGCCCGCCATCTCCAAGGCGCGGGCCTGGGCGGGTTGCTGCTGGAGGAAGGTTGCGCGCGGCAGGCAGCGGCCGGCCGGCAAGCGGTGTGGGCGAACGCGCGCGATGCGGCGCTGGCCTTCTACGAGCGCCATGGCTTCGTCGTGGAGGGCAACGGCTTCGTCGACGAGACGACACAGCTACCCCATCACCGCGTCGTGCGCCGGCTCGGCTGATCTTCCGATCTCTGGAAGCGCCTCGGCACACCGGCGTGCGGTGGTGCTTCCGTGAGCACGTCGACGACGGCCGACGACGCTCGACCCTCCCGCGATCCGAGGCGCGTCCGAAGGAGGTGACCAGGACCATTGGCCCACACCATCCAGGGCAGGGTGGGCGAGTCCGGCGACGATTTTGCCGTTCCGCACGCACCGGTGTGCCCAGCACGTGTGCATGGCCACGTCTCCCGCCGCCGACCGCTTCCGCCAGCGAGCCACCACCCTCACCGCGCTGGCGCGTTCGATCCAGCGGTGCGGCGCCCTCACCGTCCACCTCGACGCCGGCCCCGACACATGGGTCGGCCCATCCCCGCAAGCATGCGCCGACGACCTGCGCGCCCGGCGCGGTCAGCTGCTGCAACAAGCCGACGCGCTGCTCAGCGAGAGCCGCCGATTCCTCCGCCGGGCCGACGAGCTCGATGCCGCCGCAGCCCTGCCGGCGGTGCGCTGATGAGCCTGCTCGCCTACGACCCCGACCGCGTCGGCCACCTGCACCGCTCGCTGCGTCTCGCCGCGGAGGGGCTGCGGTCGATCGCGTGCACCGACCCCGCGGCCGCCGACGCGGTGCGCGTCGTACGTGCGATGGCGGCGCAGGTGGAGCAGACCTGGCTGCCCCTCGCCGCCCGCCTGCTCACGGAGGCTCCCCTGTCGCGCGCCCAGCGCGACCACCGGCACCTCGGCGCGCTCGACCAGTCGCTCGTGCGGGTGATGGCCGAGGGTTACGGCTGGTCCGTGCAGCTCGATCCGCTCACCGACGACGCGTCGGTGGTCACCGCCGAGGAGGCACGCGCCCTCGGTGCGATGCTCGGCGAGATCGACCTCGCCGGGCTGCTCGCCGATCCGGTGCAGCTGCGCTGGCTGGCCCAGCAGCTGCAGGTGATCGGGCGCGATGCCCGCCTGGGCGCGGAGTTCGTCGCCAACATGCGCGACTGGACCACGCTCACCCGCTTGCTCGGCACCACTCGGGCGAGCCTCGACGGGGCGGGCAACCCGCCCTCTGCGGGAGCGACGACGGTGGCAGACCTCGATCGCGTCCTCGACGG
Source organism: uncultured Bifidobacterium sp. (assembly GCA_964477795.1). GTDB lineage: Bacteria > Actinomycetota > Acidimicrobiia > Acidimicrobiales > Ilumatobacteraceae > UBA668. The sequence goes on from CAYZFZ010000156.1 coordinate 2,115, forward strand.
CCTGATGGCGGCGTGGCGCGCCACGTTGCCGGCCTCCGTGCTGCAGGCGCGCACGTCGGCCACCATCGCCTCGCTGCTGCCGCCGCTCGACCATCCGGATCCGTATGTGCAGGCACTGCTGCTGCGCTCGCTGCGGCTGGAGCCGGCGACGCTCGCCGAGGTGACCGGCGAGCTGCTGCGCGGCTGGGTGGACACGAAGGCCGGCGGCGGCAGCACGATCGACCTCGACCAGCCGTACGGGGCCAATGCCGCGGACCTGCTGCTGCCACTGTTGCTGGCCGACCCGGCTGCGTGCGCCCACTTCATGACGCTGGTGGCCGAGCGGCCGGCGATCCTCTTCGAGACGCTCGACGATCCGGAGATCGGCCACCGCGTGGCGTTGGTCGGCACCGACCCGGCGAACACCGGCTCTGCCGCGGCGGGCCGGGCGCTGCTCGCCGTCCTCGGTTACTTCGACGTCGACCCGTACAGCACGGCACCGAACACCGATGGCTACCCGGGCGACTACGGCCCGTTCCTCGCCGATCTCGTCGCCCCGTGGCTGCTGCAGTTCTCCGGCGCCAACGAGGAGTGGCAGGCCGACGACATGACCAAGCAGCACGCGCTGGCCATCGCCCTGCGCGACGAGGCGGGCCTGCGGCACCTCGCCGCGGCCGGGCAGCGCATCGCCGACGGCTTCACCCGCACGCTGGCGGCCGGGCCGATCACGGCCGCCACGCTCGAGCTCGCGGCGCAGGTGGGCGGGCTGCTGAACATCCTCGGTCAGCTGGAGGTGGAGCAGCGGGTGGACGACGAGGCCGACCGGCCGCGCTACCTGTGGGATCTCTCGTGGACGGTGATCGGCGCGGCGGGCAGCCTGCTGCCTGGCGGGCCGGCGGCCGGCGTCGCGGTGGGTGGCACCATCGCGGGCGTGGAGGAACTGCTCGGCCCGGCGTTCGACGAACCCGATCCGGAGCGCGTCCGGCGCGATGCAGAGTACGCGCGCGATGTCGCGTCGACGGCGGCGGTCGCGGTCACGCTCGCCGCCTTGTTCCAGTCGTGGCGGGACAGCGGCGACCTGCCGGCGACGGCGGCACCGCCGCCCGTCCCAGACGTGGATCAGTCGTGTCCCAGCGACGCGTACCGCGACGCGGTCGAGGCCTGGGTCGCCCAGCTGCCGGGCGGGCCGGCCGGGATGATGGGGCTCGGCGCGATCGCGATCGTCGACAACTTCTCCAGCCGCGGGCAGGCCGAGCAGCAGTGCGCGCGAGCCGCGTTCTGAGAACCTGCGGCCGCCGCACGGTCGTGTCGCACGGTCGTGTCACACTGATGACGTGACGCCGGAGACGATCGCTGCGCTGCCTCGGCCGCTCGCGTTCGTGCTCCCCGGCGGCGGCGCGCTCGGCTCGTACCAGGTGGGCGTGCTGCGCGCGCTCACCGAGGCCGGCGTCACTGCCGACCTGCTGATCGGCGTCTCGGCCGGGTCGGTGAACGCCGCGCTGTTCGCCTGGAACCAGGGCCTCGACGGCATCGACCGCGTCGAGTCCATCTGGCGCGGCATCCGCCGGCGCGACCTGCTGCGCGTGCACCCAGGCCGGCTGGCACGAGCGTTCGCCGGCCAGCAGTCGTCGTTCCTCGACAACCGCCACGGCCGCGCGTTCCTGCAGCGCCACCTCGGCAACCGGCTGATCGAGCATTCGCCGGTGCCACTGGCGCTGGTGGCCACCGATCTCGCGACCGGCGAGGCGGTCGCGCTCACCTCGGGTGACACCACCACGGCCGTGCTCGCCAGCAGTGCGTTCCCCGGCGTCTACCCGCCGATCGAGATCGACGGCCGCCGCTACATCGACGGCGGCGTGGTGGCCGACATCCCGCTCGACCTCGCCGTCGAGCTCGGGGTGGCCACCGCGCTCGTGCTCAACGTGCCGCCGCTCACCGCCGACGACCCGCCGACGAGGGCGATCGACATCCTGTTCCGGGCCAGCTCGCTGGGCGTCGAGGCCCATGGGCGCACCGTGCTGCGCCGCCCTCCGCCGGAGCTGACGGTGGTGGAGATCCCGGCGCCGCCGACCGCGCTCACCACGTTCGACGTCGGCCGCTCGGCGAGCATGATCGAGGAGGGGTACGTGGCCGCCCGCGCCTGGCTGCACGGCACCGGCGCGCCGGGCACCGCCGTCAGGGAATCGGCACCGTCGTCGTGAGCAGCACCTCCTGGGTGTCGGTGATCTGCACGATCACCTCGAAGGTCCAGTCGCCCGAGCGCGGGAACGTGATCGACCCGCTGTAGTGGTTCGGGCCCTCCTTCACGAGCGTGACCGGCGACAGCGGGATGTCGGCGGCCGGCAGCGAGACGCGGGCCGTCGCCGAGACCACCGGCGTGATCGAGCCGCCGGGGGGCGTCATCGTGATGTGCACCTCGTTGCCGCCGACACTGCCCGGGCTGAGCGAGACGATCGCGATCAGGCCGTTCGACGACAGTTGCTCGGCGAACGGGCGCGACTGCACGGCCGGCTCGGGTGGCAGCGCCACCATGCCGGCGGCCATCGCCACCACCACCATCCCGAGCACGAACTCGGCGATCACCGTGCGGCGGACCGAGGCCGGGCCGTCGTGGTGCAGCAGCCATCGCGACACTCCGGCGACGGCGAGCAGCGCGGCCACGACCGTGACCTTGGTGAGCAGCAGCCGGCCCCAGTCCGTGGCCGTGATGTCGTCGAGCCCGCCGGCCAGGCGCAGCGCCTGGGCGGCGCCGGTGACCACGATCAGTGGCACGCAGATCGAGGCGGCGAGCGAGAAGCGCCGCACCATCTGCTCGCCCTCCGGCTCGGCGAGCTGTGCCGAACCGGCAACGGCCAACGCGAGCAACCCGCCGATCCACACCACGATCGCGGTCATGTGCACCAGGTCGAGCGCGATCCACCATGCGGCGGGCTCGGTGACGCTGGGATGGCCCGACGCGGAGAACGTGTACAGCGTGCACATGCCGGCGAGGAACCCCGCCTCGCGCCACCAGCCCCGCTCCGTGTAACGACGGAACGCCAGCAGCACACCGAGCACGACGGCGAGCACTGCCCGCAGCGCCAGCATGCGGCCGGTCTGGGTGTTGACGACGTCGCCCCAGTGGGACGTGGCGAACATGTCGCCCAGCGAGCCGGCGACGGCCTCGGCGCCGAACAGCGCGAACGCGAACGCGGAACCGACCAGCAGGGCGACCCAGGCGATGAACGCCACACGGCGCGGGCCGCGACGGTCGGTCAGCCCGGCCGGGCCGAACACCACCCACCCACTCGTGCCGAGCAGCACGATCGCGCCCGCCAGCGAGAGGAAGCGAGCGACGCCGTACCACCAGCGAACTGCCGGATCCGAGCGGGCCCCGTTGCGCACCAGGTCGAGCAGTTCCTTCGCATCGCCCGCGGTGGCGGTGCCCACCTGGAAGCTGAACGCGCCGTCGACCACATGCCCGTCGGCCGAGGTGACACGCCACACGACCGCGTAGATGCCGTCGCCGATCGCGGGGACGGCCACCTTCACGATCGTGTCGTCGTCACCCGACGACGGCGAGCCGAGCTCGACGGCCTGGCCGTCGCTGTCGAACAGCGTGATGCTGGAGAGAGCGGCCTCGATCGCCTCGTCGAAATCGAGCACGATCTCCGCCGGCGCCTCCTCCAGCACGCTGTTCGCCGACGGCGTGCTGGATTCCAACCCGGCGTGCGCGAACGCAGTGCGCGTGGCGACGCCGGCGGCAGCGAGCACGAACAGCAGCGCGCCGACAACGCGCAGGATCCACGGGCGGCGCATCAGAAGATGCCCGCCGGTTCCAGCCCCGCGACCGTGGTGCGGCCGAGCAGCCAAGCGAGACGGTCGTGATCGGGCAGCGTGGCGGCCGCGGCTGGCAGGTTGGTGAGGCCCATCGGCTTGCGGCTGGCCCACAGCATCGTCATCCGCTGCAGCTCCAGGCGGACGTACTCGTCGGGCCAGTCGTGCCAGCTGTACGCGAGCCCGAGATCGGCGTGATGCACGACGGTCTCGCGCCACCGGCGCGACGGCAGCTCGTGGATGGGCAGGGGCCCGGCCACCGTCAGCCCCTCGGCGCGGCGGCTGCCGTCGGTGGTCGCAGCCCAGGCCGCTTCCAACCGCGCGTTCGCCGTCGCAACGTCGGCCACCAGCTCGGCCGCGCCCCGGCCGGCACCGGCCTCGATGTCGGCAGCGCGCTGCGCCAACCCTCCCGGGTACTGCGACCCCACCTCACCCCGGTTGGCGGCCTCCACCATCAGCGACAACCCGTCCGCGTTGCGGGCGATGTGGGTGAGGACGTGGGCGACAGACCAGCCGGGCAGCAGCGAGGGCTGCGCCGCGTGCGCGTCGGTGAGCGTCGCCAGATCGGCCGACAACCTCGCGTGGGCGGCAACCGCACCCTGCACGTCGCGCTCCCACTCGTTCATCGGGCCCTCTCCATTCGCACCACGGTACCGACGAACGGTAACCGCCTGCCAGGCTCGCTACGTTGTGCGCATGCAGATCGCGTTGGTCGGGTTGGGGCGCATGGGCGCCAACATGGTTCGTCGGTTGCAGCGCGATGGGCACGAGTGCGTCGCCTACGACGTCAACGAGGCGGCCGTCGCCGCGATGGAACGCGAGGGTGCGCGCGGCGCCCGCACACCGCAGGAGGTGGTGGCCGCCCTCACCGCACCGCGGCACATCTGGCTGATGGTGCCCGCCGCGTACGTCGCCGACACGATCGCCCGCTTCGCGCCGCTGCTGTCCCCCGGCGACACGATCGTCGACGGCGGCAACTCCTGGTACCGCGACGACATCGATCGGGCTGCGCCGCTCGCCGAGCTGGGCATCCACTACGTCGACGTCGGCACCAGCGGCGGGGTGTTCGGGCTCGAGCGCGGTTACTGCCTGATGATCGGCGGCCCGGCGGAGGCGGTGCAGCAGCTCGCGCCGGTGTTCGACTCGCTGGCCCCCGGCATCGAGTCCGAGCCGCGCACCGAGGGCCGCACCGGCCCTCCCAGCACGGCCGAGCAGGGCTGGCTGCACTGCGGCCCGGTGGGCGCCGGCCACTTCGTGAAGATGGTGCACAACGGCATCGAGTACGGCCTGATGGCGGCGTACTCGGAGGGGCTGAACGTGCTCGCGAACGCGAACGTCGGCAGCGAATCGCACGTGAAGGACGCCGAGACCGCCCCGCTCACCCACCCCGAGTACTACCGGTTCGACCTCGACCTGGCGGCGATCACCGAGGTGTGGCGCCGGGGCAGCGTCATCAGCAGCTGGCTGCTCGACCTCACCGCCCAGGCGCTGCACGCCGACCCCCAACTGGATGCGTTCGAGGGCCGGGTCAGCGACAGCGGCGAAGGCCGCTGGACGATCCAGGCCGCGGTCGACGAAGGGGTGCCGGTGCCCACGCTGTCCGCCTCGCTGTGGGATCGCTTCTACTCGCGGGGCCACGGCGACATCGCCCACAAGGTGCTGTCCGCGATGCGTGCCGGCTTCGGCGGTCACCGCGAGGTCAAGGCCGCCGAGGCTGCGGCCAAGGAGGCGAAGTGAGCACGGCCGCGGTGCAGCCCACGGCCGACGCACTCGTGCTGTTCGGCGCCACCGGCGATCTCAGCAAGCGCAAGCTGTTCCCCGCCCTCTACCGGATGGAGGATCACGGCCACCTCAACGTTCCCGTGATCGGCGTCGCCCGCAGCGACTGGGACGACGACGGCTTCCGCCAGCACGCGCACGACTCCATCCTCGCCAGCATCCCCGATGCGAAGGCGGCGGTCATCGACAAGCTGCTGGCCCGGCTCGACCTCATCCAGGGCGACTACGCGGATCCGAAGACGTGGAACTCGCTGGCCCGCACACTGCACAAGCACAAGAGCGAGCACGCCGTGTTCTACATGGCCATCCCGCCCAGCATGTTCCCCACGGTTGCGCAGTCGCTCGCGTCGGTGGGGCTCAACGATCGCGGCCGCATCGTGGTGGAGAAGCCGTTCGGGCGCGACCTGGCCAGCGCCAAGGAGCTCAACGACATCCTCCACAGCGTGTTCCCGGAGGAGCGGGTCTTCCGCATCGACCACTACCTCGGCAAGGAGAGCGTGGAAGACCTGCTCGTCTTCCGTTTCAGCAACACCCTGCTCGAGCCGGTGTGGAACCGCAACTATGTGCGCAGCGTGCAGATCACGATGAGCGAGACGATCGGCGTGGAGGGCCGGGGCAGCTTCTACGACGGCGTCGGCAGCATCCGCGACGTGCTGCAGAACCACCTGCTGCAGGTGCTCGCGCTGATCGCGATGGAGCCGCCCGCGGGCCCGGAGAGCAGCTTCCTGCAGGACGAGAAGGAGAAGGTGTTCGCGGCGATGC
>CAYZFZ010000157.1:0-8350 GCA_964477795.1 uncultured Bifidobacterium sp.
CCACCTCATCGACCTCCAGCTCAACGACATCACGTTCGATCAGTCCATCACCACCTCGATGGCGCAGGTGGTGGCCAGCAACAACTTGAAGGCCGCTGCCACCAACGAAGGCGACGCGCTGCTCATCCGCAAGACCAAGGAAGCCGAGGCGCTGGGTACGGCCGTGCGCATCGAGGCTGAGGCCGAGCGCACCGCCGCCCAGTTGCGTGGTCAGGGTGTCGCCCTGTTCCGCGAAGAGGTCGCCCGCGGCCTCGCCCAGGCAGCGCGCGAGATGGACGCGAACAGCGTCGATTCGTCGCTGATCCTGTTCTCGATGTGGACGGAGAGCATCCGGCACATGGCCGAGAACGGCAAGGGCAACGTCTTGTTCCTCGACGGATCACCAGAAGGGATGCAGAAGCAGATGACTGATCTCATGGCACTGCAGCAGCTACGTGTCGTGCAGGGGACACCGCCGCAATGACCGGTCTCCACCCCCACGAGCCTGTGTTCCGGCAGCCCCCGGAACTGCCGGCGCCACCGCAGGGAACCAGCCCCTACGAGCTCGGCGACACACTCCCCGCACGCTGGTACAACGATCCGGAGATCTGGCAGCGCGAGCGCTGGCCGATCTTCGGCAGCAACTGGGTGCACGTCGCCTACGACCACCAGCTGCGCAACCCGGGTGACTATGTCACCGAGAACCTGGCCGGCTGGCCGATCTTCATTCGTCGCAAGGACGACGGGTCGCTCACCGCGTTCTACAACCTGTGCCCCCACCGTGCCGGCCCGCTCGTGTTCGAGGGTGAGGGCTGCTCGAAGAACGTGGTCTGCAAGTACCACGGGTGGGCGTTCAACGCCGACGGCAAGCTGCTCAGTGCCCGCGACTTCGGCACCGCTGCCCCCGACGACATGGATCTCACCACCATCCAGGTCGCGTCCTGGCGCGGGATGGTGTTCGTCTGCCTCAACCCGGCCACGCCGCCGCTACTCGAGTCGATGGGCGGCTTCCCCGCCGAGCTGGCGCACGTGCCGCTGGAGACCTACCGCTTCCACAGCAGGAGCGTGCGTCACGTCGCCTGCAACTGGAAGACGTACGGCGACAACTTCCTCGAGGGGTATCACCTGCCCACCACCCACCCGGCGATGAGCCGCGACGCGGATGCGCTGCACTACAAGGTCACCTACAAGGGCGACCCGCGCTGGAACATCCACACGATGCCCCCGCGCGACGGCAGCACGTTCGGTGTGTTCGGCTACTTCTGGCCCACGTACGCGTTCGACGTGTTCCCCGGCGGCTTCGCCGTCGAGCGCTGGCTGCCGCGCGGCCACACCCACAGCGACCTCATCTTCGAGTACTTCTTCGACGACGACGCCGAGGGTGTGGAGGACATCGTCAAGTTCAGCGAGGAGGTCGCCGACGAGGACGCCCGCATGTGCGAGCACGTGCAGCGCAACCTCGATGCCGGCCACTACAACGTCGGCGTGCTCAGCCCGAAGTGGGAGTACCCGCTGAAGGTGTTCCACGGCCTCGTGCGCGACGCGGTCGGCGACGTCGGCTGAGCGCCGACCGACCGCGGCCATCATCGGTGTGATCCCCACCGCGCGCTTCCTCTGGCAGCGGCTCGAGCCGTACCACGGGTTGATCTACTTCGTGCCCGAGGCGGATCAGCGCTACACGGCGCTGGGCCTCGACCCCGGGATGATGGGCTACTTCGCCTCCCGCTCGGCGGCGATGGGCCCGGTGCCCGCCGAGGTGGTGGTTGCCACCTTCTACAACTTCGAGCCGGGCCGTGTCCGCTCGCTCGTGCCGCAGGCGTGGCAGCGCACGACGGCGGCGGCGCTGTGGGACGCGCGGCTGGCGGCGGCCGATGCCGCGCTCACCCGCCTGTTCGGCGCCCGGCTGGCGCAGCCCGACATCGCTGCCGCTGCCGACCTGCTGCGCACCCTCGTCGACGCCTGCTCGCCCGAGGGCAGGCCGCTGTTCGCCGGTCACCTGGCGCAGGCCTGGCCCAGCCAGGCGCATCTCGCGCTGTGGTTCGGCGTCACCCTGCTGCGCGAGTTCCGCGGCGACGGCCATGTGGCCGCGCTGACGGTCGAGGCCATCAGCGGCATCGAGGCGCTGGTGCTGCACGGTGCGACGGGCGCCGTGCCGCCGGCGGTGCTGCAGGCCACACGCGGCTGGACCGACGACGCATGGGCCACGGCGGTGAAGCGCCTGCAGCGGCGCGGCTGGCTCGACGACGACGGCGCCCTCACCGCCACCGGCCGGCAGCGGCGGGCCCGCGTGGAGCAGTACACCGACGAGCTGGCGGCTGCGCCATGGGCTCGCCTCGGCGAGGCGCAGGTCTCGAGCCTCGCCGCGCTGGGCAAGGAGCTGGCGGCCACGATCGTCGCAGCCGGCACGTTCCCCGTCCGCTGACGCCCGGCCCAGCCCCGCTCCGGCTCAGCGCCGCCCGGCTCAGCGCTCGGCGCGGCTCAGCGCAGCCCGGCCCAGGCCAGCTCTGCTCAGCTCGCCCGGCCCGCCCAACCCAGCCCCGGCCCGCCCGGCGCGGCCCGGCTCAGCGCAGCCCGGCCCAGGCCAGCTCTGCTCAGCTCGCCCGGCTTGGCCAGCTCAGGTGAGCAGGGGGAGCACCTTGCCCGGGTTCATCAGGTTGGCCGGGTCGAGCGCCTGCTTCACCACTCGCATCAGCGCCAGCTTGGTGGGGTCGCTGGTGTCGAACATCGGGCCGATGCGCTTCGAGCCGACGCCGTGCTCGGCGGAGAACGAGCCGCCCAGCCGGCGCAGGTCGCGGTACAGCACGTCGTCGATCTGTGCGAGCAGGTCGGGCGCGAGCGTGCCCGGGCGGTTGATCGAGATGTGCACGTTGCCGTCGGCGATGTGCCCGAACACGTATGGCGCCAGGGTGGGCTCGATGGCCGCCAACCCGGCGAACACGGAGTTCACGTAGCCGGCGATCTGCGACGACGGCACCGATACGTCGTACGACGGTGAACCGGGGTGGGCGGTGTACAGCAGGTCGGTGTCCTCCCGCAGGCGCCACAGCTCCGCCGCCTGCCGCGCCGAGCCGGCGACGATGCCGGTGGTACCCGGGTGCGCCTGCGCCGTGGCATCGAACAGGCGGGCGAGCGCGTGGTGCAGCGAGTCGTCGTCGGCGCCACCGAGCAACAGCAGCAGGTACACGGGGTGATCGAGCCCGATGCCGGCACCCGACCAGCCGAGGTATCCGGCCGTCAGCCGCAGGTACCCCTGCCACATCGCCTCGGCGGCGCGCAGGTGGCCGGTGTCGGCGTCGAGCGCGATGCGGATCGCGTCGAGCGCCGCTTCCACCGTCGGCAGGCCGAGCATGGCGGTGGCGGTGGTGGGCGGTAGCGAGTCGAGCTTGATCGCGACGCGGGTCATCACGCCCAGCGTGCCCTCGGCGCCGATGAACAGATGCTTGAGGTCGTAGCCGGCGGAGTTCTTCACCACCCTGGTGAGATCCGAGTACACGCGCCCGTCGGCGAGCACCGCCTCCAGCCCCAGGACGCGGTGGCGCATGACCCCGTTGCGGAACGCCATCACGCCGCCGGCGTTGGTGGACACCATGCCGCCGATCGTGGCCGAGCCGCGGGCGGCGAGGTCGATGCCGGGCTCCAGCCGGTGCTCGGCGGCGGCCAGCTGCAGTGCCTCCAAGGTGCACCCGGCCTCCACGATCGCCACCCGGTCGCGCACGACGATCGGCTCGATGGCGTGCATCCGCCGCAGTGACACCACGATCTCGCCGGCGCGGGAGATGCCGCCGCCCACCAGCCCGGTGCGCCCACCGTGCGACACGATGGGCACGTTGTTCGTCGCGCAGGCGCGCACGACGGCGGCGACCTCGGCGGTGCTGCTCGGCGCGACGACCGCGCTCGCCCCCAGGTTGCCCGGATGCTGCCCGGGATCGAGCTCGGCGATGCGGTCGCCGGTGCGCACCGCGTCGGTTCCGACGATGTCGCGGAGCTGATCGAGCAGGCCGAGGGGCAGTGCACGCTGAGGCATGTGAGGCTCTCGTTTCCCGTTCCGACTCAGCGGCTGTCGCTGCGCGCCTGTCGCCGAGCACCCTGCGCCGTGCTCGACCCACGCCGAGCGGGCGACGCCGTCGCGCTCTTGGCCACCCGACCACGAGTGTTCGGGCCCTTCGCGCCCGCTGCCCCCATCGAAGCAGCCGACCCGGCACCCGCACCCTTCCCCGACCCGGCACCCTTCCCCGACCCGGCACCCGCACCCTTCGCCGACCCGGCCGCCTTGGACGCGGCAGACCCTCCCTTCGCGCCGCGGGCCGCCTCCAGCCGCTGCGCCTTCAACTCGTTGGCCGAGGCTCGGGCAGCCTTGCTGAGTGCCGCAGCGACGCGGGCAAGCGTGTCCTCGAAGATCTCCGCCTTGCGCCGGGTGCGCTGGTTCGACGTGGCCGTCCCCGCCCGTGAGGACGAGGCCTCCACGAGCGCCGACGATTGCCGGCGGTACAGCGTGCTGTACTTGTTGCGCTCGCGGCGCACCAGCCCCAGCAGCTGATCGAGCTCGTCCTCCGACAACCCCTTCAGCCGAGCGGCCTCCGTGGCGACGAGCAGCGTCTGCTCCTTGGTGCTGAAGAGGCTGTGCAGCTCGGTGGGGTTCATCGTCGGATCCTTCCGTGGTTCGAGCCGATCGTATGCCGTTGCCGCTGTCGGCACCCAGGCCGCAGGAACACCCGGGCCACCGCCGGCACCGAGGCCGCCGGCACACCCAGACCGCCGGCACACCTGGGCCGGCGGCTCACGCCGCGCTGGCCCGCGGCGGGCCGTGGATCTGGATGGAGCCGTCGGGAAGGGTGACGGTGAGCGTGCGATCCGGCGCCAGGTGCAGCACCCACCCGCCCTCGTGGACGAGGTGATGGTGGGTGTTGCACATCGGCAGGAGACGGTCGATGTCGGTGCCGCCTCCGCGGCCGGCCCAGTCGACATGGTGGATCTGGCAGTTGTCGAAGGGCGTGTCGCACATCGCGCACGTCGAGTGCAGCACACGCAACGCCCGCCGCTGTGTTCGATTGGCCAGCCGCTGCTCGCGCCCGAGGAACAGCCGGGTGCCGTCCTGGCCCACCACCACAGGCGTGACGGTGCCCAGGCAGGCCCAGCGGCGGATCGTCTCGACGGGCAGGTCGAAGTTGCACGCAGTGTTCTCGTGGTAGCGACCGGAGAGGAACGTCTCGGCATCGATGAGCACCGTCACGTCGGGAATCTGCGCCCCCGACCCGAACCCGGGCCACCCGCCGGACGGCGGGCTCGAGGGCGAGCCGGTGCCAGCACCCGTGGTCGACCCCGAACCCGAACCCGAGCCCGACGACGTCGACGACCCCGGGCCCGACTCGGCCGACGAACCGGCCGAGTCGGTGACGTGGCCCAGCAGCATCGCCACGAGTGCAGTGGCCGCGAGGAACTGGTGCCGGTCGAGCGGATCGAGGGGAGCATCGGCCGGCACGCCAGCGGCACGGAGCCGGTCGATCGCGTTGCGCAGCCGGCCTTCCAGCCGGGCGCCTGAGGCAGGATCGAACCGCCCGGACAGACACCACATCCCGTCGCCGTCGAGCCACCAGGCGCGCTGCCTGGCCAGCCGCTCGCGCCCGTCGTCGGTGCGCACGCGGCGCACCACGTCCTGCACGGTCTTGCGGAAGACGGTGAGCGACTGGCTGCCAGCCGCGGCGGCCAGCTGCGCCCCGTGCTCGGCAAGCCGGGCACGTGCGGCCGCCGGCAAGCCCGCTGCTGCCCGAGCGACGACGTCGACCCGATCGCCGGTGGTGGTGCCCGCCGAGAGCGCTGCGCCGAGCTCGGGGATCGCGGCCGCAGCCTCGGCCCGCTCACGCAATCGCTCGGCGGCCAGCAACGACGACTTCGACGCGCTGGCTACGACCTCGGGGACGAACAGTGTGGTGTCGTCGTCGGCGAGCTCGTGCAACCGGCGCACCACCTCCACCTCACGCGCGTCGAGCAGGCCGCGGGCGACAGAGAGATCGACCAGCTCGGCCCTGCAGGCGGCCGCGTCGGTGAGCGGTGCGGCGAAGATCATCGGTCGCATCGTCTCGAGGTCCATGCGAACGACTGTACGCAAGGGGTGCGACAAGGTTTCGGCGAGCGACGACAGATCGGGCGCCCGCGCTCGCATGTTGCTGAGCGTGTCATGATCTTGGGGCAATCAGGAGGGGATATCCGACTTGGACCGTGCCGGTCCTATCGAAGCAACAGGAGGGGACGTCATGCATCCACCGAGTCTCACCAACGGCTTGTCTCGACGAGCCGTGTTCGGAGGTCTGGGCGCCGGCATCGTCGGTGCAGGTTTGTTGAGCGGTGCGGTGTCGGCGGAGCGGCCGTCTGGCACCGAGGGGGTGATGACCGGAGCGGCGCCGACGGTCCGCGCGTTGGCCGCGACAGCGACCCCGCTGCAGCCGAACCTCCACTATGTGTTGCTCTGCGGGCACGACATGGCGCCACTCGAGAGCCCTTCGGAGTACACCACGCTCGACGGCCGTTTCCACTTCGCAGGCACGTCCTCCGGCTACGCGAGCGTGCTGCTCAACCTGCCGATCGGCTCCGTGATCAAGGAACTCGAGATGTACGGCGCCCGCAAGGCGCTCGGGGCAGTGAGGCTCGAACTGTGGAAGTCGACTGTCCCGAGCGGCGAGGTCGAGTTGTCGGGCCAGGTGGCGACACCGGTCGCGGCCGGTGAGTTCACCGTCACCGTCGCCGTCAACGATCTCCAGGACAGCACCTTCAAGTCGACACCGTTCGCCTTCATCGACGCAACTGCGGCAACGAGCGCGCAGATCTACGGCATCCGCGTCGGCTACACGACGCCTCAGGTCGCCTTCACACCGATCGACCCCGCTCGCGTCTACGACAGCCGCCTGGCCGCCTATGCGCCGAACAACGGCGTGATGGCACCCAACACCAGCCGCGTCGTGTCTGTGAAGGACGGCCGCAACGCCGCCGGCACGGTCGTCGCCCCCAACATCGTGCCCGACGGGGCCGCCGCGGTCGCCGTCAACGTCACTGTCTCCGGCACGACTGGGCCGAACTTCCTGTCCGTCGTTCCCGGCGACGCTGCGGCGTACACGGCGTCCACGATCAACTGGCCGGGCGGATTCGACGCTGCCAACGGTGCGATCGTCAAGCTCGACACGAGCCGGCAGCTCAAGCTGTTCTGCGGTGATCAAACCGGCAGCACCCACGTCATCATCGACGTGACCGGCTACTACCGCTGAGACTCACCACTGGGTGTGTGGCAGTCGGGGAGAGGAGACTCGAACTCCCGACCTCCTGCTCCCAAAGCAGGTGCGCTACCAACTGCGCTACTCCCCGGTGTCGCCACGATGCTACCGGCGACGGAGTGCTGCAGATCAGTGCTCGGGGCGGACGACGACGACCGGGCGAGGGGAGTGCTGCAGCACGGTGCGGCTGACCGAGCCGAGCAGCAGGGCGGTGAAGCCACCGTGGCCGCGCGAGCCGACGACCACCAGATCGGCGTCGGCCGCAGCGTCGATGAGCGCCTTGGCCGGGCTCTCCTCGGTGATGATCGAGTGGCACTGCACGGAGGGGGCCAGGTCGTGCACCTTCAGCGCGCTGGCCTCGAGGGTGCGCATGGCGTCGAGGCGCATCTCGTCGCGCGGCTCGGCGACGCCGGTGCGGGCACCCAGGTAGGGGTACACCCAGCCGTGCACGAGCACGAGCTCGGAGCCGGCACGCAGCGCCTCCTCCATCGCCCACTCGAGCGCGACGTCGCTACCGGCAGAGCCGTCGACGCCGACCACGATGCGGCGGATGGCTTCGTCGTGACGGCCCGTGCCGTGTACCACGGCGACAGGCCCCTTGGCCCGATGGGCCACCACCGTGGGGACGGATCCGAGCACATCGCTCATCCGGCCCGGGTGGCTGCTGGCACCGACCACGACGAGATCGTCCTCGTGGGACGCGCTCACCAGGGCGTACCCGGGCGCTCCGAGGATCGTCTCGCCGCTGACCTCGATGCCGAGGCCGAACGCGCGGGCCAGGTCGACTGCCCGCTGGTTGACCTGCTCTTGCTCTTCGATGATGGTGTCCATGGTGGAGCCGGCGAACGCGCCGGCTCCCACCATGCCCGCCTCGACACTGACCGGCAGCTGGGCGCACGTGAGAACATGCAGCGGGCAGTGGTGGCGGGCCGCCTCATGGGCGGCCCACCCCAGTGCCTCGATCGAACCCTCGGAGCCGTCGACTCCGACGATCACCCGTGCCTGCCGGTCGTTCATCCCGTCACTTCTCGACGATCAGTGCGGTCACCATGTACTTCATGCCGGTCGGCGTCTCTGCGTGGGTGAGGATGTGGCAGTGCCACGCCCAC
>CAYZFZ010000158.1:0-8346 GCA_964477795.1 uncultured Bifidobacterium sp.
GCGACTACCACGCCGCGAAGGACGAGCAGGGCCACATGGAGGGCCGCATCCGCCAGCTCGAGCACTTCCTCGAGCACGCCGAGATCATCGAGACCGGCGAGGCCGGCGTGGCCGCGGCCGGCACGATCGTCACCATCATGTACGAAGGCGACAGCGAGGCCGATGCGGAGACGTACCTCGTCGGCCACATGGAGGAGAAGACGGGCGACCTCGACGTGATGAGCCCGCAGTCGCCCCTCGGCGCTGCGCTGATCGGCGCCGAGGAGGGCAGCTGGGTGGAGTACCAGGCGCCCAACGGAGTGTTGCGGGTGAAGGTCCTCAAGGTGGTGCACGCCTGAGCGCCGCGGCCGGCGGCCACCCGATGGCGGGATCCTGATGGCGATACGCGACGGCACCTCGGCACCGACCGCACCCCACCTGCCGCACGGCGCGGCCATGGAGCTGCCCGGGCGGGGCACGACGTTCGTGCGCACGATGGCGGGCCCGCCCAACGCTCCCACGGTTCTGCTGCTGCACGGGTGGACGGCCAGCGCGGATCTCAACTGGTTCACCTGCTACCGCCCTCTGTCGCGGCACTACCGCGTGGTCGCGCTCGACCATCGCGGGCACGGTCGCGGCATCCGCAGCAAGAAGGCGTTCCGGCTGGAGGACTGCGCCGACGACGCGCTCGCCGTCTGCGACGTGCTCGGCATCGACACGGTGATCCCCGTCGGCTACTCGATGGGCGGCCCGATCGCGCAGCTCATCTGGCGCCGGCACCCCGAGCGCGTCCGCGGGCTGGCGCTGTGCGCGACCGCGCCGTACTTCCTCACCTCACGCGAGGAGAAGCTGGGCTTCATCGGGCTCTCCGGCCTTGCCCGCCTCGCCCGGCTGACGCCGGCGCAGGCGCGCCAGTGGCTGACCGAGCAGTTCTACCTGCAGCGCAAGACGGACAGCTGGTCGCCGTGGGCGATCCAGGAGGCGTCGCTGCACGACTGGCGGATGGTGCTCGAGGCCGGTCGATGCATCGGCAAGTTCAACTCCCGCGACTGGATCGGCGACATCGACGTGCCCACCTCGGTGCTGATCACGATGCGCGACCGGGTGGTGCCGGTGCGACGCCAGGTGCGCGTGTTCGAGGCGATCCCCAAGGCCGAGGCGTTCCGGGTGGACGGCGACCACGACTCGATCGTGGCGCATCCGGATCGCTTCGTGCCGACGCTGCTGCGTGCCGTCGCCTCGGTCGTGGAGCGCACCGCGACGCGCCCCGCCGGCCCGGCGGCGCGCTCGTGAGGCGGCTCCGCTGGCGCCTGCTCGGCGCGCTGGCCCTCGTCGCCGCCGGCGCAGCACTGCTCACCCGACCGCGCGCTCGGCCCCACCTGCGCACGGGCCGCGGGCAGCGCAACGCCGACGTCGCCCGTCTCGGCGTCACGATCGGCGGCGCGTACGCGAGCACCGCTGCGCGCAAGGTCTTCGCGACGGCCGAGCGCCGCATCGAGCTCGATCAGGCCCGCGAGCTGCGCACCGCCGAGGCCGTCGCCGAACGGTTGGGCCACATGAAGGGCGCGCTGATGAAGCTTGGTCAGATGGCCAGCTATGTCGACGAGGCGCTACCCGCCCCGCTGCGCGACGCGCTCGCCCAGCTGCAGTCGAACGCCCCGCCGATGAGCGCCGAGCTCGCCGCCTCCGTGATCGAGGCGGATCTCGGCTCCCGGCCCGAGCAGCTGTTCGTGCAGTGGGACCCGCAGCCGATCGCATCCGCGAGCATCGGGCAGGTGCACCGCGCGATCGTGGTCGACCCCGTCACCGGCCACGAACGGGCCGTCGCGGTGAAGGTGCAGTACCCCGGCGTCGGCGACGCGGTCGAGGCCGACCTGCGCAACGCCAACCTGCTCGGCGCGTTGCTGCAGCAGGGTTTCGGCGGCCTCGACCCCGACGACATGGTCGCCGAGATCAAGGAGCGCCTCGTGGAGGAGCTCGATTACCGGCTGGAGGCGCGCAACCAGCAACTGTTCGCCGATCACTACCGCGAGCACCCGTTCATCCATGTGCCGGAGGTGCTGCCGGCGTTCAGCAGCGCCCACGTCATCACGTCCGAGCTCGTCGACGGCGCGACGTGGCAGGAGATGCTGGAGTGGCCGCAGGCCGACCGCGATCGCGTCGGCGAGGTGCTGTTCCGGTTCGTGTTCCGCAGCCTGTACGGCCTGCACGCCTTCAACGGCGACCCCCATCCCGGGAACTACCTCTTCCACCGCGACGGCGGGGTGACGTTCCTCGACTTCGGTCTGGTCAAGCACTTCGACGAGGCGGAGATGCGCACGTTCATCGGGATGGTGAAGGCGGCTGCCTACGACCACGACCCGAGCGAGTTCCGCCGCATCCTCGAACAGGCGGGCATGCTGCGGCCCGGCTGCCCCAGCCCCGACGACGAGGTCGGCGAGTACTTCAGCCAGTTCTACGAGAGCGTCCGCGACGATCGCACGGTGACGTGGAGCTCGGAGTACGCGAGCCGCATCGTGCGCCACACGTTCGACCGCACCAGCCCCATCGCCCAGTACGCCACGGTGCCCAAGGCGTTCGTGTTCATCCAGCGCATCAACCTCGGGCTCTACGCGCTGCTCGGCGAGCTGCGCGCCACCGGCAACTACCGGCGCATCGCCGAGGAGCTGTGGCCCTTCGTGGCCGGGCCGCCGAGCACACCGCTGGCCGTCACCGAGCAGGCGTGGCTCGCCGGTGTCGAACGCGACGACCGGCAGGACTGACCGGCGGATAGCGTCGTGCGAATGCGCTCGACGCGACTGACCGCCATCTGCCTCACCGCCCTCGTGGCCCTCGCGGCGTGCGGGGATTCGTCCGGTTCGCCCGATTCGTCGGCGGCGGCCGGCTCGTCGCCGGAAGCCACCACCCCGGCGAGCACCCTGCCGCTCACCAAGCCGTCGGTTGCCCCACCGGCAGAGACGCCGACCGAACTGGTGGTCACCGACCTCGTCACCGGCACCGGGCCCGCGGCCGCCGTCGGCGACACCGTGCTGGTGCACTACGTCGGCATCCGCGCCGCCGATGGAGCCGAGTTCGACAACAGCTACGACCGCGGCGAACCCTTCGAGGTGACGCTCGGCCAGCACTCGGTGATCCAGGGCTGGGAGGACGGCCTGGTGGGCGTGCAGAAGGGTGGCCAGCGCCGCCTCGACATCCCCAGCGATCTCGCCTACGCCGACTCGCCCCCCGATGGCGGCATCATCGTCGCCGGCGATGCGCTCACGTTCGTCATCGATGTCGTCGCCGTGCTGCCCACCTCCGACGTCGCCGACCAGCCGGAGGTCACGCTGGCACCGGCGGGCAACGTCAGCGTGCTGCAATCGCAGGACTTGATCACCGGCAGCGGCGCCACACCGCAGGACGGCCAGAACGTCGCGATCCACATCGTGGCGTACCGGGCCGACACCGCCGAGCTGCTGTCGTCGGATTGGGGCGGCCCGCCGCTCACCTTCGCGTACTCCGCGTCCACGGGCGTCTACCCCGGGCTGCTCGCAGCGGTCAAGGGCATGCAGGTCGGAGGTCGCCGGCAGGCGCAGATCCCGTTCTCCTTGATGTTCGACGGCGCCGGCAGCGACCAGCTCGGCCTTCCGGCCGGGATCGACCTCGTGGTGGTCGTCGACCTCGTCGACATCTACTGAGCTGCGACGTCCGCCGTCAGGAGGCCGGGGCGAGCACGAAGAAGTCCGGGTCGTTCTCGTAGCGCATCGCGGTCACGCCGACCCCGTCGACGACGACCTCCACGACGCGAGCCCGGCGGCGGGGGACGAACTCGCCAGGGCGCGCCGGGCGCGCTCCCGCCGTGGGGTACCACTCAGTGGTGACGAGTGCGGCGGCGTCGAACCCGTGCACCTCCCGGGCTCCCGGCAACGCCATCACGTCCTCACGGACCGCGCCCTCGGCGAGGAAGCTGACTCGCGCGGCGAGTGGATCGTCGTCGGCGAGTCCGGCAGCGTCGATCACCTCCAACCCGTAGAGCCGGCAGCCACGCAGGCAGAAGCCGACGGTTTCGTGCAGCCGCGCTTCGAACCAACGCACGAGCAGGACGGGAAGGAGTGCAGCATCGTTCACACCCTGCTGGGCACAGCGGGCCAGCCGAAACGGCAACTCCGGCACGCCGGCTGTCAGCGCGTCAGCGCGGCGGCAACGGCGACGGCCGCGGCCGTCACGTCGGCGCCGTAGCGCTCGACGGGATGACGCGTGAGCCGCTCGACCGGGCCGCTGAGGCTGACGGCCGCGACGAGCGACCCCTGCCGATCGCGGACCGCGGCGCTCACCGACGCCACACCCGGCTCGCGCTCCTCGACGCTGTCGGCGACGTCGGGCCCGCCGTCGGCCAGCACGCGGCCGGCGGAGCCACGACCGAGGGGCAGCAGCGCGCCTTCGGGCACGATCCAGCGCAGCGCGTGGCTGGACTGGAGCGACACGACGCAGCGACGACTGTCGGCCTCGCGCACGTACAGCTGGACGCTCTCGCCGGTGCGGTCGCGCAGCCCGGTGAGCGCGGGGGTGGCGAGCGACGCGATCGGGAACGCATCCGTGGCCGCCCGCCCGAGGTGGATCAGCTCGAAGCCCAGGCAGAAGCGACCCAGCGGGTCGCGACGGACCAGGTGGTGCTGCTCGAGCGCCACCGCCAGCCGGTGCGCCGTGGCGCGCGGCAAGCCGGTGGCGTCCTGCAGTTGGGCCAGGTCGAGTGGACCGCTGACCAGCGCCTGCAGGATTGCGACACCCTTGTCCAGTACGCCCACGCCGCTCACTTCCATGTCGGGAACTCTATCCCAATGGGTGAGAACTGCCTGCCTGCCCCTCTCGCGCGCTGGGCAGCAGGCCCACCGCGAACCGTTACTGTTTCTGACGATGCATCCCCCGCAGGGCGCCCGGCTGCCATGATCAACGCGCGCTTCGGGCGCTCCTACCAGCTCGTGTGGACGGCGAACGCGCTCTCTGCCGTCGGCACCGGCATGACGACCGCGGCGCTGCCCCTGCTCGCGTCGATCCGCCCGCCGAGCGAGCTCGTCCTGGGCACCATCGCCGCCGCGGGTCTCCTGCCGGGGGTGCTGCTCGCCGTGCCGGCAGGGCTCGTCGCCGACCGCTACGACCGCGGCCGCGTGCTGGTGATCGCCGACCTGCTGCGCGCCGTCGTCGTCGTCACCGCCGCGATCGCACTGCTGATCGGCGACCTCCCTGGCGCGGCACTCGCGCTGATCACGTTCCTGATCGGCGCCGGTGAGACGGTGTTCGTGACCACCTCGCAGAGCGCGGTCCCCTCCTTCGTCACCGAGGACCACCTCGACGACGCGAACGGTCGGTTGCAGGCCGCCGATGACGTCGGTCGCGAGTTCGTCGGCCCGCCGTTGGGCTCGCTGATCTTCCGGCTCGCCACCTGGATCCCGTTCGTCGCCGACGCTGTCTCCTACCTCGTGTCGGCCGCGTTGCTGATGCAGCTGCCGCGTACGGCACCCGATGGGGAGCTCGCCGGAGCCGACGGGCGCGCCAGGCCGACGATGGCTCCCGCGTGGGCCTACTTCCGGCGGAACCGCACGCTGGTCGTGCTCGGCGGCGCGATGTTCGTGCTCTCCCTGTGCGGCTCGGCCGTGCTGGCGATGCTGGTGCTGCTCGTGCGCAACCGGTACTCCCTCGACCCTGGCTGGTTCGGGCCGGCCCTGACGTTGATCGCACTCGGCGCCACGCTCGCCGGTGTGCTCGCCGGGCGAGTACGGGCCCGTGTCCCGGCCCGCTGGGCGATGGCGGGCGCGGTGACGGTGAACGCGGCGTCGTACCTCGCGCTGGGGACCTCGCACCTGTGGCCAGTTGCCGCGGTGGCCCTGTTCGCCTGGGGCGCCGCGGTGACGTTCGGCAACATCACGTCGGTCGGCATCCGCCAGCGGCTGATCCCCGGCGAGCTGCTCGGGCGGGTGATGGGTGTCTTCCGCGCTGCACTCGGCGCCGGCGGCGTGATCGGGGCCCTCGCCAGTGGCGTGCTCGCCAGCGCCACGACGGTGGGCACGGTGGCAACCGTCGCCGGGCTCGTGCAACTGCCCGTCGTGCTGGCGCTGGTGGTGGGGCTGCCGAAGGGGGCGGGCGATTCGCCGCGGACCGCTCAGCCGGCCGTGGTGGAACCGAGGAGTTGAGCGAGCGCGGCGAGTCGGTCGCCGAGTGCCTCGAGCCCCACATGGATCCAGTCGTCGCCCTCGAAGCCGAGGAGCGCGGTGAGCTCGTCGGCTTCGATGCCGCCCGCGACGATCGTGTTGGCGAGGACCCCCGCAGCATCGCCGTGGTGGCGAGCATCCGCGGCCAACGCGAGAACCGTCGCCCACACGTAGGAGAAGGCGTGACCGGGTTGGGTGGCGAGCGCGGGCAGGCGGGCCCACCCGGACGCCACGTGGCCGGGCACCGCGACCGTGTCGCCCCACAGGTTGCGCTGCGCCGACAGCCAGGCGGCATCCAGCGCCGCGACGCTGATGCCGCCGTCGCGGGCCAGCTCGTACACGGTATCCTCGAACTCGCTCACCGCCGCCGACACGAAGAGCTCTTCCACGAGGGTGTCGCCGAGCGCGAGGGCCAGTGCCTCGGATTCCTGGTGCAGCCCGGTCATCAGCGCGGCCCAGCAGGCGATGGTCTCACCGACGAGCGCGCCCGGCGGCTCGGGGCTCCGCGATTCGAGTGCGTGCAGCGCGTGCCCGATCTCGTGGGCGACCATCAACGATCCGCGTGGCGTCGGCCGGTGGGCCACCGTCACCGACAGTCGACCATCGGCTTCGATGACGACCTGGTTGTCGGCGCCGGGAGTGACGCGGCCGGCGGCGGCGCGGGCGGCGCCCGCCAATCGCGGGACGGCCACCGCGAGCGCCGCCGCCGCGTCGCGAGCGTGCTGCGGCAAGGTGGCGGGTGGCGCGGCCAGCCCGACGCGACGATCGCAGTACTCCGCACCGACGAGGGGGCTGCGCACGCTCCACCACGTGGTTGCCAGACCGCGGGCGGCCCGCGTCGCATCACGCAAGCGGGCGAGCACCTCCGGGCTGGTGCCCTGCACGACGGCGAAACGGGTTCGCCATTGCGTGATGCCTCGCCGATCGTCGTCGGCCAGATGCTGGGTGGCGAGCGCTCCGAGCACCTCCGCGACCGCGGCCGCGCGCCGATCGGTCACCCGGTGGGCGTCGACATCGGCCGCCCGGCGCTCCACCACGCCGGGCGCGTCGAGCCCACGCAGCGCGTCGTCGGCCGCCGACAGATCGGTCGCCGGGTCGTCGTCGAGCGCGCTCAGCCGCGCCAGCTGGGCAGTGACGACGGATCGGTTGGCGACCGCCAGCTCCTGCTCGCTGCGATCGTCCAGGAGGAAGGGTGCGAAGCGGGCCCAACGGCGCAACTGCAACCTCGCTCCGGCAAGCAGCGGGTCGTCGACCAGCGAGGGTTCGGCCGAGACAGCGCGAGCAGCCCGGCGCTGCGCCGCCTCCCGTCGTGGATCGCCAGGTGGGAAGCGCTCAGCGGCGCGCAGGTGCTCGACGACCTGTGCCGCGGGCGTGCGACGCCCACGCGTTGTCGAGTGCTGCATGTTGTTCATCCTGGCGCGCGCAGGCGCCAGCCGGTGTTGCTCAGGTCCAGCGCGTGCCGGTCCAACGCGTGCCGGTCCAACGGGTACCGGTCCAACGGGTGCCGGTCCAACGGGTGCCGGTCCAACGCGTGCCGGTCCAACGCGTGCCGGTCCAACGCGTGCCGGTCCAACGGGTGCCGGTCCAACGCGTGCCGGTCCAGCGCGTGCCGGTCCAACGGGTACCGGTCCAGCGGGTACCGGTCCAACGGGTGCCCGAATGGGCGGCCTCGTCCTCGGTGCGGTTGGTGTGAATGTGCAAGCTATCCATGGGGCGACCTCCTGAGTGGCTTCACTGATTCGGCATCATAAACCTGTTGATCAAGTCATGAATCTTTATCTTTGGCGACAGAGCGCGTTCAAGGACACGTTCAGTGACTCCGTAAAGGTTTGGTCGAGATCACGGAAAGGCCGTAGGCTGACATGTGCGAGATGATCATCTCATTATGTGAGACGTCTTCGCTGCTCGTTGCCAACTCATGAAGGAGTGAGATGTCGTCACCCAACACGTCGACCGAGCCCCGGACGCTGGCGGCCAAGGTGTGGGATCGCCACATCGTGCACACCGCGCCCGGTGAGCCGGACCTGCTCTACATCGACCTGCACCTCGTGCACGAGGTCACCAGCCCGCAGGCCTTCGACGGCCTGCGCCTCAGCGGCCGCACCGTGCGCCGGCCTGATCTCACGATCGCCACCGAGGACCACAACGTCCCCACCGCCGACATCGACAAGCCGATCGCCGA
>CAYZFZ010000159.1:0-8339 GCA_964477795.1 uncultured Bifidobacterium sp.
GAAGGCTCTCGCGCTCGCCGGCACCACCGCCGGGGTGCACCTGCACAAGGTGATCCCCCACGGCGGCGGCCTCGGCGGCGGCAGCAGCGACGCCGCCGCGGTCCTGCGCTGGGCGGGCTACACCGACGTCGCCGGCGCCTCCACCCTGGGCGCCGACGTCAGCTTCTGCCTCGTCGGTGGGCGCGCCCGGGTGCTCGGCATCGGCGAGATCGTGCAGCCGCTGCCGTTCCACCCGCTCGACATCACGCTGATCGTGCCGCCGCTGTCGGTGAGCACGCCGGCGGCGTACCGGGCGTGGGACGAGCTCGGCTGCCCTCGCGCGGACGGCCCGAACGACCTCGAGCCCGCGGCGCTGGTGGTGGAGCCGCAGCTGGTGCGCTGGCGCGACCGCATCCGCGAGGCCGCAGGCGTCGCGCCGACGCTGGCCGGCAGCGGTGCCACCTGGTTCCTGGTGGGTCACCACCCGCTTGCCGCGGCACTGCCGGAGGCGATGGTGGTGCACACGCGCACCGACCGCCAACAGCAGGCTGCCGGCGGTCGGTGACGAGACTCGTTGTGGTTGCAGGAGAAGCTGGGGTCAGCCCTTGCCGCGCTGGCGCGCGTGCCGCGTACGGCGGAGCATCTTCTTGTGCTTCTTCTTGCGCATGCGCTTACGGCGCTTCTTGATCAGTGAACCCATAGCTCGTGAGACGCTATCGGGCCGGCACCCCCCGACCAAACCCCCGAGGTGGATTGGGCGGGCTCCGCTAGCCTCGCCTCGTTCCGTCCGGGGTCGTTCAATGGTAGGACAGCGGGTTTTGGTCCCGCATATAGGGGTTCGAGCCCTCTCCCCGGAACCCGGCGGTCAACTCGTGGGGCCCACCCGCTGCCACAGCGTCATGGCTTGGCGGTGGGCGGCGACGTCGTGGGCGCGCACCAGGCGGGCGCCACGGGCGACGCACGCGAGGTGCACGGCCAGCGTGCCGGGCACCCGCTCCTCGGGTCGCTCGATGCCGGCGAGCACGCCGATGAACCGCTTGCGCGACGCGCCGACGAGCACGGGGTGTCCGAGCGCGACCAGCTCGTCGAGCCGGCGGATGAGCTGCAGGTTCTGCTCCACGGTCTTGCCGAACCCGATGCCCGGGTCGAGCACGATCGCGGGTACGCCCTCGGCGAGCGCGAGCTCGGCGTGGGCGCGCAGGAACGCCACCACGTCGGCCACCACGTCCGCGTAGTCGGTGTGCTGCTGCATCACGGCCGGGTCGGCCACGGGCATGTGCATCGCCACCGCCGGCACACCGTGGCGGGCGGCCGCGGCGCGCATGCGCGGGTCGCGCAGGCCGGACACGTCGTTGAGCAGGCAGGCGCCGACGGCCAGCGCCGCGTCGGCCACCTCCGCATGGCGGGTGTCCACGCTGACCGCGATCCCGGCCGCCGAGAGGTCGCGGACGACCGGGATCACCCGCCGCAGCTCCTCCCCCACGTCCACCGGCGCGGCACCCGGTCGCGTGCTCTCACCGCCGACGTCGACGATGTCGGCACCCTCCTCCACGAGGCGCAGGCCGTGGGCGACAGCCGTGTCCAGCTCGTAGTAGAGGCCCCCGTCGGAGAACGAGTCCGGCGTGACGTTGACGACGCCCATCAGCAGCGCGCCCTCACCCGCGAGCGCGGCGCGGAACTGGTCGGGGTTCATCCCTGCAGCATCGCCGCCGGCCGGCGGCCGCGCAACGAGCTGACGACGGCAAGCTCGTCGCACGTGGGCAGCTCGGTCGCGAGGAGCGTGCGCTCGCGCACCTCGCCGCGCTCGACCAGCAGCTGCCGGCCCACGCCCGGCAGGCCCCCGCTCGTCAGCGGCGGCGTGAACCACTCGTCGCCCAGCCGGTAGAGGAGGTTGGCGACCGTCGTCTCCACCACCTCGCCGAGCTCGTTGACCAGCACCACGTCGTCGGCCTGCGGGCACGCCGCGCGGGCGCGCTCGTACACCGTCCGCCGGGTGGTCTTGTGGCACAGGAACGGGTCGTCGCTGCGCACCCGTTGCGCGCCGAGCGCGAGGCGCACGCACTGCGGCACGGCGTCGAGCGCCACCAGTTCCAGGCGGGTGCGACCGCGGCGGTCGAGCACGATGCGCAGCCGGTGCGTGGCGGCGACGGCCGGCAACCCCGCCACCTGCCCGCCGATCGCGTCGGGGTCGCACGCGAACCCGAAGTAGTCGGCCGATGCCGCCAACCGGCGCAGATGCGAGGCCAAGTGGTGGGCACCGCCCTCGTCGACACGCAGCGTCTCGAACAGCTCGAACGCGGGCCGGGCGGCACGCAGCACGGCCACCTTCGACTCCAGCTCGTCGTCCTCGTCGGCGGGCACCGAGTCGTACGTGATGCCACCACCGGACGCGAACTCCACCCGGCCGTCCGCTGCGTCGATCACGGCCGTGCGGATCGCGACGCTCCACACCGACGACGGGCGCGCGCCAGCCGTGGACGGCGAGATCATCCCGATCGCACCGCAGTAGAGGCCGCGCGGCGACGGCTCCAGCCGGTCGATGATGTGCATCGCCGACACCTTTGGCGCTCCGGTGATCGAGCCGCACGGGAACGTCGCCCGGAACACGTCGGCCAGCCCGATGCCGTCGCGCAGGCGTGCCTGCACCGTGGAGGTGAGCTGCCACACCGTCTCGTAGCGCTCCACCGAGAACAGCTCGGGCACGGTGACGCCACCGGGCGACGACAGCCGCGACAGGTCGTTGCGCAGCAGATCGACGATCATCACGTTCTCGGCGAGATCCTTCTGCGAGCTGCGCAGCTCGTCGGCGAGCAGCTGATCCGGGCCCGGCCGGCCGTGCCGCCGGCGAGTTCCCTTCATCGGGCGGGTGGTCACCATGTCGCCGTCGATGCGCAGGAACAGCTCGGGCGACGCGCTCACGACCACGGCTTCGCCGAGGTCGAGGAACGCGTTGAACGACCCGCCCTGGGTGGACACCATCGAGCGATAGAGGTCGAACGGGTCGGCCACCAGCCGGGCGCGGATCCGGTCGGTGAGGTTCACCTGGTACACGTCGCCGGTCTCGATCAGCCCGCGCACCTGGTCGACCCCGGCCCGGTACCAGGCGCTGCCGTGGGTGCGCACGACACCGTCGACGAACGGGCCGCCGGCCGGCGCCTGCGCCGGGGGCACCTCGTCGCGACGGGCGAACGAGCACGCCCACGCGAGCGGCAGCGTGGCCGACGGCGCCGCCACCGGGAAGGCGTCGTCGAACGCTCGCGCCGCCTCGTACGTGACGAATCCGATCACCCAACGACCGTCGCGGGCCGCGGCCTCGGCCGCGTCGAGCACGCCGACCACCTCTCCGGTGTCGCGCGCCGTCCACACCTGCGTGGGCTGCACCAGCTCGTAGCCGGCGCCCTGCGCCGCGTCGTCCAGCCGCACCCGCCGCGGCCACCATCGCGGCGCCCACGGCCGCGCGTCGGCGAGCTGCTGATCAGCGGTGGAGCGCGTCGACACGGCCGTAGGTGGTCGTGCGCTGCTGCAACCTGCGGCCCAACGGCTCGACGAGTGCGGCAAAGCGATCCTGTGTCATGGCTTGCCCGTGGGCGGCGCCGGCGGCGCGGGAGATGTTCTCGTCCATCAGCGTGCCACCGAGGTCGTTGCAACCCGCGCGCAGCAGCTGCACGGCCCCGGCCTCGCCGATCTTCACCCATGACAGCTGGATGTTGTCGATCAGGCCGCGGTAGGCGATGCGGGCGACGGCGTGCATCAGCAGGTTCTCGCGGAACGTCGGGCCGCGCCGGGCGGCGCGCTGCAGGTAGATCGGCGACGCCATGTGGACGAAGGGTAGACCCACGAATTCGGTGAAGCCACCGGTGATCTTCTGTAGCGCGCGGGTGCGCACGATGTGCGTCGCCCACGACTCGGGATGCTCGATCGAGCCGAACATGATCGTGATGTTGGAGGCGAGCCCCACCTCGTGCGCGGCGGCGTGGCAGTCCAGCCACTCGCCGGTGGTGATCTTGTCGGGGCACAGCACCGCGCGCACGTCGTCGTCGAGGATCTCGGCGGCGGTGCCGGGCAGCGAGGCGAGCCCCGCGTCCTTCAGCCGGCGCAGGTACGAGTGCAGGTCCTCGCCGAGCCGCTTCGCACCCTCGGTGATCTCGAGCGCGGTGAACCCGTGCACGTGCAGCTCCGGCGCGGCCTGCTGCACCGCGCGGGTGACGTCGATGTAGTAGTCGCCGTCGAAGCTGGGGTGGATGCCGCCCTGCAGCGTCACCTCCGTGGCGCCCATCTCCCACGCCTCGGCGGCCCGCTGGGCGATGTCGTCGAGCGTCAGCAGGTACGGCGTGCCGCGCAGGTTGAGGCTCAGCGGGCCCTTCGAGAAACCGCAGAACTTGCACTTGAACGTGCACACGTTCGTGTAGTTGACGTTGCGGTTGTGCACCCACGTGATGGCATCGCCCACCGCGTCGCGCCGCAGCTGATCGGCCAGCTCGGCGACGGCCACGACCTCCGGCCCGCGAGCGCGGAACAGGGTGACGATCTGCTCGGCGCCCACCTCCTGGCCGGCCTCCACGCCGGCGAGCACCTCGGCGACGGCGCCCGTCACCCTGCCGGCCGTGGGTGAGGACAACAGGTTCGGCAGCAGGTTCGGCGGCGGGTTCGTCGCACCCGAGTACCACTGGGTGCTGCGATGACCGACGAGCACCACCTCGGCGCCGTCGAGCACGACGTCGGCGGCCGACACCTTCTCCGGCCAGAGCGCGCCCGGATCATCGCGGGCCAGGCCCTCGGCGTCGCTGCGGTCCTGCACGGCGAAGCGCAGGTCGGGGTGCAGCCAGCGCTCCGGCCTGCGGACGAACTCGGGGTAGATCGTCAGGCGCGGTGCGAGCGCGAAGCCGTGCGCTTCCGTCACCTCCCGCAGGCGATCGAGTGCGGGCCACGGGCGCTCCGGGTTCACATGGTCGAGCGTCACCGGCGACACACCGCCCCAGTCGTCGATGCCCGCGCCGAGCAGCGCGCCGAAGTCGTCGCTGAGGTTCGGCGGCGCCTGCAGGTGGACGTCCTCCGGCAGCACCAGGCGCGCGACCGCGATCGACCACAGGAACTCCTCCGGCGGGCACGGCGGTTCGTGCTGCATCCCGGTGCCCGGCTTGGGCAGGAAGTTCTGCACGATCACCTCCTGCACATGCCCGTGGCGGCGGTGCGACTGGGCGATCGCCGCCAGCGCGGCCAACCGGTCGGAGCGCGTCTCGCCGATGCCCACCAGGATGCCGGTGGTGAAGGGCACGCCCGCCCGGCCGGCGGCCTCCAGCGTGGCCAGCCGCCGCGCGGGCGTCTTGTCGGGCGCTCCGCGATGGCAGGGCAGGTCGCCGCGCAGCGTCTCCAGCATCATCCCCTGGCCGGGGGCCACCTCGGCCAGCAGCCGCAGCTGCGCGTCGTCGAGTGCGCCCGCGTTCGCGTGCGGCAGCAGCCCGGTCTCGCGCAGCACCAGCGCCGCCATCGCGTGCACGTACTCGACGGTGCTGCCGTAGCCGTGCTCGCGCAGCCACTCGCGGGCGACCTCGTAGCGATCCTCCGGTGCCTCGCCGAGCGTGAACAGCGCCTCGTGGCAGCCCATGCGAGCGCCGTCGCCGGCGATGCGCAGCACCTGCTCGGGCGTGAGGTACGGCGCCTGCAGCCGCGCCGGCGGCTGGGCGAACGTGCAGTAGCCGCAGCGGTCGCGACACAGCATCGTCAGCGGCAGGAACACCTTCGGCGAGTACGTGATGCGGGTGCCGTGCACCCGGTCGCGCACGGCCCGCGCCCGCCCCATCAGCACGTCCAGCGGCGCGTCCAGCAGATCCTCGGGCAGGTGCGACGTCATGGTTCGGCACGCTACCCCGGTCAGTACCGAAACAGAACCCACATCCCGACAAGGGGTCGGGCGAGGTCGGCGCGAGTGCGGTCGAACTCTGCGTCAAGAACCCGGACTCACAGCACCAGGTCACAGCCCGACAGCCTTTACGTAAAGGCGGGGGGAGGTGGGGGCGGGTACAGTCCGGGCGGCTGTGAACACTCGACCCGAATCCCCTTCGCCGGCAACGGATGCGACGACGCTGGAACGGACGCTGCAGCTGGTGGGCGACCGGTGGAGCATCCTGATCATCCGCGCCGCGCTGCGCGGGATCCGCCGCTTCGACGACTTCGCCAGCGACCTGGGCATCGCTCGGCCGATCCTGACGAAGCGGCTGCACCGGCTGGTGGAGGGCGGGGTGATGGACAAGGAGCTCTACCAGGAGCACCCGCCGCGCTACGAGTACCGCCTCACCCACGCCGGCGTGTCGCTGTCACCCGCACTCGTCGCGCTGATCCGCTGGGGCGAGCACCACCTCAACGAGGGCGGTGCGGAGATCGTGCTCGTCCATGCGCCGTGCGGTACCGAGCTGGAACAGGGTTTCTGGTGCCGGCAGTGCGCGACCACCTTTGGACCCGCCGCGATTCGCGCTAGAACGGGCACATGACTGTTTCCGCGATCGTGCTGGCGGCCGGCGAGGGCTCGCGCATGCGCTCGTCGCGCCCGAAGCCGCTGCACCTCATCTGCGGCCGGCCGATGGTGATGCACGTCATCCACGCGCTCGAGTTGGTCGCACCGAACCGCACGGTCGTCGTCGTCGGGCACGCTGCCGAGCGCGTCACGAAGAAGGTGCAGGAGCAGTCGCCGGCCTGGGCTCACGTCACGTTCGTCGAGCAGACGGTCCAGCGCGGCACCGGCGACGCCGCCATGGTGGGCCTCGGTGCGTTCCCCGGCGACGACCTCGACGACACGTCCACGGTGGTCGTGCTGCCCGGCGACACCCCGCTGCTGCAGCCCGACACCGTCGACGCGCTCGTCGCTGCACACACCGCGAACGAGTACGCAGCCACGCTGCTCACGTCCGTGCTCGACAACCCCACCGGCTACGGCCGTGTCATCCGGGCGCCGTCGAAGGCGGGCGACGGCCGCGTGCTGCGCATCGTCGAGCAGCGCGACGCGAACGCGGAGGAGCTGGAGATCAAGGAGTGGAACACGGGCATGTACGCGTTCCGCCGCGACCTGCTCGGCCCCGCCCTGCGGCGGCTGAGCCCCGAGAACGCCCAGGGCGAGTACTACCTCACCGACGTCATCGCCTCGCTCGCCTCGATGGGCCACCGCATCGGCTGCGTGCAGGCGCCCGCGGCGGAGACGCAGGGTGTCAACGACCGCTGGCAGCTGGCGCTCGCCGAGCGCGAGCTGCGCAGCCGCACGAACCGGCGGCACCTGCTCAACGGGGTCACGATGCTCGATCCGCGCCAGACGTTCGTCGATGTCACGGTGCAGCTCGGTCGCGACGTCACGCTCTACCCGGGCACGATCCTGCAGGGCCAGACGGTGGTCGGCGACGGCTGCGAGATCGGCCCCGACACGCGGCTCACCGACTGCACGGTCGGCGCCGGTGCCGTCGTGGAGCACGCCGTGGGCCACGACAGCGAGGTCGGGGCCGGCGCCCGGGTCGGCCCGTACGCGTTTCTGCCCGCGGGCAGCTCGGTGGCCGCGGACGCGGTCACCGGCGCCTTCTACACTGCGGTTGCCGACTGATGCGCAGGAAAGGTCGACTGCTCGAATGACCAAGCACGGGAGATCCATGGAGAAGGTCACTACCAAGCGGATGTCGCTCTACTCGGGGCGCACCCACCCCGAGCTGGCGCAGGAAGTGGCCGACCACCTCGGCATCGAGCTGGGCCATCCCGGGCTCGTCGAGTTCTCCAACGGCGAGGTGCGCGCCCGCTTCGGCGAGAGCATCCGCGGCAGCGACGTGTTCATCATGCAGACGCACTGCGGGCACGACGGGCGCAGCATCAACGACTCCATCATGGAGCAGCTGATCATGATCGACGCCGCCTACCGCGCGTCGGCCAAGCGCATCACCGCTGTCTGCCCGTTCTACGGCTACGCCCGCCAGGACCGCAAGGCCGAGGGCCGCGAGCCGATCACGGCCAAGCTGGTCGCCGACCTGTTCCGCGCCGCCGGCGCGAAGCGCATGATCTCGATCGACCTCCACAGCGGTCAGATCCAGGGCTTCTTCGACGGTCCGGTCGACCACCTCACGGCGATGCCGGTGCTCGAGAACTACGTCCGCGAGCACGCCGACAACCCCGTGATCGTGTCGCCCGACGCCGGCCGGATCAAGGTGGCCGAGCGCATGGCCCAGCACCTGTCCGACAAGGGCGCCGACCTCGCGTTCATCTACAAGCGCCGCCCGAAGGGCACCGCCAACGTGGCCGAGGCGAAGGAGGTCATCGGCGACGTCGAGGGCCGCCTGTGCATCCTCACCGACGACATGATCGACTCCGGCGGCACGATCGTCGCCGCCGCC
>CAYZFZ010000160.1:0-8319 GCA_964477795.1 uncultured Bifidobacterium sp.
AGGCGCCCTCGCTGGTGCTGGGCATCTCCAGCGACATCCTCTACCCGACCTACCAGCAGCAGCAGATCCACCAACTGCTGGTGGCCGGCGGCACCCGCGCCGAGTACGTCGAGATCGACTCACCCCACGGGCACGATGCGTTCTTGATCAATCTGGCGCAGGTGGGTCAGCCGGTGCAGCGCTTCCTGGAGCAGGTCGCGAAGCCTTGACCTCCTGGCCGGCGATCAGCCCGTCGAGCACGGCGACACAGCGGCTGTTGGCCGGGATGCGGATGGCCAGGTAGGTCAGCGGGAGGTTGCCCTCCGGCCGGTGCTCCGCGACATAGACCTGCAGCTTGCGCGGGGGCGCCGGCGATTTGCCGACCAGGTGCCACTGGCTGGAGCGGCGGCGCAGCATGCGTTTCTGAGTGACGAACACCCCGCCATCCGGGCTGATCATCACGCGCGTCTCGCGTGGGTGGCCCACGGGGGAGCCGTTGACGATCTCCTGCGCCGTGCACATGAAGCGGCGGCCGTCGCGCGACGACCAGTGCGGCTCCATCCGGTAGGCGACCCACCACATGCCCCCCATGACGGCGATGATCAGGGCGATCCACACGAAGTCCACCCGCACAGCATGGCGGAACACGCGCGGGCCGCACGGCAGCGCGTGGGGAATCGGCCGTTCGCGTGCGACACTGTGGCCCGTGATGCAGGCCGCAGCAGGGCAGTTGAGCAGATGAGATCCACCGTGATGCTGGCAGCAGAGCGCTTCGAGGACCCCGAGAACGCCCGCGTGATCCTGCTGTCCGCGGCCGGTCTCGTGCTCGTCGCCGTGCTCGTCGCGGCCGGCACGTTCTGGTGGTGGCGCAGCAGCCGGGTCGAGCACCCGGCGCTCGGCCCGCTGGAGGTGATGGGCAGCCGCTCGTTCTCCAAGGGCGACTACACGTCGCGCCGGCGCCGGCTGGAGGCCGCTCGCCCGGCGGGTGCCGAGCCCGCCGACGCGAGTGCGGCGCCGGTGGGCGAGCCGGTGGATCTGCGCGCCGCGGCCGCCGGCGTGCCGCCCCAGTTCGACGATCTCGCCGACGTCTCGGTCGCCGCCGACGCGAACGGCGACGGTGTCCGCCCGCACACCGACCTCGCCGCGCTGGTGGCGGCTGTCTCCTCCGGTGCCGCTGCCGCTGCCGTCTCGGCGTCAGAAGAGCTGCCGGCCGGAGATGTCGTGGTGCGCGACGACTCGTCGCTGGGCGGTCTGCCCGCTGCGGGCGCCGAGGCCGAGGAGGCGCAACAGGCTGTTGCGGTCGCGGCGGCGCCGGTGGAGGACGAGGAGGAAGCCGACCCCACGTCGGTGTCGGCCGAGGTGCCCCGCCCGATCGATCCGCTGCTGCGCCTGCAGAGCGAATAGCGCGCCGGCAGCGGGCCCGGTACGGTGGCCGCATGGCACACGCACTTGACATCGAGGCGATGCTCGGCCGTTTCCGTGAGCGGGCTGCGTCGGTGAAGCGACGCCCCCTGCCACCCGTCGCGGGGGAGGAGCGGGCTCGATTCATCGAGCAGGCCAAGGCCGACTTCCAGGACTTCGCCATCATCGGCGACGCGGTCGCCACCGTGGAGGACGGGTTCCTGGTGCTGCGGGTGGATCTGCGCCCGGCAGACCAGCGCGGCTGAGGTGGCGGCGAGCGTCCGGTGGAAGACGACGTACACGCGTTGTCGGCTGCGCGTTGTCAGCCACGGGTCGCCTGGCTAGATTGCTTGCGCACAACGCGGACGTGGCTCAGCTGGTAGAGCATCACCTTGCCAAGGTGAGGGTCGCGAGTTCGAATCTCGTCGTCCGCTCCAACCCGAAACCCCTGTTCAGAACATTGATTCTGAGCAGGGGTTTTGTCGCATCAGGGCTTCCAGCCACGATCGTGTGAGTTGCCCATGCTCCGCGGAGCGACGCTCAACAACTGAGCGGCTCGACGAGTGCGACGGCGTCGTCGTGGAGCAACCCATTCGTTGCGAGACCAGTGCCGGACGAAGCCAGCTGCTCACCTGGCAGACCTTGCGTCGCCGTCGTGGACCGTCGGGAACGCTTTTCGCGCCTGGCCGTTCGGTGCGGCGACTGTAGTGAACGCTGGACGAATGGCTTCCGCTGGGATCCTCTCGGGGAGTTCGAACGGCGAGCACAGCATCGCTCTGAGGATGGCGTAGGTCGTCTGCACGGGATCGATGCCGTGAACACTCCAGCCGATGTGTGCGGCTCTGCCGACACCGACCGTGGCGTTGGCAATCGCCTCGGCGCGTACGCGCGCGTCCACCGACGGACCCCAGCACTGCACGAGGTAGTCGGTGATGACGCGTTCGTAGTCGCGGTCGGTGCGCGCGTCCTCGTCCTGAAGGGCTGTGACCGTGGCCAGCAAGCCGTAACGAATCCGGCGCTCCGGCGTGTCCTGACCCATGCCGCCGCTGACCGTGAGGACCAGGTGGGGCAAGGGGTTGGGATGGCGATCGCCGCGCCCGAGGTGATGACGGAACGAGTCCACGCGCTCAGCGTGGTCGGGAAACGCGGCGGCGGCCTTCGTGGCGAAGTGAAGGAAGAACGTGCGCTGGCTGACGCCGGCCGCGGCCACGATCTGCTCGACGGTGGTGTCGTCGAAGCCTTGCTCCTCGAACAAACGCAGTGCGTGGTACGCGAGCGTCTGACGTGTCCGAAGCCGCTGCGCTTGGCGTTGGTTCACTTGCGCCCCCTCGATTCCGTGCCGGGGCCGTCATTCTCGAGTGAGACTCTTGACTCGGCCCAAATCATGCAGTCTACTACACTGACTGCATCGAATTGAGGGGGAACGGACACATGAGGAGTCGCGCAGGTCGTACGTTGCGGGTCGCCGCGTCGCTGGGGGTTGTCGTTGCGCTGGGGCTGGCGGCTTGCAGCACCGATGACAAGACCTCGTCCAATGGGACTGGCGGTGCCGCCAGCACGCCGGCCGATGGCACTGGTGCGGGGCAGATGAGCGACAAGCCGCTCGTCATCGCGCGCAGCATGGACATCAACTCGCTCGACCCCCAGCGGGCGTACTGCGACACCTGCCAGATCTTCATGACCGCGGTGTACGAGACGTTGATCGGCCTGGACAAGGACAACAAGACGCTCGTGCCCCGCCTGGCCACGTCGTGGACGTCCAGCCCGGACCAGACCGAGTTCACCTTCAACCTCGACCCGAACGCCAAGTTCGCCGATGGCACGCCGGTGACGAGCACCGACGTGAAGTTCTCCTGGGAGCGGTTGCAGGGCCTCCAGGCGGCCAGCTCGTACCTCGTCAGCCTGATCGACACGATCGACGACAGCGACCCACAGGTGGTGAAGGTGACGCTCAGCGCGCCGAACTCGGCGTTCCTCGCCCAGGTCAACGCCAGCTACCTGGGCATCGTCAACAGCAAGGTCGCCCAAGCGAACGGCGCCACCACCGACTCGACCACCGATACGGCCGAGACGTGGTTCCTGTCGAACTCCGCGGGCAGCGGCCCGTTCGAACTGGAGTCCTACACCGAGGGCAGTGAGCTGAAGTTCAAGGCCAACCCGAACTACTGGGGCAAGAACGGTCCGAAGTTCCCCGAGGTGGTCATGAAGCAGACGGACTCGGCGGTCACCCAGCGCCAGCAGCTCGAGCAGGGCGCGGTGGACATCGCCATGCAGATCTCCGCCGACACGGCGTCGGGCATGGGCGGCAACGGCGTCAACGTCGAGCCGGCCCCGAGCTTCAACTTCGTCTACCTCGCGCTCAGCCCGGGGGTGAAGGGCGGCGAGGACCTCACGCCGGACGTGCGCAAGGCGATCCGCGAGGCGCTCGACTACACCCACCTCGTCGATGTCACGGTGGACGGCAAGGGCAAGCCACAGCCGTCGCCGATCCCCAACGGCTTCGCCGGCACCGACGGCCTTGCCGCCCCGACGCAGAACCTCGACGACGCCAAGCAGCTGCTCGGCGGCAAGACCTACGAGTTCGACGCCACCTTCCCGTCGATCAACGTCTACGGCGTCGACTTCTCGACGGCGATGCAAGAGATCCAGTTGGAGCTGAAGGACGTCGGCATCACGCTCAACCTCAACCCGGTCGAGATCTCGGTATGGGCGGAGAAGATCAGCTCCGACGGCATCCCGGTGACGATGCTGTACTTCGCCCCGGATCACACCGATTCCAGCCAGTACGTGCAGTACTTCGGTCTGGTCGACAACTCGCAGTGGGTCACCTGGGGCAAGGTTCCTGCCGATTCGACGCAGAACGAGCTGCTGGCCGAAGCCTTCGGCACCCAGGACGAGACGGCCCGGGCACAGGTGTACAACCAGCTCGCCCAGAAGATGATCGACGACCAGATCATCATCCCGATCGTCAACCCGGACCTGTTCCTGGCCAGCCGCTCGGACATCCAGGGTGTCGCCTACAGCGCCTGCTGCAACCTCGACCTTGCCCAGTTGAGCAGGACCTGAGAGGTACGTCCTGAGCCGATACCTGGTACGGCGCATCGCGGTGATGCCGCTGCTGTTGCTCGGCGTCATCTCGGCGGTCTTCGTCATCTCGCGCCTCACGCCGGCCGATCCGCTGGTGTCGATCGTCGGCGAGCGCAACTTGAACAATCCCGAGATCGTCGCGGCGGCGAAGGCCCGCTGGGGTCTCGATCAGAGCATCCCGCAGCAGTACGTGAAGTACATGCGGAACGTGTTCAAGGGTGACTTCGGCACCTCGTTCACCACCCGCCGGCCGGTCCTCAGCGACTTGTGGGAGCGGCTCCCGGCGACGCTCGAGCTCACCGTGTTCGCCCTGATCATCGGGGTCGTCGGCGGGCTGGCGCTCGGTGTCCTGGCAGCGCGCAAGCGGAACACGATGGTTGATCACCTGGCCAGGTTCTTCGCCTTGCTCGGCTCGTCGCTGCCGTGGTTCTGGTCCGGCCTGGTGTTCCTCTACATCTTCTATGCCCGCCTGCACTGGCTGCCCGGTCCCGGCCGGTTCGACCCGCGGGCCACCCCGCCGGCTCGAATTACCGGCTTCTACACCGTCGACTCGCTGCTGCACGGCGACCTCAGCGCCTATTGGGACTCGTTGCGGCACCTGATCCTGCCCGGCCTGGTGCTCGGCTGGGCGGTGGTGGGGATCATCTCGCGGTTGGTGCGCGCCAGCCTGCTCGACGAGTTCTCGATGGACTACGTCCGCGTCGCCCGGGCGATGGGCATACGCGAGCGCAACGTCGTCAACCAGCACGCCCTGCGGAACGCACTGCTGCCGACGATCACGATCGTGGGCTTCTCCTTCGCCTACCTGATCACCGGCGCCGTCCTGGTCGAGACGGTGTTCTCGTGGCCGGGGTTGGGCAGCTATGCAGTGGAGGCGTCACGCAAGCTCGACTTCCCGGCGATCATCGGCGTCTCCGCACTCGGCGCGCTGGCGTTCCTGCTGACCAACCTCGTCACCGACGTCGCCTACGCCATCGCTGACCCGCGGATCAGGTTGTCGTGACCGACCGGGGCGAATTCTCCGGCGCGCCGATGAGCACGCGCCCGCCGATCGAGGTGCCGGTCGACGCCGTCACCCACACCGGCACCTTCAAGCGCAAGCGCCGCCCGGCCTGGCGAACCGGTCCGGCGCTGGTCGGGCTGATCATCATCGGGC
This sequence comes from uncultured Bifidobacterium sp., assembly GCA_964477795.1. GTDB lineage: Bacteria > Actinomycetota > Acidimicrobiia > Acidimicrobiales > Ilumatobacteraceae > UBA668. The sequence goes on from CAYZFZ010000160.1 coordinate 5,624, forward strand.
TGTGGATCGTCGTGGCCGTCACCCTGCCGCTGTGGTCGCCGTTCGATCCGCTGAAGCCTGTCGGCGACCGGCTGCAGGAGCCCAGCAGAGCGCACTGGATGGGCACCGACGCCCTCGGCCGCGACGTGTTCATCCGCGCCCTGTGGGGGGTGCGCGTCTCCCTCCCGGTGGCCGCGGTGGTCATCGTCGCCGCCGTGCTCATCGGCACGCTCGTCGGCGCCGTGGCCGGGTTCTTCGGCGGGTGGCTCGACACGTTCCTGATGCGCCTCGTCGACATCACCATGGCGTTCCCGGCGATCCTCCTGGCAATGGCCATCACCGCCTCGCTCGGTCCCAGCATCCGCAACGCGACGATCGCCATGGCACTGGTGTGGTGGCCGATCTACGCCCGGCTGCTGCGCGCCCAGGTCGTCGCCGTGCGCCAGCGCGACTTCGTCGACTCGGCAGTGGCGATCGGCGCGTCGCGCTGGCTGATCCTGCGCCGCTACCTGCTGCCGATGTCCTACACGCCGGTGCTGGTGAACGCGACGATGGACTTTGGCCAGGTCGTGCTGCTGGTCGCCTCGCTCAGCTTCATCGGGCTCGGTGCCCGCCCGCCGTCACCGGAGTGGGGAGCGATGATCACCGAGGGGGCGACGAACTTCTATCAGTGGTGGATCGCCGCAGCCGCCGGCATCGCCATCCTCACCGTCGTCCTGGCGTTCAACTTCGTCGGCGACGGGCTGCGCGACACCTTCGACGTCCGAGACGCGTCGTGACCGAGTCCCTACTGCAGCTGCGCGACCTGCGGGTCACGTTCGACACGCCGACCGGGCCGGCGCGTGCCGTGCGCGGCATCGACCTCGACGTGCTCGCCGGAGAAGCGGTCGCCGTCGTCGGTGAGAGCGGCTCGGGCAAGAGCGTGACGATGCTCGCCACGCTCGGACTTCTCCAGGGCGCGCACGTCACCGGGTCGGCGATGTACCGCGGGACGGAGCTGATCGGCGCGCCGACGGCCCAGTTGCGCAGCGTGCGCGGCGCAAAGATCTCGATCGTCTTCCAGGACCCGATGACGTCGCTCAACCCGGTGCTCACCATCGGCCGTCAGCTCGAGATGGTGATGCGCGCACACGAGCCGGGCCTGACGAAGCGCACCGCTCGAGCCCGCTCCATCTCGCTCCTCGACCAGGTGGCCATCGCCCAAGCCGAGCGGCGGGTCGACTCCTACCCACACGAATTGTCCGGCGGAATGCGTCAGCGGGTGATGATCGCCATGGCCATCGCCAACGGGCCCGAGGTGCTCATCGCCGACGAACCGACCACCGCGCTCGACGTCACCGTGCAGGCCCAGATCATGGATCTCCTGGCCACGTTGCAGCGTGACCGGGCGCTTGCCCTGGTGCTCATCACCCACGACCTCGGCGTCGTCGCCGACGCTGCGGATCGAATCGCGGTGATGTACGCCGGCCGTGTCGTCGAGAACGGGCCAGTCGGTTCCGTGTTCGCCGATCCCGGACACCCCTACACCCGCGGTCTGCTCGCGTGCCTGCCCCGGCTCGACCGGCGCGATGCCGTGCAGGCAGCCATCCCTGGCGTCCCGCCCTCGCCCGTCGCCCTGCCGCCCGGTTGCCCGTTTGCGCCTCGCTGCCCCTTGGCCGTGCCTGCGTGCACTGAGCTCGAGCCCGTGCTCGCCCGGTATCGCGCCGGCGAGGTGGCCTGCTCCGTGGTCGCCCACTCCGAGGCGGTGGCAACGTGAGCGAGCCGTTGTTGGCCGTGCGGGATCTGGTGAAGGAGTTCCCGGTGCGCGAACGCGGCCACCACTCGGTGGTCCACGCCGTCAGCGGCGTCAGCTTCGACCTCGCCGCCCGCCAGACGCTGGCACTGGTCGGCGAATCCGGGTGCGGCAAGTCGACCACCGGCCGGTGCATCCTGCGGCTCACCGACCCGACCGCCGGCTCGATCGACTTCCAGGGCCAGGACATTGCCAGGCTCTCGCACAGCGCGATGCGCCCGCTGCGCCGCCACATGCAGATCGTCTTCCAGGATCCTCAAGCGTCGTTGCACCCGCGGATGACGGTGCGTCGCCTCCTGGCCGAGCCACTGCAGGTCCACGGCGAGAGCGCAGAGCGCGTCGCTGCCCGGGTCGACGAGCTGATCGCCCTCGTGCAGCTGCGTCCCGAACATCTCGACCGATATCCCCACGAGTTCTCCGGCGGCCAGCGCCAGCGCGTCGGGATCGCCCGCGCCCTGGCGATCTCGCCGGCGCTGCTCGTGCTCGACGAGCCAGTGAGCGCACTCGACGTCAGCATCCAGGCGGAGGTGGTGCGCCTTCTCGCCGACCTGCGCGAACGGCTTGGCCTGTCGTACATCTTCATCGCTCACGACCTTGCGGTCGTGCGCCAGATCGCCGACCGCGTCGCGGTGATGTACCTCGGCAAGATCGTCGAGATCGGCGCCGCCGAGGCGGTGTACGACACGCCGCAGCACCCGTACACGCAGGCGCTGCTGTCGGCGGTGCCGATCCCCGACCCGGAGGTGCAGTCACGACGGCGGCGCATCGTCCTGTCCGGCGAGCTGCCCAGCCCGATCGACCCACCGAGCGGCTGCCGCTTCCGCACCCGCTGCTGGCGTGCCGAGGAGCGCTGCGCCATCGAGGAGCCACTGCTCACCCCGACCGCCGACGGCGCCACCGACCACCAGGTGGCCTGCCACTTCCC
>CAYZFZ010000161.1:0-8315 GCA_964477795.1 uncultured Bifidobacterium sp.
TGGTGAGCACGTCGAGATTCTTGCGCTGTTGATTCAGCCGCTCCGTTTGACGCACGCCGAAGCGCTGCTCCTCGTCCACCACCAGCAGGCCGAGATCCTTGAACACGACGCCGTCCTGCAGCAGCCGGTGGGTGCCGATGACGCAGTCGATCTCGCCGGACTCGAGCCCCTCGACGACCTTCTTCGCTTCCTTGGCGGTGAGGAAGCGGGAGAGCACCTCCACCCGGATCGGGTAGCCGGCGAAGCGGTCGGCGAACGTGTTGCCGTGCTGCGTGGCGAGCAGGGTGGTGGGGGCGAGCACGGCGACCTGCTTGCCGTCCTGGATGGCCTTGAACGCGGCGCGGATGGCCACCTCGGTCTTGCCGAAGCCGACGTCGCCGCACACCAGCCGATCCATCGGGAACGGGCGTTCCATGTCGACCTTGATGTCGTCGATCGCCTTGCGCTGATCCGGTGTCTCGACGAACGGGAACGCCTGCTCCATCTCGTGCTGCCACGGGGTGTCGTGGCCGAAGGCGTGGCCGGTGGCGTGCACGCGCTTTTGGTAGAGCACCACCAGATCCTGCTCGATCTCGCGCACCGCGCTGCGCACCCGGCTCTTCGCCTTCGCGAAGTCGCTGCCACCCAGGCGGTGCAGCACCGGCGTCTCGCCGCCCACGTACTGGCGCAGCGCGTCGATCTGGTCGCTGGGCACGTACAGCTTGTCGCCGCCCTTGTACTTCAGCAGCAGGTAGTCGCGCTCGATGCCGCCGATCGTGCGCTTCACCATCCCCTCGTACTGGCCCACGCCGTGCTGGTGGTGCACGACATAGTTGCCCGGCTTGAGGTCCTCGAACAGGCCGGTGCCCTGGCGCTTGCGCGGGCGGGCCTTGCGGTGGGCGCGGCGCCGGCCGGTGAGATCCGCCTCGGCCACGACGGCCAGCTTCGCGGCGGGCACGTTGCAGCCGCGGTGCAGCGGCGCGGTGACGATGTAGCCGCCCGGCTTCGTGAGGTCGGCGCCGGGGCCGGCGGGCGTGAAGCTGAGGCCACGGTCGAGCAGCATGCTGCCCATCCGCTGCGCGGACCCCTCGCCGTCGGCCGCCACCACCACCCGGTAGCCCTCGCTGAGCAGTTCCCGCAGGCGACCGGCGAGGCCCTCACCGTCGCCGACGACGGGCCCCCAGCCGCTCGCGTCCACCATCGGCGAGTCGGGGTGCTCGGGCGCGTTGCTGATCGTCCACATCGCCTGGCCGGCGGCGAGCAGGCGATCGGTGCCGGCGTGCAGGCGGGGAAACGTCTTGCTCGCGTCGCGCGCCCATGTGCCGGCGAGCGCGCGGGCCAGATCGTCCTCCTCGGCGAGCAGGTCGTCGGCGCGATCGCGCATGCGCCGCGGTTCCACGAGCGCGACCTTGGCGCCGGCGGGCAGCACGTCGGTGAGCAGCTGGTGCTCCTCCACCAGCCACGGCAGCCAGCTCTCCATGCCGTCGAACAGGGTGCCCTCGGACAGGCGCTCCCACTGCTCGCGCCCCCACGGCTCGGTGGCGACGAGCGCGGCCGCCCGCGCCCGCACCTCGTCGGTGGGGATCAGCTCGCGGGCGGGGAACACGTAGGCCTCGTCGAGGTCGAGCGTGCTGCGCTGGTCGTTGACCCCGAACTCGGTGAGGCGATCGACCTCGTCACCCCACAGGTCGATGCGGATGGGCGCGTCGGAGGTGGACGGGAAGATGTCGATGATCGCGCCGCGCTGGGCCACCTCGCCGCGGTGCTCGACGAGCTCTTCGCGCCGGTAGCCGAAGCGGATGAGCTGGGCGAGCAGCGCGTCGGGGTCGAGGATCGCGCCCTTGGTGACATGGATCGGATCGACCCGGGTGGCGTCGGGGCCGAGCTGTTGCAGCAGCGCTCTCACGCCGGCGACGACGATCGCCGGGCAGCGGTCCGGATCGCTCAGGCGCCACAGCACCTCCATGCGATGCCCCATCGTCTCCACGCTGGGGCTGACCCGCTCGAAGGGCAGCGTCTCCCACGCCGGGAAGAGCACCACGTCGCCCGTAGGCATGTACTGCACGAGGTCGTCGTAGAGCTGGCCGGCATCGGTGCCCGTGGGGCAGGCGACGATCAGCGGCCGCCGGTCGCCGAGCTGGGCGAGCGCGGCGATGGAGATCGCCCGCGCCGATTCGGGCACCGCGACGAACCCGCTCGGGTCGCCCAAGGCCTGCGTGAGCGCAGGTTCGTTGCGGAGCAGCCGGGGGAGCGAGGCGAGCGACATGGGGCAACGCAGGGTATCCGCTGCGTACGCCGGCCCGGCAGGGTCAGCCGGCCCGGCGGCGGCGCGCCGGGACCTGCAGCAACGAACCCGCGACGGTGAGCAGCGATGCCCACGCAAGCAGCTCGCGCGACGCGCTGCCGACCACCGGGATCGGCGGCCGCGACTCGAACGGCGTGATCGTCACGGACTCGCCGGTGTCGGTGCACAGGCCGCTCACGGGGGCGTTGTTGGCGTCGCCGTCGTACGTTGCGATCCACCGGTACGTGCCGACCGTCTCCGGCATGAAGTTGGCCGACGTGGCCCGGCCCTCGGGCGTCACCAGGGCGACGGACGTGAAGATCGGCGGCGCGACGCAGGCGAGGTCGCCATCGGCGTAGAGGCGGAACGTGACGGTGGCGCCCGGAATCGGGTTCACCCGGCCGGTCACCGTCGCGATGTCCGAGACCATGTGCCCCTGTGGCACCGACGGCGAGGCGACGGTGCTGATCGTGGGCTGCGCCCGGTTGACCGTGCCGGTCTCGCCCGTGTCGCCGCACACGCCGGCCACCGGGCTGTTGTTCGCGTCGCCGCTGTACGACGCGATCCACCGGTAGCTGCCGGGGGTCGAGGGCGTGAAGGGCGGCGAGGTGGCGGTGCCGTCGGTTGCGATCGGCACGGTGGCGGTGAAGATCGGTGCCGCGCTGCAGGTGGTGTCGGTGGTGTCGTAGAGGTTGAACGTGATCGTCGCGCCGTCCACCGGGTTCACCCGGCCGGTGACGGCAGCGGTGTCGGTGAGCGTGCCGCCGATGGTGGCTGGTGGCGACGCGACCGTGGTGATCGCCGGCAGCGCCTTCGCCACGGTGACACCGGTGGAGGTGCCGCGGGCGGAGGCCGTGAGCCCGCCGGTGGTGGTCTGCGTGTTGTCCACGATCTGTACGGTCTGCACGCCAGGCAGCACGGGGTCGTGGTCGATGGTGGGCATGCGCACCACGTCGAAGAGCAAGGCGATCTGGCAGATCGTGCCGGTGTTGGCGAGCACCACATGGGCGCCGTTGCTGGGGATGAGCACCAGCCGGCCGGTCGCCGCGTCGAGTGTCTTCACGTCGAACGTCATGCCCTCGCACGCCGTCCCGGCTACCCCGGTGCCGAAGTCGTGCATCGCGAAGACGCCGGCATCCGTGCCCGCCGGGTCGCAGTCGGAGAACGTTCCCAACATGCCGCACGAGGGCAGCAGTGTGATGCCCGGGTCGCCCGCCGGGCACGGTGCCGGGTCGCCGCCGTTGCACACGACGTTGACCCCCGTCGTGTTGTTCGGCGTGTTCTCGTTGCTGAGCTGGACGATCGCGGTGAGCCCGGTCTGCCCGAGCGTGACGTTGGCGGGGAACGACGGGGCCGCGCTGGCACCGGCTCCGGCTCGCACCTCGTGGGGGGCCACCCCCACGGCGAGCGTGAGGAGCGCGAGCGCAGCAACGCCGCGTCGCGCCCGGCGGGTGGTCCGCGCCGGCTGGTGGGACGCCGGCGAGCTGCGGTGAGATCCGGTGATCATCGTGACGCCCTCTTGCTCAGCTGGTACCTGTGAGCAGGGGCGCAGTCTGCCCCGCCGCCGGTGCGGCGCGCAAGTGGATCAGAGGCCGTTGAACTCGCGCATCGCCGCGTCCACGCCGTCGGCGACGAGCAGCTCCACCACGTCGGCGGCGCGCTGGACGGCGATGTCGAGCAGCTCCCGCTCGGCCTTGGGGACGCGCGAGAGCACATGGTCGGCGCCCTGCTCCTTGCTGCGCGGCTTGCCGATGCCGATGCGCACCCGCAGGTAGTCCTGCGTGTGCAGGTGCTGGGTGATGCTGCGCAGGCCGTTGTTGCCGGCGAGGCCACCACCGGCCTTCACCCGTACGGTGCCGGTGGGCAGGTCGAGCTCGTCGTGCACGATGATCAGCTGGGTGGGGTCGACGACGCGGTGGCGGCGCATGAGCGCACCCACGGCCTGGCCGCTCTCGTTCATGTACGTGGTGGGGAAGGCGAGCACGACCCGCTTGCTGCCCATGCGCGCCTCGGCGACGAGCGCCTTGTCGCGCCCGGCCTTCAACTGCTCGCCCAGGCGCCCGGCAACGATGCCGACGGTCTCCTCGCCCACGTTGTGGCGGGTGCGGGCGTACTCCTTACCGGGGTTGCCCAGCCCGACGATGATCGCGTCGATCAACGCCGGGCCGCATCACTCTGCGTCGTCGGCAGCCTCGGCGCCCTCGGCAGCCTCGGCCTCGGCCTCGGCAGCCTCGGCCTCGGCGGCCGACGTGACGAGGATCGTGACGATCGGTGTCTCCGGGTCGCCCAGCGAGGTGACGCCCTTGGGCATCGGCACGTCGGCGAGGCGGATGATGTCGCCCGGCTGCATGTCGGTGACGTCGATCTCGAACGCGTTCGGCATGTTGCTGGGGGTGCAGCTGACCTCGATGGTGTCGACCGCGGCATCCACCAGGCCGCCCTCGGCAGCGACGGCCTTGGCCTCGCCGACGAGGTGCACCGGGACGGAGACCGTGATCTCCTCGTTCATGTTCACCTGCAGGAAGTCGATGTGGGCCACCGTGCGGCGGATCGGGTGGCGCTGCATCTCCTTCACCACGGCCGGGTAGCTCTTGCCGTCGACCTCCAGGCTGAGCACCGTGTTCGAGCCGGCCGGGCCGCTGAGCGCGAGGCGCAGCTCGCGACGCTCGACCGTGACGCTGATGGGGGTCATGCCCTGGCCGTAGATCACGCCGGGGATGTGGCCCTCGGCGCGCAGCCGGCGAGCGGCGGACGAACCCGTGGCAGTGCGGGGCTGGGCGGCGAGCTTGGTGTTGGACATGGCGGGGCCTCGATCAGAGCGTGACAGAACGGCTGGAAATGCTACCTGGGCCGCAGCGCGAACGGCCACGCCCGTGCCGGCGAACCCGCGATAGCGTCGCACGGCGATGACGACCCCCATAGACGAACTGCTCGATCAGGCCACGCTGGAGGAGCAGGTCGCCCTGCTCAGCGGTGTCGACTTCTGGCACACGGCGGCGATCCCCCGCCTCGGCGTGCCGGCGATGCGGGTCAGCGACGGCCCAGCCGGGGCGCGCGGCACCCGCTTCGACGGCGAGGCCTCGATCAACGTGCCGTGCAGCACGTTGCTCGCCGCGACGTGGGACCCTGCGCTCGTCGCCGGCATCGGCGGTGTGCTGGGGCGGGAGACGCTGGCCAAGGGCGCGCGGGTGCTGCTGGCACCCACGGTGAACATGCACCGCACCCCGATCGGTGGCCGCAACTTCGAGTGCATGAGCGAAGATCCGTACCTCACGGCGCGCACCGCGGTCGGGTACGTGCAGGGCCTGCAGGGTGAAGGCGTCGCCAGCTGCATCAAGCACTTCGTCGGCAACGACACCGAGTTCGAGCGGATGAGCATCGACTCGCGCATCGACGAGCGCACGCTGCGCGAGGTGTACCTCGTGCCGTTCGAGGCGGCGGTGCGCGACGCCGGCGTGTTGTCCGTGATGACGTCGTACAACCGCATCAACGGGTCGTTCGCCGCGGACAGCCCGCTGCTGCACGACGTGCTGCGCGGCGAGTGGGGTTTCGACGGGCTGGTGATGAGCGACTGGTTCGGCCTGCACTCGACGGCGGCCGGCATGCACGCAGGTCTCGATCTGGAGATGCCCGGGCCCACGCTGCAGCGGGGCCGCAAGCTGCTCGCCGCGATCGAGCGCGGCGAGGTTTCGCCGGCCACCGTGCGCGAGCGCGCCCGGGCCGTGCTGCAGTTGATGGCGCGCACCGGCGCGCTCGCCGAGGCAGGGCCCGGGCCGGAGGGCACGCGGCACGACGAAGCCGACAGCGCGCTCGTGCGCCGGGCCGCCGCAGAAGGCATGGTGCTGCTGCGCAACGCCGCCGCGCCCGGCGGCGCGTCGGCACTGCCGCTCGCGGCGGGCAGCATCCGCCGGGTGGCCGTGGTCGGCCCGAACGCGGCGGTCGGCCAGGTGATGGGTGGCGGCAGCGCGCATGTCACGCCCACGTCGGTGTCGTACCCGCTGGAGGCGCTGCAGCAGCGGCTCGGCGGGCTCGCCGTGGAGGTCGTGCACGAGCCGGGCTGCCTCATCCACCGCCGGCTGCCGGCGCTCGACGCCCGCCGCTGTGGCACCGTGGCCGTCGACTTCTTCGCCGACCCTGCCGATCTCGACGAGCCGGCCGCGAAGCCCGCGGTCAGCCGCACCACGGGCACGTTCCACCTCATGTGGACGTCGGATCCCGTCGGCCGCGGGCTCGCCGACCCCGCGTTCGGCGTGCGCGTCACCACCATGTTCACCCCGGATGCGGACGGTGCCTGGAGCTTCGGCGTCGAGTCGCTCACGCCCGTGCGCCTGCTGATCGACGGTGAGGTCGTGCTCGACAACACCGACGTGCCCCGCGGCGGGTCGTACTTCGGGATGGGCAAGGCCGAGATGGTCGCCGAGGTGCCGCTGGTGGCCGGTCGCGAGTACGAGCTGATCGCCGAGATGCGGCACCACGCGATCGGGGCCTCGATGAGCGGGCTCAACATCGGCTGCCTGGCACCTGCCCCCTCGGGCATGTTCGAGGCAGCCGTCGACCTCGCTGCGTCCGCCGACCTCACGATCGTGGTGGTCGGCACGAACGACGACTGGGAGTGCGAGGGCTGGGATCGCAGCACGCTCCAGCTGCCCGGTCGCCAGGACGAGCTGATCGCCCGGGTGGCCGAGGTGAGCGCCGCGACGGTCGTGGTCGTCAATGCCGGTTCGCCGATCACGATGCCCTGGCTGGCCGACGTGGAGGCCGTCGTCATGGCCTGGTTCCCCGGCCAGGAGATGGGTCAGGCGCTGGCCGACGTGCTGCTCGGCGACGTCGAGCCGCAGGGCCGGCTGCCCGTCACGTTCCCCGCCCGCCTCGAGGACACCCCCGCGTTCGAGCACCATCCCGGTCGCAACGGCGTCGCCAACTACCTCGAGGGCCGGCTCGTCGGCTACCGCTGGTACGACTCGGTGGGCCGCGAGCCGCTGTTCCCGTTCGGGTTCGGGCTCGGGTACGCGCCGGTGGAGATCACCGCGGCGACGGCGCTCGACGCGCACACCGTCGAGGTGCAGCTGCACAACCCCGCGGGGCGCGACGGTGTGGAGGTCGTGCAGGTGTACGCCCACCGCGTGGGTCGCAGCAGCGCCGCGGGCGACGAACCCGAGCAGGTGCTGGTCGGCTTCGCGAAGGTGGCCGTCGCCGCCGGCGCGCGCGAGACGGTGCAGGTCGCGCTCGATCCGAACGCCTACCGGCGCTGGAGCACCGAGCTCGGGGCGTGGCAGCACCTCGCTGAGCCGTTCGAGCTGCGCGTCGGGCGCTCGTCGCGCGACGTCGCCGCCCGGGTGGTTGTGCAGCCCGGCTGAGCGCGGGTCAGGACTGGTTCTCGCCGCCGAAGATCTCGCTGACGCTGGTGTCGTCGAACACGGCGTCGAGTGCATCCGCGATCAGCGGGGCGATGGAGAGCACCTCGATCTTGTCGAACTGCTTCTCCGCGGAGAGCGGCAGCGTGTTGGTGACCACGACGCGGCTGATCACCGAGTTCTTCAGGCGGTCGATGGCGGGGCCGCTGAGCACGGCGTGCGTGGCCATCGCCCACACCTCGCTGGCACCGCGGGCCATCAGCACATCGGCGGCGGAGCAGATCGTGCCGCCGCTGTCGATCATGTCGTCGGTGAGGATGCACAGGCGCCCGTCGACGTCGCCCATGACCTCCTTCGCCTCGGCCACGTTGGTGGTGCCCTTCGGGCGCCGCTTGTAGATGAACGCGAGGTCGGAGCCACGGTCGCCGAGGTGCTGCGCCATCCGCTCGGCGACCTTGATGCGACCGGCGTCGGGGGCGACGATGACCGGCGAGTCGGCGTGCTCGCGCAGGTAGTTCTCCAGCACCGGCATGGCGGTGAGGTGGTCGACCGGGCCCTCGAAGAAGCCCTGGATCTGGCCGCTGTGCAGGTCGATGCTGACCATCCGCTTGGCACCGGCGGACTTGAACAGGTCGGCCACCAGGCGGGCGGTGATCGGCTCGCGACCCTCGGCCTTGCGGTCCTGGCGGGCGTAGCCG
>CAYZFZ010000162.1:0-8265 GCA_964477795.1 uncultured Bifidobacterium sp.
ACCCACGTCAGCCCGGAGGAGCGCGCCGAGCTGGCCGCGCTGCAGCAGTGGGGCTTCACCGATCTCTTCCGCATGCACCACCCCGACGGCAAGCTGTACAGCTGGGGGGACTACCGCGCCGGCGACTTCCACCAGGGCCGCGGCCTGCGCATCGACCTCGTGCTCGGCACCGCATCGGTCGCGTCGCGCTGCGACTTCGCCATCGTCGACCGCAACGCGCGCAAGGGCACCTCTCCCTCCGATCACGCACCTGTGATCGTCGACCTGTCGTGAGGTTGGCATGATCAGCACCACCGATCAGGCGGCCCGCCTGGCGGGCGACGCCCGCGCCGAGTTGTCGCAGGCCTGCCGCAGCATCATCGACGAGCTGGCCTCCAGCACGGCACCGTCGGCCGCGTTCAGCGCAGCGCGCGATCTCGTGCAGCAGGCGGTGGGCATCCTGGCCGAGGCCGACCACGGCCGCGCCTACGAAGGCGGCGAGGGGTCGCTGGCCCACTACCAGGAGCAGCTGTTCATCGATCACAGCCCGCTGATCGGCCCGCTGAACCCGCTGGCCCCGCCGATCACGATCGCCATCGACGCCACCACCGTCACCGGCACGGTGGTGTTCGGCGGCGCCTACGAGGGCCCGCCGGGCTGCGTGCACGGCGGTTTCATCGCCGCCGCCTTCGACGAGGTGCTAGGCGTCACCCAGGGGATGTCGGGCACGCCCGGGATGACCGCGCGGCTCACCATCCAGTACCGCTCACCGTCACCACTGCACCAGGAGCTGCGCTTCGTCGGCAACATCGACCACATCGACGGGCGCAAGATCTTCACCCGTGGCGAGCTGCGCGTGGCCGCCGACGACCGCCTGTGCGCCGAGGCCGAGGGCTTGTTCATCTCGATGAACGCGGAGGTCTTCCAGCGCCTCATGCGCGACCGCGGCGACGCCTAGGAGGCGGGCAGCGGCCGCAGACGGGCGGCTGCGGTCTCGGTGATGCCCAGCCGGCCGGCCAGCTCGGCCATGTCGGCGGGAGGCGTGGCGGCCAGGGAGCGCAGCACCCGGTCGCTGCACACGGCCGTCTCCGCCTGGCCGGACACCCGGGCGATTGCCGCGCGCCACTCGCGGTACGGCACCAGCGGATCTGCCGGCGGCCGTGAGCGCGCGGGCGGCGGGCTGGGCACGTCGTGCACGGTGCTGTCGGTGACGGCCTGCAGCCACCGGCTGGGCGCCACGGCCTTGCGCTGGCGTGCGGCGCTGTGGGTGACCAGCAGGTGCTGCGCGGCGCGTGTGATCGCGACGTAGAACAGCCGGGCCTCCTCCGCGAGCTGCGCCGCCGACGCCGCCGAGCCGTGCGGCACCAGGCCTTCCTCCGCACCGGTGATCACCACACCCCACCACTCGCGACCCTTCGCCGCATGGAACGTGAGCAGCGACACCGCGTCGCGGTCGTCGACGGGGTCGAGGTCGTCGAACGGGTCGCGCAGCTCCACCCACGCACGGAACGAGCCGGGTTCGCCCGACGTGAGGAAGCGATCGACCTCCTCGGCCACGCGGCGGGTGAGCGCATCGCTGTCGCCGAAGGCCGTGTCGGCCCAGATCGCCAGCTGCTCGCGGCTGGTGCAGCGGTACGCCGCCCGCAGCGCCACCTCCAGCGGTGAGCGACCGATGCCGCGCTCGGTGTCGATGCCGAACGCGGTGAACGCCTCCTGCAACACGGTGAGCTGCTCGTTGGTACGCGCCAGCACCGCGAGATCGCGGCCACGGTGGTGATGCAGCAGGCCGCGGATGTGGCGGGCGACGGCCTGCGCCTCCGCCGACTCGTCGGCGTGCTGCTGCACCAGCACGGTGGCGGCGCCGGGCTGGCGGCTCTCGCTGTCGTCGGTCTGCCCGCTGGCGGAGAGCGCCGCGACCGCGGCGCGCACGACCTGCGGTGAGCATCGGTAGTTGGAGGTGAGCGCCACGACGGTGACGCCCGGGTAGCGCACCTCCACCTCGGCGAGCGTGGTGGGGTCGGCGCCGTTCCAGCCGTAGATGGCCTGTCGGGGGTCGCCGACGAGGCACAGATCGGGGCGGCCGGCGCGCAGCGCCTCCAGCAGCGCGTGCTGCAGCGGGTTCATGTCCTGCGTCTCGTCGACGAAGAAGTGCCGGTAGCGCCAGTGCACGCCGTCGGCCCACGCCGGGTCGGTGCGCAGCGCGTCGATCGTCTGCGCGAGCAGGTCGTCGAAGTCGACCACGCCACGGCGGCGCTTGAGCTGCTGGTAGGCGGCGACGAAGTCCACGAAGCGAGCGGGAGGGATGGCGCTGCGCCGGCGGGTGACCCGCACGGCGCCCTCGTAGCGCTGCGGGTCGACCATCCGCGCCCGCGCCCAGTCGAGATCGGCCAGCGCGGCGTAGGGCTCGACGCGCAGCTTCAGCTCGCTGACGACCTCGCGGGCGAGCCGGAGGCGATCGTTGGCGACGTGCGGTGGCGGGCGATGGGCCGCGAGGGCGCGGTCGCGCAGCAGGCGCAGCGCGATGCCGTGGAACGTGCCGGCCTCGATCGGCTCGCGGATGTCGAGCGCCCTGAGACGGCGCTTCAGCTCGGACGCGGCGTCGCGGGTGAACGTGAGCGCGAGCACGTGCTGGGGCAGCGCGGTGCCCTGCGCCACCCGGTAGGCGATGCGCCGGGTGAGGACGGTGGTCTTGCCGGAACCGGCGCTGGCGATGATGGCGAGCGGTGCCGCGGTACTGGTGACGGCAGCTCGCTGTTCGGCGTCGAGGCCGTGCAACATCGGGTCGGCGGGCACGCTGCAACGATAGAGGGTGGGTGCGACACGGTTGCCGTGGTGCGCGAAGTGCGAGCGCTACAGTTCGGCGCATGCCGTATGCGAAGAAGAACTTGAACGCCAGCGAGACGATCGCGCTCGACATGCATCCGCACTGGTGGTACTTCGCGGAGCCTGCATTCGCCCTGCTCGGCAGCATCATCATCGGCATCCTCGTGCTCGCCTACACCGATTCGGGCAGCACCCCGCGCAAGGCCGCCGGCATCGCCGCGGTGGCCCTGCTGGTCATCACCGCGCTGTGGCTCGTGGGCCGCTACCTCAAGTGGCTCACCACCAACTTCGTCATCACCTCGCAGCGGCTGATCTTCCGCCAGGGCGTGATCGCGAAGAGCGGCATCGAGATCCCGCTCGACCGCGTGAACAACGTCAACTTCAGCCAGAGCGTGTTCGAGCGCCTGCTCGGCGCCGGCGACCTGCTGATCGAATCGGGCGGCGAGGACGGCCAGCAGCGCTTCACCGACATCCGTCACCCGGACAAGGTGCAGAACCTGGTGCATGCGCAAGTCGAGTCGCTGGTGCAGCACCGTGGCGAGTACCGCCAGGCGACACCGAGCAGCGGAAACCTCGACGTCGCCGAGCAGCTCGAGCGGCTGGAAGGCATGCTCACACGCGGCACGCTCACCCAGGAAGAGTTCGACGCCCAGAAGCGCAAGCTGCTCGGCTGAGCACCGATCCGGGCCGCGTCAGGGCCGGCCGGCGTGGCCGGCGCCCACTTGCGTGGTGAGGATGCAGCCGGTGCGCTGCGCGCTCGCTGTCTCCGGGTGCGACGTCGCCGCGGTGAGCATGAACAGTGTCCGCCCGTCGGGCCCGCCGAGCGCGCAGGCGTAGCAGGGCTGGGCGGTGTCGATCGTCTCCAGCACCTCGCCGCCCTCGCGCACCCTGATGCAACGGGGGCCGGAGGCGTCGGCGACCCACACGGCACCGTCGGCGTCGAGCGCGATCCCGTCGGGGGCAGCGGTGCCCAGTTCGGCCCAGACGCGCTGGTTGGACAGGCCGCCGTCGGCGCCCACGTCGAACGCCGTCAGCCGCCGCCCCAGCGTCTCGGCGATGATCATGGTCGTGCCGTCGGGGGTGAGCACGGTGCCGTTCGGGAAGCGCAGCGCGGTGGCCGCCGTGTGCACGGAGCCGTCGGGGTCGACGCGTGCGACGGTGGCCCCCTCGTAGGCCGCGAGCGCGCCGGCAAAGTCGCCCGAGGTCACCGCGGCGTCGAGGTCGAAGCCGAAGTTGCCCACGTAGGCGCGGCCGGCGGTGTCGACAACCATGTCGTTGCAGTGGAACGTCGCCAGGCCGGACAGGTCGGCGTGCACCACCAGCACGTCGTCCTCCATGCGCAGCACCCGCCGGTCGAGCATGGACACGATCAGCATGCGGCCGTCGGGCAGCCAGCCGAGGCCGCTGGGCTGGCCCTCCACCGCCAGCTTCGTCTCCACGCGGCCGGCGAGATCGACCGTCTTGACCGCGTGGTCGTAGAAGTCGCTGAACCACAGCTTGCCCAGGTGCCAGCGCGGCCCCTCGCCGAAGTGCAACCCGCTCGCCAGGATGTCAAGGCTCATGATGTGTCCTTCCGGTTGACGACTCAGGGGATGACGACGGCGGCACCGGCGACCGCCTGCACGATCCAGCCAGTGAGCAGCGCACCCGGCTCGGTGAGTGCGACCACGCAACCGCCGAAGCCGCCCCCGGTCATGCGGGCACCGTAGACGCCCGGGGTGGCCACGAGGTGCGCGACGGCCTCGTCCATCAGCGGTGTGGACGTGGCGTACAGGTCGCGGAGGCTGTCGTGGCTCTGCACCATGAGCACACCGGCGGCCGCGAGGTCGTGGGCTGCGATCGCGTCGGCGAAGTCCAGCACCCGCCGGTTCTCGGTGGTGACGTGCAGCGCTCGCGCCCGCACGACCGGGTCGTCGATGCGGGCCGCATCCGCGGGCGTGGCCGACCGGAGCGGGCCGATGACCCGTTCCGCCGCCGCGCACTCGGCGACCCTGTCGGCGTACGGGCTGCCCACGAGCGTGCGATGGGCGACGAACAGCACCACGATCTCGACGTCGTGCGGCACGGCAACAGGTCGCACGGTCAGGTCGCCGCAGTCGATGACGAGTGCGTGCCCGGCGACCCCGGCCGCGATCGCGAGCTGATCCATGATCCCGCTGGGCACGCCCGATGCCCGGTTCTCCGCCCGCTGGCACAGCTGAGCGAGCGCGAGCGGTGTGCCTTCGAAGCCGAGCGCGAGCGCGACGGCCACCTCCAGCGCGGCACTGGACGACAGGCCCGCGCCGATGGGGATGTCGGTGGTGACATGCCCGTGGAAGCCGTGCGGATGCGGCATCTCGGCGACGACGCCTGCGACGTACCTGCCCCACGCGGGAGACGTGTCCTGCGGCTGCTCGATCCGCAGCGGCAGCTCGACGGGCAGGTGCTCGTCGCTCGACGTGAGCGCGACCCGGTCTCCCTCGCGCACGCCGCGGATCTCCGTGTAGCGGTCGATGGCCATCGGTAGCACCAACCCGCCGGTGTAGTCCGTGTGGTCGCCGATCAGGTTCACCCGGCCGGGCGCGAGGACGTGCACGCTCATGCGACGCGCCCCGATCAGGCGAGGTGCAGCGCGGCGCTGAAGGCCTCCAGTGCGCCCAGGTCGAACGGCGCCCGCAGCGCGATGTTCACCTGGTCGGCGCCCGCATCCACGTACTGGCCGATGCGATCCATGATCTCGTCGTGGCTGCCGGTGAGCACGCCGGGGCGCACGAAGTCGCTGATCGCGCCGAACTGCTGCTGCAGGCTGGCTTCGGTGTAGGCGAGCCCGACGTTGATGGCGCGTTTGATCTCGCGGGGGTCGCGGCCGGCGGCTGCGCAGTGCTCGTCGAGGATCGCGTTCTTGCGCGCGAACGCGTCCGGGTCGATGAACGGCACGTTCCAGCCGTCCGCGTACTTCGCGGCGATCTTCAACGTGCGCTTCTCGCCGCCACCACCGATCCAGACCGGGATCTTCGCCTGCACCGGACGGGGCTCGTTGCGCGCCTCGGTGAGCGTGAAGTGCCGGCCCTCGAAGGTGGTGACCTCGTCGTGCAGCAGCCCGCGCAGGCACTGGATGCCTTCCTCCAGCTGGTCGAGGCGCACCTTCGCATCCGGGAACGGGATGCCGTAGGCGTCGTACTCCACCTTCGCCCAGCCGGCACCGATGCCCATGTCGGCGCGGCCGCCGCTGAGCTGGTCGATGGTGGTGATCGCCTTCGCGAGCACGGCCGGGTGGCGGTAGCCGACGCTGTAGACGAGCGACCCGCAGCGCACCTTGCTGGTGGTGCAGGCAAGGGCGGCGTGCATCGCCACCGCCTCCATGCAGGCGGCGTCGTCGGGCCGGCCGGTGGCGCCGTAGAAGTGGTCCCACACGCTGATCCAGCCGAAACCGAGATCCTCGATCCGGCGCCACACCCCGCGCAGCTCGTCGGCGGTGGTGTGCTGCAATCCGACGTGGACTCCGAAGACGGTCATGCCGCGAAGGTAGCCTGCGCCGATGCCCCGCGCCCTCGTCAACACCGGTATGGAACTCGAATACGACACGTTCGGGTCGCCCGCCGATCCGGCACTGCTGCTGATCATGGGCTTCACCGCCCAGATGACGGCGTGGGACGAAGGGTTCTGCGATCTACTCGCGGGCGGCGGCCGCTACGTCATCCGCTTCGACAACCGCGACTGCGGCCTGTCCACCAAGCTCGACGGGCAGGTGGCGGATCTCGCCGGTGCGATGGCGGCCGCCTTCGCCGACGCGCCCCCGCCGGTGCTGCCGTACACGCTGCGCGACATGGCCGCGGATGCGGTCGGCCTGCTCGACGTGCTGGGCATCGAGCGCGCCCACGTGCTGGGCGCGTCGATGGGCGGGATGATCGCGCAGACCGTCGCGATCGAGCACCCGCAGCGGGTGCGCAGCCTGATCTCGGTGATGAGCCAGCCCGGCGAACCCGAGGTCGGCCAGCCGTCGGAGGAGGCCGCCGCGGCGCTGTTCGCCCCGCCCCCCACCACCCGCGAGGAGTACATCGAGGCGTCACCGCGATGGCTGGCGTGGGCGTCGAAGAAGTACCGCGACCCGCAGCGCACGAAGCAGCTCGCCGCCCGCGACTTCGACCGGTCGTTCTACCCGGAGGGTGGGCCACGCCAGCTGGCGGCCATCTACGGCAGCGGCCGGCGCACCACCGGCCTACAGGCGCTCGACGTGCCCACACTCGTGATCCATGGGCGCGACGACACGCTCATCACCCCGTCCGGCGGTTTCCGCACCGCCGAGCTGATCCCCGGTGCGCACCTGCTGTTCGTGGCCGACATGGGCCACGACATCCCCGAGCCGTTGTGGCCGCTGATCACCGACGCGGTGCTCAGCCACACGTCGCGCGCGTAGCCACCGTCAGCCGCAGCCGCGGCGGAGGTAGACGGCGTTGCCGCCGTCGATCAGCAGCCAGGCGAGATCGCCGTCGATGCCACCCGTGCGGGTTTCGCTGCCCACGTTGCACAAGTCGCCCACGGCCTCGGTCTGCATGCCCGCCGCCTTCTGCACCGCCCGCTCGCGGGTGTTGCGGTTCACCGGCCAGAACGACTCGTCGAAGTAGTCCTTGCAGGTGGGGCCCGCCTCGCTGGCCAGGCACTCGTCGATCAGCGGTTGCGCGGAGCCGCCGAAGTAGCCGCAGACCAGGTCGAACTGGATGCGCGTGCTGCCGTCGGCGGTGACGATGCCCAGCCACCATCCGTCGGGGATGATCTCGCCGATCGTGCCGTCGGCGCCGCACCCCGACCCGCGCACGGGTTCGCTGCCCATCTGCGGCACGGAACGGAAGTCGCCGAACGTCCAGCGCTGGCCGGTGAACACGGTCGTCGTCGGCGCGGCCGATGTCGTGGTGGCGATGGTGGTGGTGGGCAGCGTCGAGTCCGTCGGCAGCGTGGACGACACCGGCAGCGTCGTCTGCCCCGGCAACGTGCCGGGTGGCAGCGTCGTCTGCCCCGGGATGGTGCTGGCCGGGATGGTGGTGGTGGGGATCGTGGTGGGGATCGTGACCCCGGGCAGGGGAGCGAGCTGACGGTGCTTCGCCGCGTCCGAGGCACACGCGGATGCGAGCACCGCGAGGGCGAGCAGGGGGACGCACGACTTGCGACGCATGGCGGCGAGCGTAACGGTGGCGGCGGCCCCGATGGCGGCAGCGCCGACGCGCCGTACTAAAACGGCCCGCATGTCTGGACCGCTCACTGGGTACCGAATCATCGAGATCGCCGGCATCGGCCCCGGCCCCTTCGCCGCCATGATGCTGGCCGACATGGGGGCCGAGGTCGTCCGTGTCGAGCGGGCGCAGGCCGTGCGCGGCCCGGCCCCGGCGACGGCCCACTGGGACGTGCTGCTGCGTGGCCGGCGCAACATCGCGCTCGACCTCAAGCACCCCGATGGCGTCGCCACCCTGCTCGATCTCGTCGCCCAGG
>CAYZFZ010000163.1:0-8251 GCA_964477795.1 uncultured Bifidobacterium sp.
GAGAACGCACCGATCGTGATGGGCATGCTCGGCGTCTGGTACCACAACGTGCTCGGCGCCGAGACGAAGGCCGTGCTGCCCTACGCGCACGAGCTGCGCCGCTTCCCCGCCTACCTGCAGCAGCTGGACATGGAGAGCAACGGCAAGCGGGTGCGCCTCGACGGCGGCGAGGTGGCCACCACCACCGGCCCCATCGTGTGGGGCGAGCCGGGCACCAACGGGCAGCACGCGTTCTACCAGTTGCTGCACCAGGGCACTCGGCTGGTGCCGATCGACTTCATCGGCTTCGCCCGCCCGAACCACGCACTCTACGAGCAGCACGACCTGCTGATGGCGAACCTGTTCGCGCAGGGCGAAGCGCTCGCGTTCGGCAAGACGCTGGAGGAGGTGGTGGCCGAGGGTGTGCCCGCCTACCAGCAGGCGCACCGTGTGTTCCCCGGCAACCGGCCGAGCACCACGATCCTGGCGCCCAGCCTCACACCGAACGTGCTCGGCCAGCTGATCGCGCTGTACGAGCAGATCGTGTTCGTGCAGGGCACCGTGTGGGGCGTGAACAGCTTCGACCAGTGGGGCGTGGAGCTGGGCAAGGCGCTCGCCAACCGGATCACACCCGAGCTGTCCACCGACGGCGAGCCCCAGCACGACTCGTCCACGAGCGCGCTGATCCGCTGGTACCGCTCGCAGCGCGTCGGCTGAGCCGAGCTGCGGTCAGGCGCTCGCGACCGTGTTGCTGCCTGCTTCCACCACATAGGTGCCGTACGTGGTCACCGGGCTGTCCGGGTCGTCGACGTCGGTGACGATGCGGTACTCCGCCAGCCAGCGCTCGGGCGTCACCGTGTGCAGCGCGTAGCCGCGGTGGGCGAGCTCGGCGTCGACGAGGTCGGGGAACGACTTCAACACGTCGGCGAGGGAGTCGTCGATCAGGCCGTCGGAACTGATCGACGTGGTGACGAACTCGACGCCCACCGGGCTGCCGGTGGCGCGATCGCCTGCCCGCAGCTGCGCCACCGCGGCCAGGTGGATGTCGCCGGTGACCACCACCAGGTTGGGGATCGCCTCGTCGGCAAAGGCCTGCAGCAGGCGGGCACGTTCGACCGGGTAGCCGTCCCACTGGTCGAAGTTGAGCACGGCCCCGTTGAAGGTGGCGTCGGCAAGCACGACCTGGTTGCCGACCACGTTCCACGCCGCGGTGGAGGCGCCGAGCGTGCTGAGCAGCCAGGCTTCCTGGTCGGCACCGAGCATCGTGCGCGCCGGGTCGGTGGTCTCCGGGCACGGTGGATCGAGGCTGAGCGTCACGTCGCCGCAGGCCTGGTCGGTGCGGTACTGCCGCCCGTCGAGCAGGGCCAGCTCGATCAGGTCGCCCCACTGCGCGTCGCGGTAGATGCGGTACTCCTGATCCGCTGCGGTGGGCGGGTCGAGGCGCACCGGCTGGTGCTCCCACCACGCCTGGTAGGCCTCGTAGCGGCGCTGCTCGAAGCCGGCGGCGTCGGCCGCGTCCTGCGGCGCGAGGCCGGCGTAGTTGTTCTCCACCTCGTGGTCGTCCCAGATGACGAACCACGGGCAGACGGCGTGCGACGCCTGCAGGTTCGCGTCGGTCTTGTACTGGGCGTAGCGCAGGCGGTAGCCGTCGAGTGTCGTCGGCTCGGGCCCCACGTGTGCCCGCTCGGCGATGTTGGGGTCGAACGGCAGGCCCTCGCCCTCGTAGATGTAGTCGCCGAGCCACACGAGGAAGTCGGGCCGGTGCTCCGCGATGTCGCGGTGGGCGGCGTAGTAGCCGTCGGCGTAGTTCTGGCAGCTGGCGGCGACGAACGTCGTGGATGCGACGGGGAGGGTGGCCGGCGGGGCCGGGCGGGTGACGCCGGTCGGGCTGGTGTAGTCGCCCACGCGGAAGCGGTAGAACCAGTCGCCCTGCTCGAGCTCGGCGATCGCGTGCACGCTGTGCGCGTGCTCGGCGGTGGCGGTCTCCGTGCCGCTGGCGACGATCTCGGTGAAGTCGTCGCTTGCGCTCACTTCCCACAGCACGGCGACGTCGTCGGCGGGCATGCCGCCACCCTCCAGCGGCGCGGGTGCCAGCCGGGTCCAGAGCACGACGCTGGTGCTGTCCGGGTCGCCCGATGCCACGCCGAGTGTGAACGGGTCGGCGGGCAGTTCCACCGCCGGCAGCGTCGTGGTGGTGGGCACCTCGGTCGTCGTCGGTGCCGTTGTCGGTGCGTCCGTCGCGGCCGGCTCGGTGGTGGCCGGGGCGGGCGTCGAGTCGTCGGTCGTCGGGCTGTCGCTCGCCGAGCCGTCGCTGCAGGCGGCGATGGCCACCGCGGCGGCGCCGGCGAACAGCATGCGTCGGGAGAGCAGCGGGCCGGGTGAGGTGGTGCTCGGCGGCTGGGGCGGGGTGGTCGCAGGGCGCATCGGCGCAGTCTGCCCGATCCCTGTGGCACGATTCGCTCCCAAGGGCGGCCGAAGGCGCCGGAACCGGCACGAACGGCCGCCCATGGGAAGCAGAACGTGTCACCGGAGACGGGTGGCGGCGCGGACGGGGCGGCGGCGCGCGGACGTGGGTGTTGGCTCGGAGGTGGGCGGCGCGCGGAGGGGTGGCGGCGCGGACGGATGCGTGCCGCGTCAGGGGACGTGGGCGAAGACGGCCTTGAGGTAGTGACCCTGGGGGAAGTCGACCGGATGGTCGAGCGGGTGGCGGGTGCGGTTGAACTCATCCAGCGGGCGGCCGGCCTGGGCGGCGGCGTGCGACACCGTGGTGTGGAACTGGTCGGCGGTGACCCGGCTGCTGCACGACGCCTGCACCAGCACGCCCCCCGGCCGCACCAGCTGCACACCCTTCGCCGTGAGCATGCCGTACATCGTCAGCGCCCGCTCGACGCTCGCCTGGCGAGGTGTGAACGACGGCGGGTCGATGATCACCACGTCGAAGCGGTCGCCGCTGCGGGCGAGGCGGTTCAGCGCCTCCAGCGCATCCGCCTTCATCGGCCGGAACGTGCACGCCGCGACCTCGGGCACCTCGATGTTGTGCTGCATGTTGCGGCTGGCCACGGCCAGCGTGGGCTCGCTGAGATCCACCGCCACCACCTCGTAGGCGCCACCCGCTGCAGCGTTGACCGAGAAGCCACCGGTGCTGGCGTACATGTCGAGCACGCGGCAGCCCCTCGTGAGGCGGCGCACGAACGCCCGGTTGTCGCGCTGGTCGAGGAAGTGGCCGGTCTTCTGGCCGTGCACGACGTCGGCCTCGAAGGTGAGCCCGTGCTCCTGGAACAGCACCGGATCGGCCGGCGACACGCCGATCAGCGCGTCGCCCTCCTCCAGCCCGAACAGGCCGCCCTCGTCGATGTTGCGGGCGAAGCGCAGCACCAACGCGTCCGGCCGGAACACCTCGTCGATCGCGGGCACGAGGTCGGCGAGGTGCGGCACCCAGATCGTGGAGTACAGCTTCAGCACGAGCGTGCGGTCGTAGCGATCGAGCACGAGGCTGGGGAAGCCGTCGTTCTCGCCGTTGATGCAGCGGTAGCCGGTGGTGGCGTCGTTGGTGCCGGCCGAGTCGATCAGCGGCTGCCGGCGGGCGAGCGCGGCGGCAACCCGCGCCGTCCAGAACGCCCGGTCGATGGTTGCCGGCTTGCCCTCGTGGACGAGCTTGATGCGGATCGGGCTCTCCGGGTCGAGCAGGCCGATCGCGGTGAACTTGCGGTCGTCGTCGAACACCACCGCGAGATCGCCGGCCACGCCGGTGCCCTTGATCGACTCGATCGACGTCTCGTACACCCACGGGTGGCCACCGCGGATCTGGCGCAACGCGTCGGGCGTCACGCGCACCGCGAGTCTGCTGGCGGAGGGCCGGGGGAGTCGGGCGAGCGGAGTCACCCGCACAGGGTACGTGCAACCCCGCATCGTGCCCGCGGCGTGTCGCCCGATGCGGCAGAGTAGGAGGATGCAGATCGAACGAGTCGGAGTCGTCGGAGCCGGGCTGATGGGGTCGGGCATCGCCGAGGTGTGTGCACGCGCGGGCCTGGGCGTGGTGGTGCTGGAGGCGAACGCAGCGGCCGCCGAGCGCGGGCACTCGCGGGTGGTCGGCAGCCTCGATCGAGGGCTGCGGTCCGGCAAGCTGAGCGAGGGCGAGCGCGACGCGGCGATCGCCCGGCTCACGTTCACCACCGACTCGAGCGAGCTCGCCGACCGGCAGCTGGTGGTGGAGGCGGTGCTGGAGGACGAAGCGCTGAAGGTCGGCGTGTTCCGCGAGCTCGACCGCGTCGTCACCGACCCGCAGGCCATCCTCGCCAGCAACACCAGCTCCATCCCGATCATGAAGCTGGGCATCGCCACCGAGCGGCCCGAGCAGGTGATCGGCATCCACTTCTTCAACCCGGTGCCGGTGCTCAAGCTCGTCGAGCTGGTCACCTCGCTGCTCACCTCGCCCGACACCACCGAGCGGGCCAACGACTTCGCCGCGGAGGTGCTGCACAAGCGCGTCATCCGCAGCAAGGACCGCGCCGGCTTCATCGTCAACGCCCTGCTCATCCCGTACCTGCTGTCCGCGATCCGGATGATGGAGTCGGGCTTCGCCACCGCCGACGACATCGACGCCGGCATGGTGGAGGGCTGCAACCACCCGATGGGCCCGTTGCGCCTCACCGACCTGATCGGCCTCGACACGACGATGGCCGTCGCCGACAGCCTCTACGCCGAGTTCAAGGAGCCGCTGTACGCCTCGCCGCCGCTGCTGTCGCGCATGGTGGAGGCCGGGCTGCTCGGCCGCAAGAGCGGGCGCGGTTTCTACGACTACCAGGCCGGGCGCTGAATGGTCGACGCGCTCGAACGGATCACCAACCTCGTCGCGCTGCTGATGGCCACGCGCACACCGCTGACGCAGGACCAGATCGTCAACGAGCTGGCCGGCCAGTACCCGGCGGGCGAGTCCGCCCAGCGCGGCGCGTTCGAGCGCGACAAGGCGCTGCTGCGCGAGATCGGCGTGCCGCTGGACAGCGAGGTGCTCGCGGGCAGTGATGCGGGCAAGACCGGCTACCGCATCGACCGGGCACGCTACGAGCTCTCCGACCTGCACCTGGCTGCCGACGAGCAAGCGGCGCTGCAGCTCGCCGTCGCCGCCGCCCGGCTCGCCGATGCCCAGTTCGGCCTGCTCAAGCTGGGTGGCGATCGCAGCTCGGCACCCGTCGTGGTCGCCAACATCCCCGAGCTGCCGGCGCTGCCCGCGCTGCGCGAGGCGAGCGCGGCGCGCGCCGAGGTGACCTTCGGCTACCACGGCAGCGAGCGCCGGCTGCAGCCGTACGCGCTGCTGCTGCGCGAGCGCTTCTGGTACGTGATCGGCCACGACGTGGATCGCGGTGAGGTGCGCACCTATCGAGTGGATCGCATGGAGGGCGACGTCGCGGTCGGTGAACCGGCCGCATTCGTGCGGCCGGCGGACTTCGATCCGCGCACGACGTTCCCCACCGACCCGAAGCTGCTCGGCGACGAGCCGGCCGCGCGGGCACAGGTGCTGGTCGACGAGCCGCGTGCCCTCGCGGTGGAGACCGAGTTGGGCGCCGCCGCCGTGTTGGAGCAGCGACCCGACGGTGCGGTCGTGGTGGAGGTGCCGTGCGCCAACCTGGATGCGTTCCGCTCGTGGCTGTTCGGCCTCGGCGAGCACGCCGAAGTGCTGTCGCCGCACGACGTGCGCGCTGCCGTGATCGACTGGCTGCGCTCGCTGGCTGGCGCACGATGACCGCTCGCCGAGGGCCCCGCCCCACCAGCGACCGCCTGCGCCGCCTGCTGGTGATGCTGCCATGGCTGATGGAGCGCGGCGAGGTGCCGGTGGAGGAGATGTGCCACCGGTTCGCACTCAGCGAGGCCGAGCTGGTGAAAGACCTCGAGCTGGCTGCGATGTGCGGCCTGCCTCCGTTCGTCGACGAGATGGTGGACGTGTTCATCGACGAGGGGATGGTGTACGCGGGGGTGCCCCGGCTGTTCACTCGGCCGCTGCGGCTCACCGCGCCGGAGGGTTTCGCCCTCCTCGCCGCCGCCCGGGTGGCGATGCAGCTACCGGGGGCCGACGCCACCGGCGCACTTGCACGGGCGCTGCACAAGCTGGCCGTCGCGCTCGGCGACGACGCGGTCGTGGTGGAGACCCCGCCACCACCGGCGACCGCAGCCGTCGCCGCCGCAGCGGCCGACCATGCCCGCCTGCGCATCACCTACTGGTCGCCGGCCGCAGATCGGCGCAGCGAGCGCGAGATCACGCCCCGGCGGGTCTACTTCGAGGGTGGCTTCTGGTACGTGATCGCGGACGATCATCGCCACGGCGAGGAGCGCACGTTCCGCATCGACCGCATCGAGCAGTGGGCGCTCACCGGTGCCGTCGACGCGGCCCGGGAGGTGGAGGTGCCGCCGCGCGACAGCTGGTTCTCCGACGACGAGCTGCCGGCCGCGCTGGTGCGCGTACCCGCGGGTGGTGCGTGGGTGGCCGAGCGCTATCCGACGAGATCGGTGCAGCCCGACGGCGACGGCTTGCTGATCGAGGTGCCGGTGGCGAGCGAGCGCTGGCTGCGCGAGCTGCTGCTGCAGCTGGGGGCGGCGGCGGAGGTGCTGAGCCCACCCGAGTGGGTGGACCTGGGTGCGCGCGCCGCAGCGCGGCTGCTGCGCCGCTACGAGCGCACCGGCAGCGACGGCAGCTGATCGACCGTCAGGAACCCGTGCGCCCGCAGCAGGTGGGGCAGCACGGCGGCCGTGGCATCTGCGTCGGCGAGCGCATCGTGGGGGCGCACGAGCTGGATGTCGTAGCGGGCGCACAGATCGGCGAGGCGGTGGGAAAATGCCCGCTCGGGATCGAGCGTGCGCGACAGCCGCAGGGTGCACAGCGGTTGCTCGAGCGGAAGCTCGACGCCCACGCGGGTGGCGGCCTTGCGCAGGAACGCGAGGTCGAACTCTGCGTTGTGGGCGACGAAGCGGGTGCCGGTGAGCCGCTGCGCGAGCTGTGCCATCACCTGCGCGGCCGGTGGCGCCTTGCGCACGTCGCGCCGGCGGATGCCGTGCAGCTGGGTGGGGCCGACACGGAACCACCAGCGGGAGCGGGGGGCGACGAGGCTGCTCCAGCGGTCGAGCACGGTGCCGTCGCCATCCACCACGACCACCCCCACCTGCAGCAGGTGGTGCCGGTGCACGGACAGACCGGACGTCTCCACGTCGACCACGGCGAACCGCTGCGCGCTGACGAGATCCGGCATGTGCTGCACCTTACGGCAGGGGTGTGCGAGGGTTGCCGCTCACGCAGGTGGCGGTGGGGGTGGCGGTCAGCTCTCGGCCTGCATCAGCCGCCGCACGGTGGGCTGATCGAAGTAGTCGCGCCACAGCGTGATCTTGCCGTCGGTGACCACGAACACCCCGGCTACGGGCAGCTCCACCCACTCGTCGCCGCGGCGGAACCTGTCGCTGCGCTCGTTCATCACGACGCCGTTCGTGAGGTCGCCCGAGGCCACCTGGTGGTGGACGACCCACTCGACGCCGGTGAACTGCTGGAGGAACGGAGTCAGCGTGGCGCCGACGGCTGCCGGGCCGAACACCTTGCCCATGGGGACGTTGTCGTACTCGCAGTCCTCGCTGAGCAGGCCGAGCGCGTGGGGCAGGTCGCCCCGTTCGATGGCGGTGATGAACTCGGTGACCAGGGCGGCGGGCATGCCGTCACGCTAACCGGCGCAGCTGCTGCGATCCGGCTCGTGGCGGGCGGCGTCAGAGCAGTTCGGCGGCGAGGCTGGCGACGGTGCCGCGCTCGCAGGCACTGAGCGTCACGTGCCCGAAGCAGGCCTGGCCGCCGAACGCCTGGATCAGCACCGCGAGCGCGTTGTTCGATTCGCCCAGGTAGGGCGCGTCGATCTGGCTGGTGTCGCCGGTGAAGATCACCTTCGTGCCCTCGCCGATGCGGGTGAGCACGGTCTTCAGCGTCGTCGGTTCCAGGTTTTGCGCTTCGTCGACGACGACGATCTGGCGGTGCAGGCTGCGGCCGCGCAGGAACGTGACCGACTCGAGTGACAGCTGGTTGCGCCCGACGAGCTCGTCGACGAGGCGGTGCGCGTCGTGGTCGCTGCGCTGGTCGGTGAGGGCGACGATCGCGTCGTGGATGGCGGACATCCACGGGTCGAGCTTCTCGTCGAGCCCCCCGGGCAGGAAGCCCACGTCGGCGCGGCCGACGGGCACCAGCGGGCGGTAGACGGCGAGCTTCTCGTAGGCCCGCTGCTCGACCACCTGCTCGAGCCCGGCAGCG
>CAYZFZ010000164.1:0-8205 GCA_964477795.1 uncultured Bifidobacterium sp.
GGGCGCAGGTGCTCGGCCACCCCGTCCGCGGCGGCAGCGATCGCCTCGCGCCCGGTGGCCTTCAGGTACTGCGCCATGTTGCCGTCGTAGCCGAACACGCTGCAGGTGGCCCCGATCTCCGCACCCATGTTGCAGATGGTGGCCTTGCCGGTGGCGCTGATGCTGTCCGCCCCTTCGCCGAAGTACTCGACGATGGCCCCGGTGCCGCCCTCGACGGTGAGCACGCGGGCGACTTCCAGGATGACGTCCTTCGGCGACGACCAACCGCTGAGCGTGCCGATGAGCTTCACGCCGATGACCTTCGGCCAGCGCACGTTGAACGGGAAACCGGTCATGACGTCGACCGCGTCGGCGCCGCCGACACCGATCGCAACCATGCCCAGCCCGCCGGCGTTGGGGGTGTGGCTGTCGGTGCCGATCATCATCCCGCCGGGGAACGCGTACTGCTCGAGCACGACCTGGTGGATGATGCCGCTGCCGGGCCCCCAGAAGCCGATGCCGTACTTCGCGCTGACGCTGCGCAGGAAGTCGTAGACCTCGCGGTTCGTGTCGATGGCGACGCCGAGGTCGATCTTGGCACCGACCTTGGCGGAGATGAGGTGGTCGCAGTG
Source organism: uncultured Bifidobacterium sp. (assembly GCA_964477795.1). GTDB lineage: Bacteria > Actinomycetota > Acidimicrobiia > Acidimicrobiales > Ilumatobacteraceae > UBA668. Next base: position 612 of record CAYZFZ010000164.1, read on the forward strand.
GACCGTGCTGGGCACGAGGGTGGTGGGCAGGCCGGCGGTCATGAACTGCAGCAGCGCCATCTGCGCGGTGGCGTCCTGCATGGCCACGCGGTCGGGGTGGAAGTCGTTGTACGTGCCGCCGCGCTCGATCGGCTCGGCGGGGTCGTAGAGGTGGTTGAGCAGGATCTTCTCGGTGAGCGTCAGCGGGTGGCCGAGACGCTCGCGGCCGGCAGCGACCCGCTCGGGCAGCGTGGCGTAGACACCCTCGACGAGTTCGATCGGCGTTCCAGCAGTGACGGTCATGACGAGTATCCCTTCGGACGGAGGACTGGCGAACTTCGGACTTGCGCCGGCGGCATTTGTATACAAGCATAATACAAGTGAGCGAGCAACTCCAAGACCGGCCGGGCGGCGACTCGCCGTGGATCGCGATCGACCATGTGCAGGTCGCGATGCCGGTGGGCGGTGAGGCGATCGCCCGCGAGTTCTACGCCGGCGTGCTGGGGCTGGTGGAGGTGCCCAAGCCGCCGGTGATGGCCGCCCGCGGTGGCTGCTGGTTCGTCGCCGGAGGCGTGGTCGTGCATCTGGGCGCCGAGGCGGCGTTCGTGCCGGCGCGCAAGGCCCACCCGGCGCTCGTGCGCCGCGACCTGCGCGCCTTCGTCGCCGCTGCGGGCCTCGATGCCGTGTGGAGCGACGAGATCCCGGGTACGGTCCGCTGCCACATCCACGATCCGTTCGGCAACCGCATCGAGCTGATCGACGGCTGGCTCGAGGCCGAGCGGGAGGCGCCACGATGAGGACGATCCGGTACCAGCAGATCGCGGACGACCTGCGCGGCCGGCTGTCCACCGTCGGGGTCGGGCAGGTGCTGCCCAGCGAGAGCGAGCTGTCCGCCGAGTTCGGCGTCAGCCGCGTCACCATCCGCCGCGCGCTGGAGATCCTGCGCGACGAGGGACTGGTCGACGCCCGCCAGGGCTTCGGCTGGTACGTCGCCGGCGAGCCGCTGCGCCAGCACCTCGACGAGCTGGGCACCATCGAGGGCCAGCTCGAGCGGCGCGGCGTGCGGCCGGAGCGGCGGGTGATCGAGTTCGACTTCCGTGCCGCGCCGCCGAGGGTTGCCAACGTGCTGGGCACGCAGCAGGTGCTGCGCGTGAAGCGGCTGAACCTGGCCGACGGCACGCCCTTCGCCGTGGTCACCGTGTGGTGCCCCGCCGAGATGGGCGACCACCTCAGCCGGCGCGACGTGGAGCGGCATCCCTTCTACGAGCTGCTCGGCATCGAGCTGCGCGGCGCCTCGCAGACCATCGGTGCCGACTCGGTGGACGGTGCCGATGCGGCTCTGCTCGGCGTCCCTGCGGGCAGCCCCGTGCTGCGCTGCGAGCGCATCACCACCGACACCCACGGCCGCGCCGTCTTGATGAGCGAGCACGTGTTCCCGGCCCGCCGCACCGAGTTCGTGGTCGAGCTGCCTCAGGCAGAACCCTCGATCGTGCCCAGCGGCCTGCGCCTCGTGGAATGAAGCACCCTGGCCCTCGAAGTACGTCACCGTCGGACTCGTGCGCGCGCAGCGCGCTCGAATCGGCACGTCGCGTGCAAAGATGAGCGCGATGTCCGGCTCTGACTCACAGCTCCCGTTCCCGACGTTGCCGCCACCCTCGCGCCCGCCCGCATCGCCGTCGATGCCCGGGGTGGGCCCGGCGGCGAGCATGGGAATGCGTCCCCCGCTCGTGGGCGCGCCGCCTCCCGGTTACGTCAACTACGGCGCAGCACCCGCTTCGCGGCCGCAGCCCACCGTCGCCCGCTGGGCCACGTTGCTCGGCTTCGCCGGGGTGACCGCCTTCGCCGCGATGCTCGGCAGGCAGGCCTACGGCCGCGGCACGATCGCCGCCGACGTGTTCAACGGCCGAGCCACGTTGGCCGACATCCAAAAGGCCGACGACCTCGTGCAGCGGCTCGCGATCACCGTCATCGGCGTGCAGGTCCTGGCCGCGATCATGCTCGCGGTCTGGTCCCACCGGACAGCTCGCAACGCAGCCACGCGGTTCCCGCGCGCGGGAGTGCGCACCGGGGCCGCCGCCGGCGGGTGGTTCATCCCCATCGCCAACTACTTCCTGCCGTGGTCCGCCTTGCGTGAGGCCTGCAGGGCCTGCGGCGACAGTGCCCCGGGCTCGCTCGCTGTGTGGCAGTTCCTCTTCGTCGGGCAGGCGGTCGTCAACCTGATCGCTCGCCGCGACCCGCAGCTCAGCGCCGGCATGACCCAGACAGAGGTGGTGGACGTGTTGCACCAGCAAGGCCTGTGGTTCTACGGGATGACGCTGGTGCTCGCGATCGGGACGCTTGCCGCCGCGTCAGCGATGCGCAGCATCGACCGCCTGACGAGTGGTGCGGCGGTCAACGAAGCGACGTGAACTCACTGCCGGCGAGGCGGCACACCGTCGCGCTCACGTCGTGGGCGGAGGAGTTGGCGATGTCGTCCTCCCACCCCCGGCCGAGCAGTTCGCGGCCGGACGTGCTGGCGCACAGCGCGTCGTAGAGGCGTGGCCGCGCGGCCACGAAGGCAGCGCGGGCGGCAGCAGCCTCCGGCGAGCAAGCCGGTGCCCCGACGGCCGCCGACGGGTCGAGCGCGGCGAGGATCGCACCCGCACCGAGCAGGTCCTCCACCGCCGGCCGGAGAGGACCCGAGCCCCAGCGTTCGCCGGCAGCGATGACGCTGATCGGGCCGCCCTGGGAGAGCCGGCGCGCCGCGCGTGCCGTCGCCGACGCGTTGCGCAGGCAGCCGGCCAGCACGTGGGCGGCGCCCAGCTCGGCGGCTCGGAACGAGATCGTCGAGCCGTTCGGCGACGGCAGCACCAGCCGGGTGCCCGCTGGCAGCGACAGCAGATCGGTGGGCGACAGCGACGGCTCACCGAGCTCGCGCCGGCCGGCGAGCAGCGCCGACTGGCTCCGCGCGAACTCGGGGGCGGCGTCGCTGGCCCACCGGTACGGCAGCACGACGCTGCCACCCTCGAGCGCGCAGCACACCGCGGTGGTGAAGCGCAGCACGTCGACGACGACCACCACCGCCGAGGCGGCCGCCAGTGCCTCCAGGCCCTCGAGGCCCCACTCGAAGCGGTAGGCGAACCCGCTCTGCGCGTCGAGCGCCAGCGCCGGCGCCGGCGCGCCGACCGCCTCGGCTACCACTGGTCCCAGTGGATGATCGGTTCCAGCGGCAGGCGGGTGGCCGGCTTGAAGTCGGTGCCCAGCGTGTAGGCCACGGGGAACAGCCCGGCCTGGGTGATGCCGTCGGGGATGCCGAGCAGCTCGGCCGCTTCCGCGTCGCCGCCGTGGAGCAGGTGGATGGTGGTCCAGGCGGTGCCCAGCCCGCGCTCGCGGGCGGCGAGCATGAAGCTCCACACCGCGGGCAGGATGGAACCCCACGCGGATGCGCCGGCAGCCGTGGGCACCTTGTCGAGGTTGCCGGTGATGCACGGGATCATCATCACCGGCACCCGGTGGAAGTTGTCGGACAGGTACTGGGCGGAGTCGAGCACGCGCACCTGCTGCGCCGCCCGCGGGTCGGTGTCGGGCATCGCCGAACCACCGGACTGGCGGTAGCGCTCGAAGTTGCGCGAGTAGATGCTCGCGAGCGCCTGCTTCTTCGCCGGGTCGGTGACGAACAGCCACTGCCATCCCTGCTTGTTGCTGCCCGTGGGCGCCTGGAGTGCGAGCTGCAGGCACTCCTCGATCACCTCGCGGCTGACGGGCTTGTCGAAGTCGAGGCGCTTGCGCACCGCGCGGGTGGTGGTGAGGACGTCGTCGGCCGAGAGGTTCAAGTGCATCCCGGCATTGTTCCACGGCCTGGCAGGCTGGGCACTGTGAACCCCGCCGACGACCCGAGCCCTGCCGACTACGTGGCGATCAACAAGGCGAACTGGGACAGCCGTGTGCCGCACCACGAAGTGGGCTACGCGCTGCACGAGTACACCGACGGCCCGGCGCATCTCTCGCGCACCGTCGAGTTCGACCTGCCCCGCCTGGGCGCCGTCGCCGGCTTGCGCGGTGTGCACCTGCAGTGCCACCTCGGCACCGACACCGTGTCGCTCGCCCGGCTCGGTGCGCGCATGTCGGGCCTCGACTTCTCCGGCCCCGCACTCGCGGTCGCGGCCCGCCTGGCAGCCGACTGCGGGGCGACGATCGACTATGTCGAGAGCGACGTGTACGGCGCGGGCGACGTGCTGCCGAACGAGGCGTTCGACTTCGTCTACACCGGTGTCGGCGCGTTGTGCTGGCTGCCCGACGCGGCCCGCTGGGCGAAGGTGGTCGCGGCGCTCTTGAAACCCGGCGGGTTCCTGTTCGTCCGCGAGGGTCACCCGATGGTGTGGGCGGTGGCGGATCCGCGCCACGACGGTCTCCTCGTGATCGAACACCCCTACTTCGAGACCGCTGGCACGGTCTTCGTGGGGGAGAAGACCTATGTGGAGCACGACGGCGCGCTCACGTCACCGACGATGGTGCTCTTCAACCACTCACTGTCCGAGCTGTTCAACGCGCTGTGGAACGCGGGGCTGACGATCACCCTGTTCGAGGAGCACCAGTCGGTGCCGTGGAACCCGCTCGGCGATGCGATGGAGGAGTTCGAGCCGAGTGAGTTCCGCCTGCGGCACGCACCCGAGCGGCTCGCCGCGATCTACACGCTGCGAGCGGTGAAGAACTGACCTGCCAGACTCGCGCCATGTCAGAGGACCGCGTCTCCATCACCATCAACGACGGCATCGCCGACGTGCGCATGACCCGCGCCGACAAGCGCAACGCGCTCGACGGGGCGATGTTCGAGGCGCTCGCCGCGGCGGGTGAGCGGCTGAAGACCGAGCACGGCGTGCGCGTGGTGGTGCTCTCGGGTGAGGGTTCGTCGTTCTGCGCCGGCCTCGACTTCTCCACGATGACGGCACTCGCCGGCGGCGGCTCGGATCGCGCCGAGCGTTCGGGCAACCCGGGCTCGCTGCAGCCCGGCGGCATCACCCATCTGGGCCAGCAGGTGTGCTGGGTGTGGCAGGAGGTGCCGGTGCCGGTCATCGCCGCCGTCCACGGGCACGCCATCGGAGGCGGCATCCAGGTGGCCCTCGGCGCCGACATCCGCATCGTGCATCCCGACACGCAGTTGAGCGTGCGCGAGATCCACTGGGGGCTGGTGCCGGACATGACGGGCACGATGATGCTGTCGCAGTTGGTGCGTGCCGACGTCGCCAAGGAGCTGGTGCTCACGGCGCGCATGTTCGACGGGCGCGAGGCGCACGCGCTCGGGATCGCGACGAAGCTCTCCGACCATCCCTACGACGACGCGATGGCGATGGCCCGCGAGATCGCCGGCCGCAGCCCCGACGCCGTGCGTGCCGGCAAGGCACTGCTGAACGGGCTGTTCAACCAGGGTGCGGCCGAGCAGTTCGCAGCCGAGCGGCACTACATCGGTTCGCTCGTCGGCCGCCCGAACCAGGCGGAGGCCGTGATGGCGAACTTCGAGAAGCGCGCCCCCAACTTCGTCGACCCGACCTGAAGCGAGCAGCCATGACCGACCCGACCCCTGCCACCGTCGACCCCGCGGCTGATCCTGCCGTCATCGACCCCGATGCGCTGAAGCTGTTCTCCTTCCAGGTGTTCTCCAAGCTGGAGGGCGCGGTGACGGCGGGCATGATCCACCTCGGCGACCAGCTCGGCCTGTACGTCGCGCTGCGCGACGCGGGCGAGGCGCTCACCAGCGCGGAGCTGGCGGAGCGCGCCGGCCTGTCCGAGCGGTGGGTGCGCGAGTGGGCACACAACCAGGCGGCCGCGCGGCTGATCGTCGCCGACGCCGACGGCCGCTTCTCGCTGACGCCAGAGGCCGCGGTGGTGTTCGCCACGCCCGAGCACCCCGCGTACGGGATGGGGATGTTCCACCGCCTGCCGCAGACGATGCACGCGCTGGAGGACGTGCGCGACAGCTTCCGTACCGGTGTCGGGCACGACTACGACAGCCACGGCCCGCAGGGCGCGGTGGGCATCGAGCGCAGCTTCGAGCCGTGGAGCAACGCCAACCTGCTGCCGGTGGTGCTGCCCGCGGTCGACGGCGTGGTGGCCCGCCTGGAGGCCGGCGCGAAGGTGGTCGACATCGGCTGCGGCGCCGGCAGTGCCGTGCTGCTGATGGCCGGCGCCTTCCCGCACTCCACGTTCCACGGCTTCGACATCTCGCAGTACGCGCTCGCCCGCGCGGCGCTGAAGCTGGAGGAGAGCGGCCTGCACAACGCGGACTTCGCCGACCCGCGCGAGGTGCCGCTGCCGGCCGATCAGTCGGTCGACTTCGTCACCACGTTCGACTGCATCCACGACATGACGCACCCGACGGAGATGATGAAGGCGATCCGCAAGGCGATCAAGCCCGATGGCGTGTGGCTGCTCGTCGACATCAAGGCGCTCGACACGTTCGCCGACAACGCCCGCAAGAACCCGATGGCATCGCTGATGTACGGCATCAGCGTGCTGTCGTGCATGTCGTCGGCGCTCAGCGAGCCCGGCGGCGAAGGGCTCGGCACGCTCGGCCTGTCGGAGAACAAGGCCCGCGAGATGGCCGAGGCGGCAGGCTTCACGCGATTCCGCAGGCTCGACGTGGACCACAGCGTCAACGCGTTCTACGAGGTTCGCCCCTGACGCCCCTCACGTTCCCCGATGGTGCGCCGTGCCGGGTCAGGATCTGGTGATGATCTCGATGCGCCGTTCGCTGAACAGCCAGCTGTTGCCGACACGCTGGTAGTGGTCGTGGTACACGCCCACCAGTGAGCCGGGGCCGTCCTTCTTCGTCGCGAACGTCTCCTGAATGGTGACCCGCCCGCTGCCGGTGCCGGCTGCCTCGTCGATCTCGAACACCGCGTTGGGTGCGGTCTGCACCAGGTAGCTGTAGCCGGCGAGCTGCTTGCCGAATGCTGCCTGGATGGCATCGCGCCCGGCGATCGGCTTGCCCAATACCCAGGTGGCATCTGCCGTCCAGCACGAGGCGAACGCGGCGGCGTCGCGGCGCAGCACCGCGTCGCAGTAGCGGGCGATGAGCTGGCGCAGCGCGTTGTCGGTGGCAGGGGAGGGCGGGCCGGCGGCAGCGACGACAGCAGCGCCCTCGCGCAGCGCCTCCGGCTCGAGCCCGACCTCCCAGGCGGCGAGCGTGCGCACATGGTCGATGAACTGGTCGCGGGTCATCATCCCGTCGTGGGCGGCGAACTGCACGGCCAGCCCGTCGACCACCGCCGTCAGCCGCATCGCCGCGGCCGCCGGATCGGTGCACACGAACTCGCCGGTCTCCACCCCGTGGCGGATGACGCGCTCGGCCAGCGCGGCCGACTGCTCGTCGAGCTCCTGGCTGATCTTGCGCATCATCGGGTTGCGCAGCGCCTCGCCCCAGCCGTCGATCCACAGCATCCACTCCACGTCGCCGCTGCCCTCGGGCACATAGTTGTGGATCACCCGATCGAGCTGGGCCACCGCGCTGGGGGCCGCCTCGATCTCGGCCTCCATCTCCGCCACGTCCTTGCGGGCGTAGTGGGCGAACGCCTCGGCGAGCAGCTGCTCCTTCGAGTCGAAGTGGTAGTGGATCAGGCTGCTCGACACGCCCAGCTGC
>CAYZFZ010000165.1:0-8137 GCA_964477795.1 uncultured Bifidobacterium sp.
CTCCCAGAGCAGCGACTGGATGCCGCCGATCTTCGGGGGGAAGTCGTTCGTGACCAGCAGGTGCTTCATCGTGCCGCCTGCAGTTCGAGCTGGACATCGGGGTGCGGGTCGGCGGGCGGCATCAGGTGGGTGAGGCCCAGCCGCTGGGCGGCCCACACGGCGTGGACGCGCAGCATCGGATCCTCGTGTGCAAGGTACTCGCGCAGCACCTGCACCACCGCTGCATCCGCGGGGTCGCCCACGTTGCCGAGCACGACGAGCGCGTTGCGCCGCACCCAGCGCGGCTCGCGCTCGGCCAGGTACCAGCGGCCCCAGATGCGCAGCAACTCGTCGTCGTCGGCGGTGAGCACTGTCAGCACCTGCAGCCAGGCCGACGGCGCCGCCGTCGACGTTGCGGGGGGCGGGGCCGACCAGCGCTGGCCGAAGCGCACCGTGGGCGGGCAGGCTTCCTGGCAGTCGTCGCAGCCGTACAGGCGGTCGCCCACTGCATCGCGCAGGTGGCGGGGGATGATGCCCGGCTTCTGCAACACCCATGCCAGGCAGCGGGCGCCGTCGATGACACCCGGCTCGATGATCGCACCGGTGGGGCACGCGTCGAGGCAGCGCCGGCAGGCACCGCACCCGTCGGCCACCACCTCCGCGGCGAGCGGCAGCGCGGCGGTGGTGACCACGCACCCGAGCACGAACCAGCTGCCCGCACCGGGCAGCAGCAGGTTGGCGTTCTTGCCGTACCAGCCGATCCCCGCACGATGGGCAACCTCGCGGTCGACGATGCTGTTGTCGTCGGCGAAGGGGACGGCCTTGAACCCGTCGGCGCGCAACCGGTGGGCAACGGCCCACAGCCCCTCGCGCAACGGTGCGTAGTGGTCGACCCATGCGTAGCGGCCGATGCGGCCGGCCGGGCCGGCGGGCCGCGGCGGCTCGGCCAGCAGGTAGGGGCGGGCGGCGACGAACACGGAGCGGGCGTGGCGCACGGCCTGCTGCGGGTCGGTGGAGCGCTGGGGGTTCTTGAACGTGAACTGCATGCCATCGGTGAGGTCGTGGGCGAGCCGGTGCTCGATGGCGGCGCGCGCCGTCGTGAGGACGGTGGCCGGGGCAACACCGGTGTGGCTGATGCCGAACGGCTGGGTGAGCCGCGCCAGCTCGGCGAGGTAGACCTCGTCGGTGGCGGGGTACGACGGCTCAAGACGCCTCACGATGACGAAGCGTAGGCACCAGCCCGGCGGCAGCGAGCAGCTCCACCGCCCTCATCTCGGCAGCATCGAACTGGAGCCGCTCGCGATGGGCGGGGGCGAGCAGGTGGGTGACCACGCAGTCGGCGCATGTGGCGGTGCCGCTCATCACGCAGGTGTCGCAGGAGATGACGAAGTGGGACATGCCCGCAGCATGCACGAGGGGTGCGACAGGGTTTCGGGGTCAGCGGCGGGCCAGCGCGAGGAACGTGTCGCTGGCGAGCACGTTGGCGCCGGCGGCGCGCACGTCGGCGACGATCGCCTGGTCGTTGGTGACCACGACGACCGGTCGGCCGGTGTCGAGCGCCGCCACCTCGGCACGCAGCACGTCGTCGGCACTGACACCCTCTGGCGAGAAGCTCACCCGCACCATCCGCCGCCCGCCGGCCACCGCCCCCACGACCGTCGCGCCGTCGAACACCACGTGGATGAGGCTGCCCCACCGGCGGGCAAGGTTCTCGGCGGCCTCGGTGCACAGCTCGCGCTGGCGATCGAGCGGCACGGCCGGCCAGCCGAGCTTGGCCACGTTGTACCCGTCGACGAGCACCACGGCATCGGGCACGCGCAGCAGGTGCTCGCCCGCTGCCTCGCTGTTGCCATACAGACCGCCGGGCACGGCGATCGGTCGCCGCTGCCGCCGGCGAGCGCCCGGGGAACGACCACGCGTGAGCGCCAGCGCCTCGGTGAGCAGCGCGCGCACGCGCTCGATGTCGGCGGTGGCGCCACCGTGGACTGCTGCCCGATCGGCAAGTGCCGCATCGCGAGCAGCAACCGCGCCGGCAAGCGCGCTGCGCATGTCGGCCAGCTCGGCGGCCGCCGAGCCTGCAGCGGCCGCGGCCGCCTCGGCGCCACCGGCCCGCCTCTCCACCGCCCGCTCCAGCTCGCGCAGCCGGTTCTGCGCCGCCGCCAGCTCGCCGGACAGGCGCTCCACGTCGGCAACCGCGATCGCGCGGGCCGCACGCTCGGCATCCAGCTGCTCGCGCAACACCGCCACCTCGGCCCGCGACCGCACCGCTGCGATCTCGGCGGCCTCGCGGCGACGCTGCTCGCGGCGCCTGTCGGCCTCCTCGTCCACGGGCGACACGTCGGCGCTCAGCACGCGCGCCACCTCGGCCTCCCACCCGGCGGGCCGGGTGAGCCACAGCATCCCGATCTCGTCGAGCAGCTCACGAGTGGCCACTGTGCCCAGCCGGGCGCGGAAGACGTCGTCGCCCTCCACCGCCTCACGCACCTTCGCCAACGCCGTGGGCGGCAGCTTGTGGAAGCGCAGGAACGGCTTCAACCCGCTGGGGTACGGCAGTGCCGGGCGCAGCTTCGACCCGACCGCCGCGATGCCGACTGCGAACTCCAACGCTGAGTACAGCGCCCTGTCGGGGATGGACGGCGCACCGGACGGAGCGGGGCCGGGAGCGTCTGACACGCCGCCAGGCTACTGACGCGACACACCAGGCCCTTGGGTCGAACGTGCGTTCTTGACACCGAACGGGCGTTCGTGATCAACTGCCAGGCTGTGCAGCGCTCGTTCGAGGATCTCGGGACTCCCCTCGCCGACGTCACGTTCTGCGTGCTCGACATCGAGACAACAGGCACCGACCGCGGGGGCGACCTCATCACCGAGATCGGCGTCGTCAAGGTCCGCCGTGGCGAGTGCCTGGGCACGATGGCCACCCTGGTCAACCCGGGCAAGGCGATCGCACCCAGCGTCACCGTGCTCACCGGCATCACCCAGTCGATGGTCGCCACGGCACCACGCATCGAGACCGTGCTGCCCACCCTGCAGGAGTTCGTCGGCGAGTCGGTGATCGTCGGCCACAACGTCGGCTTCGACATGGGCTTCATCAACGCCGCCCTGCTGCGCAGCGACCGGCCCGCCTTCCGCAACACCGTCATCGACACCCTGCCGCTCGCCCGCCGGCTGGTGCGCGACGAGGTGCCCGACTGCCGCCTCGGCACGCTCGCCAGCCGCTTCCGCCTCGACCACCGGCCCACCCACCGCGCGCTCGACGACGCGCTCGCCACCACCGACCTGCTGCACCTGCTGCTCGAGCGCGCCGCGGGGCTGGGCGTGCTGGGCCTCGACGATCTGGTGATGCTGCCCAAGATGGGCGGCCATCCCCAGGCGGGCAAGCTCAAGCTCACCCACCAGCTGCCGCGCACCCCGGGCGTGTACCGCTTCCTCGGCGCGAACGACGAGGTGCTCTACGTCGGCAAGGCCACCAACCTGCGCCAGCGGGTGCGCAGCTACTTCGGCAGCGACGACCGGCGCAAGATCGGCCCGATGCTGCGCGAGACGCAGCGGCTGGCGCACACCGCCACCTCCGATCCGCTCAGCGCGGAGGTGCTGGAGCTGCGCTACCTGCACCGGCTCAACCCCCGCTACAACCGCGTGGGCACCACCTGGCAGAAGTACTGCTACGTGCGCCTCACCACCGACGAGGCGTGGCCTCGCCTGGTCGTCACCAACGAGCCGGCACCGACGGGCGTGCACATCGGCCCGCTCGGCTCGCGGGCCGCCGCCGCCGCCGTGATCGAGGCGGTGCAGTCGGCGCTGCCCATCCGCCGGTGCAGCACGCGCATCGGCAAGTCGTACAAGGTTCCCGCCGGCGCCACACCCTGCACCGGTGCGCTGCTCGGCGTGGCGATGTGCCCGTGCAGCGGCACCGCCGACGAAGCCGCCTACTGGCGCGTCGTCGGCCAGGTCGTCGCCGGCTGCTCCACCTCGCCGCAGCTGATCCTCGATCCGCTGTGGGCGAGGGTCGCCGCACTCGCCGGCGAGCGCCGCTACGAGGAGGCCGCCAGCATGCGCGACCGCGCGCTCGCGTTCGGCGCCGCCATCACCCGTCAGCGCCTGTTCGACCAGTTGCGCGCGGCCGGCGACGTGGGCGTGCAGTTGCACGACACCGTCCTGCACATCCGCGACGGGGTGCTGCAGAGTGCACAGCCGCAGGGCCAGCTGGCCACCGGGCTCGAGCTCGCCCCGCCGGAGACGGCGGCGTACCCGCGGCCACTCCCCCGCCATGCGGCCGACGAGGTGCTCTGCCTCGCCCGGGCGATCGACCGCGCCAGCTTCCACGCCCGCCTGCTGTGGTGCAGCGGCGAGTGGGCCTGGCCCGCCACGCCCGTGCGCGAGGTCACCCGCCTCAGCGCGGCCGCCTGACGCGCCGGCGGCGCGCGAGGCTGTGCCCAGCGAGGTGGCACGGTGACCGGCAGCGACGATGCAACCACACCGCCATGGGCGGCGGACGAGGCAACGGTCTTCGCGCAGGCCGGCTCGCGCCCCGAGGGTCTCACCTCCGCCGAGGCGGCCGGTCGGCGCGACCCCGGCGACCAGGTGCACACGCCCCGGCGGATGAGCGAGCGGCGGCTCATCCTGCGCCAGTTGGAGAACCCGATCGTGCTGCTCCTGCTCGGCGCCACAGCCCTCTCCATGGCGCTCGGCGACAGCACCGACGGTGCCATCATCCTGCTCATCACCGCCGCCAGCGGCACGCTCGGCTACTTCCAGGAGCGTGGTGCGGTGCGCGTCGTGGAGGAGCTGATGTCGGCCGTCGAGGTGCACTCCGACGTGCTGCGCGACGGTGCCGAGGTGGAGGTCGCGGCCGACGACGTGGTGGTCGGCGACGTGCTCGTGCTGCGCGCCGGCGACGTGATCGCGGGCGACGCCCGGGTGGTGCGGTCGGACTCGCTGCTGCTCGACGAGTCGGCGCTCACCGGCGAGAGCTTCCCGATCGAGAAGCGGCCCGGCGTGCTCCCCCGCGACACCGGGCTCAGCGGTCGCACGAACTGCGTCTGGTGCGCGACACATGTGGTCTCCGGCACCGGCACCGCAGTCGTCACCGCGGTCGGTGCCGGCACCGAGTTCGGCCGGGTCGGTGAGCGCCTGGCGCAGGCGCACGTGCCCACCGCGTTCGAGCTGGGGCTGCGCGGGTTCGGGCTGATGCTGATGCGCACCGCGGGCGTGCTCGTCGCCGCGCTGTTCGCCGTCAACATGCTGCTCCACCGGGCGATCATCGAATCGCTCCTGTTCTCGCTGGCACTCGCAGTCGGCCTGACGCCACAGCTCCTGCCCACCATCGTCAGCGTCACGCTGTCGTACGGCGCCCGCCAGATGGCCCGCCGGCAGGTGATCGTCAAGCGGCTCGACGCGATCGAGGACATCGGCTCGATCGACGTGCTGTGCACCGACAAGACCGGCACGCTCACCGACGGCGTCGTGCGCTTCGAGCGCGCGCTCGATCCTTCCGGCACACCATCGGCCGAGGTCGCACACCTTGCGTGGTGCAACGCGGTGTCGCAGCGTGGCTTCGTCAACCCGATCGACGCGGCGATCATCGCCGCGCAGCCGGCCGATACGCCGCGCCCGGATGTGATCGACGAACTGCCCTACGACTTCAACCGCCGGATGCTGTCGGTGCTGCTCGCTCTCGACGGTGCTGCGACGCTGATCACCAAGGGGGCGTTCGAACCCGTGCTCGCCGCGTGCGCGACGACGGCAGCCGAGCGCGACGAGCTGGCCGGCCGCTTCCAGCAGCTCTCCGCCGAGGGTTCGCGGGTGCTGGGCATCGCGACCAAGGTCGTCGCCGAACCGCCGGCGGAGCTACGAGCCACGGACGAGACGGGCCTGCGCTTCGCCGGCTTCCTGTGCTGCAGCGACCCACCCAAGGCGGACGCCGGTGCCGCGATCGCGGAGCTGGCGGCGCTCGGGGTGGCCACCAAGCTGATCACCGGCGACAATCGCTTCGCCGCCGCCAATGTCGCCGCGGCCGTCGGCATCGACGCGAGCGATCTGCTCACCGGCGCCGAGATGTCCACGCTCACCGACACCGAGCTCGACGCGCGGGTGCTGCGCACGTCGGTGTTCGCCGAGATCGACCCGCTGCACAAGGAAGCCGTCGTCGCCGCCCTGCGTCGCAGCGGGTGCACGGTGGGCTACCTCGGCGACGGCATCAACGACGCGCCTTCGCTGCGCAACGCCGACGTCGGCATCTCCGTCGACACCGCGGTCGACGTGGCCAAACACTCGGCCAGCGTGGTGCTGCTCGACAAGGACCTCGCCGTGCTGGCGGAGGGCATCCGCCAGGGCCGCCGGGTGTTCGCCAACACGCTCAAGTACGTGCAGGTCACGATGTCGGCCAACTTCGGCAACATGGTGTCGATGGCCTTCGCCGCGGTGGTGCTGCCGTTCCTGCCGTTGCTGCCCCGCCAGATCCTGCTGCTCAACTTCCTCTCCGACATCCCTGGCACCACGATCGCTGCCGACCGGGTGGATCCCGAGGCTGTCGCCGACCCTCACGGCTGGGATCTGCGCACCCTGCGCACGTTCATGATCGTGTTCGGCCTGATCAGCTCCGTGTTCGATCTCACCACGTTCGCGGTGCTGCGCCTGGGCTTCCACGCCGAGGCCGATCTCTTCCGCACCGGCTGGTTCATCGAGTCCACCGCCACCGAGCTGGCCGTCATGCTCGTGCTGCGCACCCGCCGGCGAGCGTGGCGCAGCCGGCCGGGCACCGCACTGCTGAGCGCGTCCCTCGCGATCGCCGCGGTGACGGTGGCGCTACCGTTCTCGCCGCTCGCCGACGATCTCGGCCTCACTCGCCCTGGTTGGGGTGTGTTGCTGGTGCTGGCGCTCGTCACGCTCGCCTATGTGACGGCCACCGGGGTCGCAAAGGGGTCCGTCAGGCCTCGATGACCGTCCCCGCGTGGTCGATGCGCAGGATCTTGGTGTGGCCGTCGGCAGGAAGGTGCGCGGCCAGCTCCTCGGCTTCGTCGACGGCACACATCGCGGCCACCGTCGGGCCGGACCCGCTGAGCCACGACGCCCACGCGCCGTGCGCCAGCGCAGCCTCCATCGCGGCACGCGAGGGTGCTGCCGCGGCGAGCCGGATCTCCTGGTGGAGCCTGTCCTCGGTGGCGGCGCGCAGCACGTGCACCTCGCCGGCGGCGAGCGCAGCGACGAGCAGGGCGGTGCGCCCGATGTTGAACACCACGTCGTCGAAGGGCACCTGCGCCGGCAGGCGGGCGCGCGACTCGTCGGTGGAGGTGACGAACGGCGGCACCCACATCACCATCGCCGGGTCGAACGACATCGGCACCCGCACCGCGTGACCGCCGGCCGTGGCCACGATGCCGCCGTAGAGCGAGGCCGCGACATTGTCGGCGTGGCCCTCCAGCTCGGTCGCGACGGCGAGCAGTGAGAGCAGCGCCGCCTGCAACAGGTCGTGGTCGGCCCCCAGCCGTTGTGCATGCGCGGCGACCAGTCCCCCGACACGGACCGCGCCGCTGAACCCCATCCCGCGGCCGACGGGGATCGGCGACCGCACCCACAGCGGGCCCTCCCCGCCGAGCCGGCGAAAGGCGACGGTGGCCGGATGGTGCTCGTCGGCCGGGTGCGCACCCTCCGGCGCGTCGCCGGTGCCGATCTCGGCGTGCAGTGAGAGGGCGAGGCCGAGGCTGTCGAACCCTGGCCCCAGGTTGGCCGACGATGCCGGCACGCGCACGATCATCAGTGACCGAGCTCCTCGGCAGCCTGCTGGGAGACCTCGACGAAGCGGGCCAGCGTCGCGTCGGCGGCGCCGGAGTCGATGGAGGCGCAGGCCGTCACCAGCCCCTCCTCGATGGACTCGGCGACACCGGCCACCACGAGCGCGGCCGCCGCGTTGAGCACGACGATGTTGCGGTGCGCGCCGTGCTCGCCGGCCAGCACGCGGCGCACGACATCGGCGTTCACATCGGGGGTGCCGCCGACCAGCTCGTCCATGATCGCCGGCGCGAGGCCCAGCGCCATCGGGTCGACGGTGAAGCTGCGCACCGTGTCGTCGTCGAGCGCGAGCACGGTGGAGGGCCCGGTGGTGGTGAGCTCGTCGAGCCCGTTGCCGTTCACCACCCAGGCCCGATGCGAGCCGTGC
>CAYZFZ010000166.1:0-8091 GCA_964477795.1 uncultured Bifidobacterium sp.
GGGCATGCACTCGTCGCCCACCGGCGAGCTGTTCCTCGACGACGTGCGCGTCGGGCGCGACCGCCTGATCGGTGAGACCGAGGACCAGGCCGCAGGCGGGCGCGACGGCGCCAAAGCCACGTTCATGCAGGAGCGCAGCGGTGTGGCCGCGATGGCGCTGGGCGTGATCGAGGAGTGCCTGCAGCTGAGCGTGCAGTACGCCAAGGATCGCGTGCAGTTCGGCAAGCCGATCGGCGAGTTCCAGCTGATCCAGGAGAAGCTGGCGCGGATGGAGGTCGCCCGGATGAACGTGCAGAACCTCGTCTTCCGTGTGATGGAGCTCGGTGCGGCCGGGCACTCGATGACGCTCGCCGAGGCCTCCGCGATGAAGCTCTACAGCGCCCGCGCGGCCAGCGAGGTGGCGATGGAGGCGGTACAGCTGCACGGCGGCAACGGCTACATGAGCGAGTTCCGCGTCGAGCAGCTGGCCCGCGATGCGAAGGTGCTGCAGATCTACGCGGGTACCGACGAGATTCAGATCGTTGCCATCGCCAAGGACCTGTTGCGCAACTGACGCGCTGAGCCGCCGCGCCTCACACCGGATCCGTGGCGAGGTGCGAGTGCAGCACCATGTCGTGCCAGCCGTCGACGAGCAGGCTCGCCTGCCGGCGGACGCCCTCGCGCCGGAACCCGGCGCGCTCGGCGACCCGTGCCGACGCGTCGTTCGTGGACGAGTGCTGCAGTTCGATGCGATGCAGCCCGAGGGTGTGTGCCCAGCGGGTGGCGGCGACGCACGCACGGGTGGCGACGCCACGCTGTCGAGCCGCGGGGAGCACCCAGTAGGAGACTTCGCCGTGGCCCTCGGCGAGCCGGAGGTACACGGTGACCCGGCCGAGCACGTCGCCGGTGCGCTGGTCGGCGATGGCCCACGTGGCCGACTGCTCCGAACGCCAGCCGGCAGCGCGCTCGTCGATCCATTGCACGGCCTCTTCCTCGTCGAGCCGGCGGAAGTGGAAGTACTGGATGTCCGGTGTCGCGAAGGCGGCGACGACCGCGGCCACGTCGTCGTGCCGGAACGGGCGCAGCTGCAAGTCGCCATCGATGCGCAGCACCGGTTGCTCGGAGGTGGACAGGCGGCCAGGCTCGACGACGTCGGCGATCAGCTTCGGCATGCCCAGATTGTTGCGCGCGGCGCTCGGGATCGTGCCGGGCATCTATGTCAGACCCCCTGCGTACAGTTGTTCGCATGGACGTCACGGCGGTAGCCACCCTGATCTCGGCAGCAGTCCTGGCCGACGAAGCCGCCTGCCGCGCCGAGCTCGCCGCCATCAAGGTCGTGCGCGGGCTGCTCGACGCCCGCGAACTCGACATCGTCCGCCGCCTCGACCAGCTCGCCGCTGCCGATGCTTCGCTGTTCCCGCACCCGACCGGCGCGACACGACCGGTGACAGGAAGCAAGCGGTCGCGGGATGTGCCTCAGTCGCGGGCGGCGCCGTGGAGGCGGGCCACCTCGCCGGCCGACGGGTTCACCAGGGCGACGTCGCCCACGGTGACGGTGGGTACGGTCTCGTTGCCGCGGGCGACCGAGCGCACGAACGCGGCGGCATCGGGGTCAGCCCAGATGTCGACCTCACGGAACGGCACCCCGTGCCGGCGCAGGCCGGCGCGCAGCATCGAGCAGAACGGGCACCCCGGGCGCCAGTAGACGACCACCGCCAGCGCAGCCGCGCCCCCGGACTCGTCAGCGGCGGGTTCGGCCACCGGGGCAGCCACGAGGTCGGCGGCAGGGTCGGCCACGGGGTCGGTGGTGGGGGCGAGAGGGTCGGCGCTCACGAAGCCAGCAAGGTATCTGCCACCGTGCCGAACCCGGCCACTCCAGCTTCCGCCCACACCGCGCCTCCGCGCCGCCACATCACCGCACCGACGCCGAACCGCCGTACCGGGACACCGACTACAGCTCGGCGACGGGGGCGGCCGTGTCGTGGGCAAGACTGGCGCGATGCCGCATCCCATGCTCAGCACCTCCTACCCCGTCGCGCGCCGCGCGTTCCTCGCCGCCGCCGAGGCGGCTGGGGCCACCATCGACACGTTCGAGCATCCCGACCGCGGGCCAGAGGGCGAGGCGCTCGGCATCGACGTGGCCGAGCTGGGCCCACGCGACGCGAGCACCGTCGTGCTCGTGTTCTCCGCGACGCACGGGGTGGAGGGCTACTGCGGCTCCGCCTTGCAGACCCACTGGCTGGCGCACCA
Source organism: uncultured Bifidobacterium sp. (assembly GCA_964477795.1). GTDB lineage: Bacteria > Actinomycetota > Acidimicrobiia > Acidimicrobiales > Ilumatobacteraceae > UBA668. The sequence continues at coordinate 2,230 of CAYZFZ010000166.1, forward strand.
CACAGCCCAGCGGCCGGACGGGATCCGCGTGGTGAACGTGCATGCGCTCAACCCGTTCGGCATGGCGTGGGTGCGGCGGGTCAACGAGGACAACGTCGACCTCAACCGCAACTTCGTCGACTGGACCCAGCCGCCGCCCACGAACACCGACTACGACGGCATCGCCGACGTCGTCGTGCCCGACGAGTGGACGGCGGAGGCGCAGCAGCGCACGATGGAGGTGCTGCTCGCCGTGCTCGAGGAGTGGGGCTACCCGAAGCTGCAGGCCGTCGTCAGCGGCGGCCAGTATGCGCACCCCAGGGGCGTGTTCTACGGCGGCACGGGGCCGGTGTGGTCACACCGTTGGCTGCGCGAGTGGTGTGCCGCCAACCTCACCGCTGCGCAGCGCGTCGTCATCATCGACCTGCACACCGGGCTGGGGCCATGGGGCCACGGCGAGCTGATCGCCAGCGCCGCGCCCGGCGACCCCTTGTTCGAGCGGGCACTCGCCCTGTGGCCGGACTCGAAGTCGATGCTCGCCGGTGACAGCGTGTCGGCGGTGCTGGCCGGCGACTGGCTGAACGTCGCCGACCAGCTGGCGCCCCACGCAGAGGTGACGCCGATCTGCATCGAGTACGGCACGGTCGACGGCATCACCGTGCTGCAGTCGCTGCGCGCCGATGCCTGGCTGCACGGCTACGGCGATCCACGAGGCCCGCAAGCACCCGCCATCCGCGCCCAGGTCCGCGCCGCGTTCGCCGACGACGACCCGGCCTGGATCGCCACCTGCTGGCCCCGCTTCCACGAGGTGCTGGCCACCGCGCTGCTGCCGAGCTGAGCCAGCCCGGCACGCGACCGGGCACGCACGCGACCCGGCCGCGATCCGGCCCCGGCTACCGTCGGCGCATGACCCTTCCCGCCTCCGACGACCTCACCGGCGCGTCCACGGAACTGCTGCAGGCACTGATCCGCAGCGAGTGCGTCAACGACGGCACCCCCGACTCGGGCGAGGAGGCCCGCAACGTCGACCTCCTGCGCGCCTACCTGGAGGGGCCCGGCGTCGAGCTGGCCACCTACGAGTCGCGGCCCGGGCGCACGTCACTCGTCGCCCGCATGGAGGGCTCCGACCCGGATGCGCCAACGGTGTGCCTGATGGGGCACACCGACGTGGTGCCGGTGAACCGCGACGGCTGGAGCCGCGACCCGTTTGGCGGCGAGCTGATCGACGGCGAGGTGTGGGGCCGCGGCGCGCTCGACATGCTCTACCAGACCGCCACCCAGGCCGTCGCGTTCCGCGAGCTGGCCCGCAGCGGCTTCCGCCCGCGGGGCACGCTCGTCTACTTCGCCGTCCCCGACGAGGAGGCCGGTGGCACCTGGGGCGCGAAGTGGATGGTGGAGCACCACTGGGACGCGATCGCCTGCGACTACCTGCTCACCGAGCTGGCCGGCGTCGCCATGCCGTCGGCGGACGGGTCGCGCAAGATCACGGTCACCGTCGCCGAGAAGGGCATCGCCTGGCGCCGCCTGCGGGTGAGCGGCAGCCCCGGGCACGGCTCCATGCCCTTCGGCGCCGACAACGCGATCATCACCGCCAGCGAGATCGTCCGCCGGTTGCACGCGTACCGCCCGGCGGCCGGGCTCGACGACGTATGGCGGGCCACCGTCGAGGCCTACGAGCTGGGCCCCGAGCTCACCCGCCGCCTGCTCGATCCGGCGGAGGTGTACGGCGCACTGCAGGCGCTGCCCGATCACGGGTCGGCGACGATGCTGCACGCCTGCAGCCACACCACGTTCTCGCCCAACGTGGTGCACGGCGGGGTGAAGAGCAACGTCATCCCGGACACCGTCGAGCTCGACGTCGACATCCGCACCCTGCCGGGCGTGACCGGCGACGAGGTCGACGCCGCCCTGCGCGAGGCCATCGGTGAGCTGGCCGAGCGGGTGCAGATCAGCCGCCTGATCGACGACCAGTCGACCGCCTCGACCATGGACAACCCGATGTGGGATGCCCTCGCCCGCCGCGCCGAGGTGGCCTACCCCGGCGCCACGCTGCTGCCCCAGCTGGAGATCGGCGCCACCGACGCCCGCTTCTTCCGCCGCATGGGCACGGTCGCCTACGGCACCGGTCTGTTCAGCGCCAACGTCACCTACGAGGACATGATCTCGCGCTTCCACGGCCACGACGAGCGCATCGACGTCGAGTCGCTGGGCCTCACCACCGACTTGTGGTTGGGCGTCGCCCACGATCTGCTGACCTGAGGCGCACCAGGCACACCAGGCGCACAGCGGCGGGGGGCGCCCCCGATGGCACCCCCCGCCGTCCCTGCGCACTCAGCGCCACTGCAAGAGCTGCACGAGGCGTCAGGATCACTGCCGAATCCACCCGGCGGTGCACCTCCCTTCGTACTTCCCCGCGCCATGCTCGAAATAGGGTCCAATGGCCCTGACTGCCGACGTCGTGCTCCGCGCTTGACGCTCCACGCCGCCGACCCTACGGTCACAGCGAGCACGACCGAAGGGGCGGCAATGGCAACAGGTTCCGGCACCAGCGACGATCCCTGGCAGCTGCAGACACCACCGCACAGCTCCAGCTACACCCTGCACCGCGGGGAGCGCGACGGCCTCGACGTGCTCGTGTGCACGGTCGGCAGCACCGTCTTGTACTACGACGCCCGCTGCGTGGAGGAGCTGCACGCCTGGTTGCTGGCCGCCGGCGACTGGGTGGAGCTGGGTGCCGCCGACGAGAAGAAGCCGGCCAAGGACGGCACCGTCGAGGCGTGGGGCCGCTCGCCCGACAACCCGCGCGGCGGCTGGTACGGGTTGAAAAAGGGCCTGCGCGGGCGATTCGGGATGTACGTCCCACCCCTGCTCGAGCACCTCGGCCTGGCCGAGCTCGAGCACAACCCGCGGAACAACCGGATACGCGCGATCCCTCGATGAGCCACGTCGCTGGAGCGATGACGAACGACCCGCTCGACGGGCTGCTGCCGCTGCCCCAGCTCGTGGAGCGCCGGCCCGGCACCATCACGCTCACCGCCCGCACCCGCATCGTCCTCGTGGCCGACGAGCACGCGCCCGACGCACACCTGCACGAGCACGTGGTCACCCACCTCGTCGGCGACGTCCACCGAGCCAGCGGGCTGCACCTGTCGCGCGCGGACACGCCCGTCGCCGGCGATGTCGTGCTGCAGCTCGACGGCAACGTTCGCCAGCACGGCGCGGAGGGCTACGCGCTGGACATCGACGAGCAGGGCGCTCGCCTCCGCGCGGCGACGGCGCACGGCCTGTGGAACGGCTCGCGCACGCTGGTGCAGCTGTTCGCCCACGACCCCGCCGACACCTCGCTGCCCTGCGTGCACATCGTCGACCACCCACGTTTCGAGTGGCGTGGCGCGATGCTCGACGTCGCCCGCCACTTCTTCGGCGTCGACCACGTGCTGCGCTTCGTCGAGCTGATCGCCCGCTTCAAGCTCAACCGGCTGCACCTGCACCTCACCGACGACCAGGGCTGGCGCATCGACATCGACGGCTGGCCGGCACTGACCGGCATCGGCGGCGCGAGCGCGGTCGGCGGCGGCACCGGCGGCTGGTTCAGCAGGGAGGACTACCGCGAGATCATCGCCCACGCCGCCCGCCACTTCGTCACGGTGGTACCGGAGGTGGACATGCCCGGCCACACGAACGCCGCGCTGGCGTCGGTGCCGGCGCTCAACCCGGACGGCGTCTGCCCGCCCCGGTACACCGGCAGGGGCGTCGGCTTCAGCTCGCTGCGCCTCACGGCACCGGCGACACGCCGGTTCGTGGCGGACGTGATCGCGCAGCTCGCCGCCGACACGCCCGGCGAGTTCCTGCACATCGGCGGCGACGAGGCACACGTCACCGAGCCGGGCGAGTACCGCCAGTTCGTCGAGCTGCTGCAGCAGGAGCTGACCCGGCACGGAAAGCGGATGGTGGGCTGGGAGGAGATCGCCACCACCCCGCTCGCCCCCGGCGCCGTCGTGCAGCACTGGCTGCAGCCGCCGGTCGCCGCGCTCGCCCCGACCGGCACCCGCTTCCTCATGTCGCCGGCGGCGCACACCTACCTGGACATGCGCCACGCCGCCGACGACCGGATCGGCCGGCGCTGGGCCGGCATGATCGACGTCGACACCGCCTACGGCTGGGATCCGGCCGCCCAGCTCGACGGTGTCGGCGACGACCGCATCGTGGGCGTCGAGGCCCCGCTGTGGACCGAGAAGGTGCCCACGTTCGCCGACGTCGAGGAGCTGTGCTTCCCCCGCCTCGCCTGCATCGGCGAGGTCGGCTGGACGCCGCAGGCGCGGCGGACGTGGGACGGCTTCCGGCCGCGGGCGGCGGTGCACGCCGAACGTCTCCGCGCCATCGGCGTGCAGGTGTACCGCTCGGCCCTGCTCGTCTGACCACCGCCCGCGAACACAGTTCGCGAAATCTGCAAGGTCTGAGCGGCGCTCGGCTCAGGACGGACGAACAATGAGTAACGACTACTCAGTCGCTCGGCGTTCCCGTCCCTCAAGATGCTCGATGAGCACCACCGCACTCCGCAGGAGACTCACGTGAACACGCCCCCAGGCTTCCCCAACCCGCAGTTTCCCCAGGGCCCGCCGACGGGCGGCCAGCCCCTGAGCCCTCCGACCGCCCCTCCCGGGAGCACCCCGATTCCCGGTGTTCCCCTCGGCGCACCGGCCGGTGGCCCGCCGATGGGCCCGCCGCCGGCGGGCGGCCCGCCCCCGGCCTACGGCACGCCCGGCCCCACCCCGGGCTGGACGCCGGAACCGCCGCAGAGCTCGTCCAAGATCGCGTACATCGCGCTCGCCGTCGTGGCCGCCATCGGCATCGGCGCCGTCGCGTTCGTGCTCACCCGTAGTGACGACGCCAAGAAGGTGCAGGCCGACGTGACGATCCCGACGTTCACGATCCCCGACATCACCATCCCCGACATCACCATCCCGGACATCACCATCCCCAACATCACGATCCCGGACATCACCATCCCCGAGATCACGATCCCCGAGATCACCATCCCCAGCGTCACGATCCCGCCGGTGACGATCCCCGAGGTGCCCACCACGGTGGCCGCGCCGCCCACCAACCTGTTCACCGGCACCCAGGCCCAGGACGTGGTGGCCCAGTTCGCCACCGCCCGTGGCGCCGCACCGCTGCGCATCCTGCAGGCGCTGTTCTACCCCGAGTACGCGTTCGCCCAGGTGCAGGATCCGTCCATCCCGGCCAACGTCGACGAGTACCAGTGGCGCAGCGGCTCCGTCGGCGCCCCGGCCCCGGTGATGCTCACCGGCGACGGCGACCTGGAGTCCAACCTGTTCTCCGACAACGAGGTGAACTGGGCAGCCATCCCCGGGCTCGTGGAGGCGGCGCTCGCCCAGATCCCGATCGAGGGGGCGGCGGTGTCGCACATCTCGGTCCAGCGCAACCTGCCCTTCACCGCCGACGTCCAGATCCGGGTGTTCGTCAGCGGCACGCGCAGCAGCGGCTATCTCGACGCCGATGCGCAGGGCAACATCATCAACGTCAGCCAGGGCTAGCGACCAGCCCTCGGCCGGCGGCTCACGGCAGGGATCGTCTCGACGGGAGGACGATCCCTGCCGTGTCGCGTCTGCCGCCCGCTCTGCCGAGGCAGAAAGTTGATACGACCTGTAGCAACTTTCTTGTGTCGAGCTAGGCTGTACCCATGGCGCTCGACCCCAAGCAGTGGACCCTCAAGACCAACGAAGCATTCGCCGCGGCCATCGATCACGCACGCGGCCTGTCCAACCCCGAGCTCACGCCCGACCACCTGATGGCGGCGCTGATGCGCCAGGACGACACGATCGTGCCCGCCGTGCTGGCCAAGCTCGGCCTCGCCCCGCT